>JAGXFT010000078.1 GCA_024637135.1 Nitriliruptorales bacterium | reverse complement strand
CCGTCACCGACGCCCAGCCCGACACCGGTTGCGGTCGAGACCTCGGAACCCCAGGCGGCACCCGCGGCCACCCCGATCATCACGATCGACGACTTCGCCTTCGACGTGCCCGCCACCGTGGACGCCGGGGCCGAGATCGAGGTCAGAAACGACGACAGCCTGTTGCACACCATCACGGCCACCGACGGCGCGTTCGACGAACAGGCGCCCCGAGGCGCGACGCTGACCATCACGGCTCCGTCCTCGCCGGGCACGTACGACTTCTTCTGCCAGTTGCACTCCGGCATGTCGGCAGTCCTCACGGTCGGCTGAGGTCCACCTCTCCGGCCGCACGGCCCGCTGCGCCGGTGGGCCGGGACGGCTGCCACGGGTGACGGCACGGCATAGGGTGATCGCCCCCGGTCACCGGAGGCAACCATGGACGACCACTTCCTCGCGCCCACCTCGACCACGATCGACGACCTGGTCGTGCGCGCGTGGCAGCCCGGTGACGGCGCGGTGATGGCCGCCACCACGGTCGCCTCGTACGACCACCTGGCGCCGTGGATGGCGTGGGCCACGCCCGACGACACCGCCCAGGCCGCCGAAGCCCGCGCCCGCCTGTTCGCGGGGCACTACCTCGCCCACGAGGACTTCGTGCTGTCGATCTGGGACGGCGACACCCTGGTCGGCGGGACCGGCCTGCACCCTCGCTGGGGTGGGCTGGACTCGCGCGTGGCCGAGATCGGGATGTGGATCGCCGCGGAACGTGCCGGGACCGGGATCGGCACCCGCGTGCTGCGGGGGTTGGTGCGCTGGGGCCTGTCGGACGAGTGGTGCTGGGATCGGTTCGTGTGGCTGTGCGACGGCCGCAACCGCGCCAGCGCCCGCGTCGCCCAGAAGGCGGGATTCACGTTGGAGGGCAACCTGCGGGGCCCCGGCCCGGACGGGGTCGCCCTCGACGCCACGCTGGTGTGGGGCTTCAACCGCGGAGACCCGGCAGCGGACGACGACGCGCCGACCGACGCCTGAGGAGGCCGCGATGGCCGACGCCTACTCCATGACCGAGGACGGGATCCGGTTCCGGCCCACGGAGCTCGCCCGGGGTCCGTGGGACCCGCAGGCCTGCCACGGTTGTCCGCCGACGTCGCTGTTGGTCCGGGCGCTGGAACGACTCGACGAGGTCGGCCCGGACCAGTCGTTGGCGCGTGTGACCGTGGAGCTGGTCCGACCGATCCCCATGGCCGGCTTCACCGTCGCCGTGGCGCTGCGATGCCGCGGCCGCACGGCCACGACCGCGCGGCCGAGATCGTCCACGACTCCGGCCGGGTGTGTGCCACGGCGTCGGGACTGCACCTCGCCACGGTCGACCTCGCCACGCCCAGCACACCCTTCACGGCGCCGGCCTTCGACCGGTCCGAACCGGGCGCCCTCCCGATAGCCCGGGACCGGATGGGCGGGCTGACGTTCTTCAGCCACTCGCTGGAGGTGCGCGACGACCCGCCCAGCCGGGCCGGAAGCGGCGGCCCGACCACGTTGTGGATGCGCACGGTGGCCATCGTGGACGGCGAGGAACCCTCGCCACGCCAGCGCCTGGGCCCGTTGGCCGACTGTGGCAACGGGATCTCGTGGAACACCCACCCGGACGAGGTGACCTGCATCAACCCGGACCTGACACTGACCATCCTCCGTGAACCGGTCGGCTCCTGGTTCGCCTCACGCGCGACCACCCACGCCGGCCCGGTCGGGATCGGGCGCTCCGGCGCCGACCTGTTCGACGTGGACGGCCTGGTCGGCCACGCCGGCCAGACCCTGGTCCTGCGCGCCGGCTGACCCGCCCCGACCACGTGCCGGTGCCGACCGGGGCCCTTCCACCCGACCCACACCCGGGCCGAAGGGCCTCGACCCGATGGTGTGAGGGACGAACGGCGGCGGATTCACCCAGGTCGGGGGTGGTGTCAGGCCGTCAGCAGGGCCAGCAACTCGTCCGGATGGTCCACGACGTGGTCGGCGCCGGCGGCGGTCAACTCGGCCCGGTCACCGGCGCCCCACGTGACCCCGACGGTGGCCGTGCCGCGCTCGCGGCCGGCGTCGACGTCGTGGTGGCGGTCGCCGATCATCACCGCGGTCGCGGGGTCGACGATCCCGAGGTCGTCCAGCGCCCGCCCGAGCGTGACCGCCTTCGGCTCGTGCTCGACGTCCAGGCCGGGCCCGTGCACCACCTCGAACGCCCACCCCAGCCCCATCGCGTCGACGAGTGGTCGGGCCGCACCCGCGGGCTTGGACGTGACGACGGCCCGGCGCTGGGGCAGCGCCGCCAGCAGGTCGTCGACTCCATCGATCACGGTCGTCAGGCGCCCGGCCAGGTCGGGGAAGACCTCTCGGTACGTCGCCAGGCCCGTCGCCACCCGGGTCGGCGTGGGTTCCAGGCCCCCCATGGCCACCAGGCGTTCGATCGAGCCGGCCAGGGGCGGCCCGATGCACCACTGCAGGTCGGCGGGTTCGTACGGCGGCAGGTCGAGTTCGACCAGGGCGGCGTTGAGGCAGGCCGGGATCGCCTCCGAGGAGTCGATGAGGCAGCCGTCCAGGTCGAACAGCGCCCACGTGGCGTCGGTCGCGGTCACGTCGCCGAGCCGTCCGCGAACGACCACAGGTCTGCACCGGCCATGGACGGGCTGCCACGACCGGCCAGGATCGCCCGCAGGTCCGCCCGCCGCTCGGGCACCAGCCACCGGCGCCCGACGAGGTCGCCGGTCCGGTCGCCGGTGGTGCCGTCCAGGCCGGCCAGGCGACGACGCCACGCGGCCACCGTGGCGCGCTCGCCAAGTGCCGTGAACAACGCGCGCCCTCCGTCCTGCGTCGAGCGCGCGGCGTCGAGCGCGACCAAGCCGGCGACCAGCCGGTCGGCAGCCACCGGCGCCAGCACCTCGTCGTCGCACCCGGACAGGCCGGAGACCACGTCGACGAACCCGTGCTCGACGATGCCGTCGGTCCTCACCACCAGGGCCTGCATCCCCGCGTCGGCCACCGCCGCCTCGGCCCGGCCGAAGGCGGCCAGCAACGCGACGTCGGCCTCCGGGTCGGCGCCGCACAACGACACCAGCACGATGCGCTGCACGGCGGCCAGGCGGGCAGCGCGCGCGATCGTGGCCACCTCCACGTCCAGGTCGCCCGGGTCTGCCGACCACGTGTCCGTCGGCACCACGACCGTGTGGGCGTCGGTCATCGCCGCGTCCAGGTGGCCTTCGTCGTCCAGGTCACCCACGGCGACGAAGGCGCCCGCGGCCTTCAGGGCGCCGACGTCACCCGATCCACGCGCGAACGCACGCACCTCGGCCCCGTCGGCACGCAGGGCGGCCACCAGTGCCGGACCGATCCCGTGGTCCGCGGCCGTGACGAAGACCGGCATCAGCCGTCCGTGGCGGCGTCGGCGCCCAGGTCCGCGCAGGCGTCCCGGAGGGCACCCACCTGACCGGCCTCATCGTCGGTGGCCGACAGCACGGCTCGGCCGGCGGTGAGCAACTCCGACGGCAGCCCCAAGGTCTGCCCCAACTCCACGGCGACGACCAGCCGGTCGCGCTCGGGGCCGGTCAGGCGGTCGTCGGCCACCAGGCCGCACACGCGGTCGGCGTCGACCGCACCGCCGAAGCGCTCGCGGGCGTCGTCGAGCCGCTCCTGCATGGCCTCGTCGACGCGGCCCTCCGCCTGTGAGCGCACGTCGCTGGCGGCCTCGCGCGTCCGCGACTCGAGATCGCCGCAGCCGGCCAGCAGGACCGCTGCGACGGCCACCACCACCCCTCGACGCACGACTGGGCGGGCTGACGCTGCCATGGCACACCTCGGTGGGACCTCGGCCGGACCTCGCCGCCGACCGCCGTGCTCGCCGCCAGTGTGCCGCGGCCATGTCAGCCCGCGGCGCACACCGGGATCTCGTTGCCCCCGGAGCGCCCGGGAGTTTGCGAGCCCCAGGCGAGCAAACTCCACTGCACCGGCACATCGACGACATCGCAGCAGCACGCCTCCGACCGGTGCACTTCACTGCACCGGCACATCGACGACGTCGCAGCAGCACGCCTCCGACCGGTGCACGTCAACCGGTGTTGCGCAGGCCGGCCGCGATGCCGTTGATGGTCAGCAGCAGCGCTCGGTCGCGAGCGGTGTCCTCGGCGCGGTCGTGACGCGTGCGGGCCAGCAGTTCGACCTGCATGGCGTGCAGCGGTTCGAGGTAGAGGTCGCGCACCATCAGGGTGCGGGCCAGGACCGGGTGGTTGCCCAACAGGGTCGTGCGCCCAGTGAGGCGCGTGACCTCCTCGACGCTGACCCGGTACTCCTCGCTGATCACGTCGAACAGGTGCTGGTGCTCCTCCGGTACCAGCCGTTCCACGTAGCGACCGGCGATCCGCAGGTCGGTCTTGGCCAAGGTCATCTCGACGTTGGACAGCAGTGCACGCACGAACCACCAGTCCCTGGCCATCGTGACCAACCGCTCGTCGTGGCCGGCCTCGCGTGCTGCCCGCAGGCCCGACCCGATGCCGAACCAGCCCGGCACGATCTGGCGGGACTGGGTCCAGCCGAACACCCACGGGATCGCCCGCAGCGCGTCCAGTCCGGCCCCGGTGGTCGAGCGTTTCGCCGGCCGCGACCCGATGTTCATCGCCCCCAGTTCGTTGACCGGGGTCGACGTCACGAAGTAGTCGACCAACGAGGGATCGTCGATCAGGCGTCGGTACGCCGCCCGCGACTCCTTCGACACGACGTCCATGACCTCGTCGTAGCCCACCTGGGTGTCGTGGTCGTGACGCGATTCGGTGTGGAGCAGGGCCGCCTCCAGCGTCGACGACAGCACCAGTTCGAGGTTGGCCCGCGCCAGGCCCGGCAACAGGTACTTGTCGGAGATCACCTCACCCTGCTCGGTGAGCTTCACTGCCCCGCCGACGGCGCCGTGTGGCTGGGCCAGGATCGCCTGGTGGGCGGGTCCGCCACCGCGGCCGACCGACCCGCCGCGGCCGTGGAACAACCGCAGGCTCACCCCGTGGCGGGCAGCGGTGTCGCGCAGGGCCCGGATGGCGGTGTGGATCGACCACTGGCTGGTGACGATCCCGCCGTCCTTGTTCGAGTCGGAGTACCCCAGCATCACCTCCTGGACGTTGCCCCGAAGCGACACGATTCGGCGGTAGGCCTCGATCGACAACAGGTCGTCGAGGATCTCCCCGGCCGCGTGCAGTTCGTCCACGGTCTCGAGCAGGGGGACGAACGACAGCTTCGCGACGCCCGCATGGATGTCCACCAACCCGGACTCACGGGCCACGACCGCCGCCGCGAGCACGTCGTCCGGGCCCTTGGTCATCGACACGATGCAGGTGTCGACGATGCCGTCGCCATAGCGCGCGAACGCCCGGCGCAGCGACGTGAACAACTCTGCGGTCCGTTGCGCCTGCGGCGACACCGTCGTGGTGGGCGCGGACAGCGGCCGTCGCTGGTCCAGTTCGGCGGCCAGCAGCTCCGCTCGCCCCGCCGGGTCGTCGGGGTAGGTGATGCCGTCGAGTTCGCACAACTCGCCGACCAGGCCGTGGAACACGTCGGCATGGTCGCGGATGTCCAGCACCGCCATGTGGAAACGGGCGGCCTCGATGACCCGGATCGTGCCGGAGACCATGCCTTCGGCGAGCAGGTCGCCGCCATGTTCCCGCAACGAGTCGCGGATGGTCAGCAGGTCGTTGATCAGGCCGTGAGCGTCGACGTAGCCGATGTCGCCGTCGGCCGGCGCGACGCCGGCCTGGTGACGTTGCCGGGTCGCCCGCAACCGCTCCAGGCAGTAGGACAACTTGAGGCGGTACGGCTCCTCGGCATTGAGGTGTGCCAGCCGCTTCCACACCTGTGGCATCACGGACCGGTCGGCGGCCAGGCTGGCCAGCAGCTCGCCACTGGCCGGGCGGATGCGCACGGACGGCGACAGCCTGGTCCCGAGCTGGCGCAGGACCGTCTCGACCAGGTCGAGCCCCTTGTCGTGCATCACCGCCAGCACGTCCTCGGTGACCTCGGGCGTCACGAACGGGTTGCCGTCGCGGTCGCCGCCGACCCACGACCCGAACCGGATGGGGGCCGCGCCGGACGGCAGCTCCACGTCCAACCGCCGCAGTTCGGCGTCGACGTCGTCCAGGAGGACCGGCAGGACCTCGCGCAGGGTCTGCTCGACGTAGAACAGGGCCGACGTGGCCTCGTCGACGACCCGTGGTCGTTGCAGGCGCAGCTCGTCGGTCTGCCACAGCAGGTCGATCAACTCGGCGGTGCGCCGGTCGACCCGGGCGCGGTCGGTGGAGCTTGCACGGGGGTCCCGGCGGCGCTCGACCAGGTGTCCGATGGCCGCGAGGTTGGACAGGATCGAGCGCCGCGAGGCCTCGGTGGGGTGGGCGGTGAACACCGGCCGGATCTCGAGGTCGGCCAGCACCCGCGACACCTGTTCGGGCCGCAGCCCGGACGAGGCGAGCCGGTCCACGGTCGCCGCGAACCAGCCGCGGCCGGACTCGTCGGGCGTGCGCAACAGCTCGACCCGGTGCGACTGCTCGGCCACGGTGGCGAGGTGGAAGTAGGCGGTGAACGCCCGCACCAACCGGATGACGACTGGCAGGTCGCTGTCTGCCAGCAGGTCGCGCAACTCCTGGTGGGCGTCGAGGTCGCCGTCGGCACCGTCGCGCGTCAGGCCACGGACCTCCTCCACCAGTTCGTAGAGTTGCTGGCCCTCCTGGCGCAGCAGGCTGCGCCCCAGTTCGGAGCCGAGCCGGCGGATGTCGGCCCGCAGTGCGGCGTCGACGGCGGCCAGGTCGGGATCGTCGACCAGCAGGTCGGTGTCACTCACGCGGGCGTCCTTGCGGGTCGAGGTGGGAGGTCGGCGCGGTGGTCCGCGCCGCGATCCAGATCGAGCCCGCGGGGGACATCGTCGGTCGTGGCCACGGTCCGGACCCGACCCCCTTGTCGAGCGCCCGGCACCATCGGCTCCGCCCAGCCTACGAACCTCGACTCCCCCACGTCCAAATCCCCTCGCCATCCCCTCATCGGCGACTCTCCGACGGCCAGGTCCCGGTGACCGCACGTCACCCGTTGCGGGGGATTCGCCCCGAACGACCCGGTCGTACCGTTCGAAACGCCCCCGACATCAGGCTCCCCATGACCAGGACCACCACGCGCACGACCAGCCTGCTGCTGGCCCTTGCCCTCGCCCTGGTGATCGCGATCCTGCCGGCCACCCCCGCGTCGGCCGACCCGCCGTTCCGCCATCCGATGCCGGCCGGCAACTGGACCCACGTCCGCACCGACGCCTACATCCACTACGCCTGCAAGGTGCCCAGCAGCGGTGCCGACGGTCCGGTCTACCGCGTCCACACCCGTTCGTGGTCCAACGGTCGGTCGGCGAACTTCCTCCGCCAGTACGGCGTCTACGCCGTCGTCACGCGGTCGTCGAACCAGAACAGGGTGTCGGAGACGGTCAACCGAGGATGGTTGTACGGCTACAACGGCAACGCGATGTGGGCGTCGGCGTACTTCCCGGATCGTCTCTGGATCCAGGCCCAGGGATTCGGCCTGCTGCTGGCTTGGGCAACGGCTTCCCCGTCCGAAACCTCGTGACCTGCGCCTGACCGCTGTCCCGGGGCGGCGAGCGTCAGACAGCCGCGGCGACCAGCGGCGTCGAGTCCAGTTGGGCGATCCGGTGCTGGAGGGCCTGTCCGGCGGCGGCGAGGTGCTCGAGGACGGACTCCAGACCGGGGTCGCCGACTCCCACATCGCGGATGAAGGCGCGGATCGTGCGCTCGACGCCGGGGACCTCCCACATCCGCACGCCGTCAGGGAGGTGGAGGCACACCAGCGCCGGGACGACCGGGATGGCGGCGTCCAGGGCCGCCACGTGCAGCATCACGGTCATGTCGTCGGTCCGGAACGGCATCGTGGGTTCGACGACACCCAGACGGCGGATCACGTCGCGCGTGGCCGGACCGCACTGGCGACAGGGGTGCTCGACCCACGACCGCTCGGCCAGGACGGTGGGGTCGGCGAGGTCGAGGTCGGCACGTGCGACCACGAACACCGGTTCGCGCAACAGTTCGCGCTCGACCACCCCGGTCGGTTCGGCCACGGCGACGTTGGACCAGCGGTGCTCGACCGCGAGGTCGATGCCACGGTGGCCCAGTTCCGACAGCATCTCGTCGCCCAGGTGCAGCACCTCCAGGTGGAGGTCGGGCTCATCGGCTCGCAATGACTCGACGGCCAGCGGCAAGAGGTCCACGATCGTCGACCCCAGGGCCCCGATCCGGACGTGGCCGGAGGCCCGCTTCCCGGCCAGGCGCGCGGCGGTCTCGGCCGCTTCCAGGGCATCGAACACGGCGTCCGCACGGGCGACCAGGGCTTCACCTGCCGCCGTCAGCGCCACGTTGCGACCGCGTCGTTCCAGCAGGTCCAGGTCGAGGTCGCGCTGCAGGGCCGCCAACTGCTGGGAGGCGGCGGACGGGGAATAGCCCATGGCCTCGGCCGCCGCCGTGACGGTGCCCCAATGGGCCACTTCGACCAGGAAGCGGAGTCGGTGGGGATCGATCATGCAGGAACCATACTGCTTCCAACCAGTTCCGTCCCGCGTCGCTGAAGACTCGGACTCGGGTCGGGTCGTTCGATCATGCAGTTTAGCTTCACGGATACGTGCATGACGCATCGATGGACGTGGACGGTTCGATGCGCAACCATGACGAACCCGGGTCGCCCACCGTGCCCCGGAACCGTTGACCGCACGGATGCGGAAAGGACCACCATGTTCCAGCTCACCTGCCCCGAGACCGGCACTTGCCTGCGTGGCGTCGAGGCCATCATCGACAACGCCAACACGCCGATGGGCGTCATGACGGCGGTGCGCTGCCGCTGCGGTGGCCACGCCATCCTTCGCCACGGCGACCAGATCGCCCATGCCTTCCCGACCGCAGCCGTGGCCGCCTGACGACCACGCAGTTGTTGCACGACCCAAACGACCCCGGCCCCCACGGCCGGGGTCGTTGGCGTTTGCCCACCGTCGTCGGCAACCTGGCGCCTCCGCGCGGCGTCCGACGGCCGGCACGACCGCGGGAGGGCCACCGACATGACGACCACCAGGACGATGATCGCGATCGCCGGATTGGCGTTGGCCGCTGGCTGCGGATCGATCGGGACACCACAGGAAGCAGTCGGTCCGCCCACGGTGGTGTTCGCGGACGTCGACGAGTGCCGGACCGCGACCGGCGCCCAGGCGTGCGGCGTCGTCATGTGCGACTTCGTGCCGGAGGGCAAGACCCTGGACGAGGTCTGCGGGGCCAACTTCCAGGAGGGCGTCCAGGCCACGTCCCCGGACACCGAGGACCCGTCGACGTTCCTCGTCGACCAGTTGGCGACCTGCGCGATCACGACGGTCAGCCGTGACGGGTCGAACACGTCGCCCATGCGCGACCGCTGGGTCCGCGACGACGGCATCACGATGACGGTCGCCGGCAGCAACCCGGACGTCGAGGCCGCGCTGGCCACCGCTGTCGATGCGTGCGCGACCCGCGACGACCGCTGACGACCTGTCAACCCGATGTGAGTTGCGCAACCTGATGTGAGTTCCGGCGACCCGGCCGACGTTGGTCACATCAGGATCCGGAAGTCACATCACGAGGACGGGCAGCCGGCGGTGAGGGAGGCGGCGGTGAGGGAGGCGGCAGGCTGGCGGTGAGCCCGCGTCATCCGGCCAGGACGCGACGAAGGTCAGCCACGAACCCGGCCCAGTGTCGGTCGAACTCCAGGTGACCGACACGAACGGGTTCCCAGCCTGCCAGGCGGTAGGCCCGGTGCTTGCGACCGTCGACCATGAGGTCGCGTTGACCAGCGTGGGCGAGCATGGAGTCGCACTCGATGGCCACGCGAGCACGCGCGAACGTGATGTCCGGATGGAGGTCTCGCCCCAGCGTGGCGACGACCGCAGGGTGGGGATCGGGGCGGAGCCCGTGCGCACGCAGACGCCGGTGGACGCGGTCACTGAACACCGAGTCGGCCCCGACGTCGAGCACGTCGAGGTGGGCCCGCTGCAGGATGGCGATCCCCGGCACCCCGCGGGCCCGATGCAGGGCGTGGGCCACCGCGACCTCCGTGACGACCCGCGATTGACGGGCCTCGATCAGCAGGCCTCGCACTCGGTGCACGGGTGGGCTCGGGGGGATGACGAGGTCGACGAAGCACCTCGCTGCCGTTGCACACGCCAGGCGAGCGACCTGGCCGGCATCGGCATCCACCAGGGTCCGACTGCTGATCACCTTCGTCCCCGGTGACAGGTGTCGCGACGCATGCCGGTCCATCGACACGACCAACCGCAGCGCGTCGGATGGCGTGCGCCCAACGCCACGGAGCCAGAGTCCGTCGGCCCCGGAGACCAGGGCGCTCGACCCGGCCGCCAGGAGCGCAGCCGACAACCGGCCGCGACGGTCCAGCGACGTCCCAGGGAGCATCCAGACCGCACGCGTCACCTGTACCCATCCCTCGCGATGGGCACGGTGGCGGAAGGCCGCCGCCGACAGGCCACGTTCCTCCACCTGCCAGATGGCCACGACGCCGTACTGGCGAGCGGCCAACGACAGCAGAGTTCCCCAGGCATCCATCCCCGAGAGGCTGCCGCATCGACCATGGCCGACGTGACCGCGTTTCGTCGCCTGTGGATGGCCGGGACACCCGCCCAGACCACACTCCGACACCGATCGCGATGTGAGTTGCAGATCCCGATGTGATGTCCATCGACCTCGAGGACGTTCCTCACATCGCGATCCGGAGGTCACATCGGGAGCGGCATCCGGAGGTCGCAGCGGGCGGGGCCGGCGACGCACCGAACGCGCGGCGGTCAGCCTGCGGCTACAGGCGGGGGGTCTCGGTGTAGGTCCCCCACACGCCCTGCAGGGCGGTGGTGATCTCGCCCACCGTGGCGTCGGCGCGGGCGGCCTCCATGATGGTCGGCAGCATGTTGGTGTCGGTCCCGGCCGCGGCCACCAGCTCGTCGATGGCGCGTACGTGGCGATCGGCGTCGCGGTTGGCCCGGACCTCGGCGACACGGGCGGCCTGGCGCGTGCCGACGTCGTTGGAGATCCGCAGGATGTCCAGCTCCTCGTCGTCGTCGTCCACGTTGACGTTCACGCCGACCTGGCGGTACCGCCCCTTGTCGAGCTTGTTCTGGAACACGAACGCCGCCTCGGCGATCTCGGCCATGAACCAGCCGTCCTCGATCCCGGCCAGCAGGCCCGACGTCACGGTGCCGTCGTCGCCCATGTCGATGATCGTGGCCAGGATCTCCTCGACCTGGTCCTCCATCTCGTCGGTCAGCGACTCGACGAACCACGACCCCCCGAGCGGGTCGATCACGTTGGTCACGCCGGTCTCCTCGGCGATCACCTGCTGCGTGCGCAAGGCCACCTTGGCGGCGTGGTCGCTGGGCAGGGCCAGCACCTCGTCCAGCGCATTGGTGTGCAACGACTGGGTCCCGCCGAGCACGCCCGCCAGGGCCTCGATCGCGGTGCGCACGATGTTGTTGTCCGGTTGCTGACCGGTCAGGCTCACGCCCGCCGTCTGGGTGTGGAAGCGCATCAGCAGCGCGCGCTCGGCGGTGGCGCCGAAGCGCTCCCGGAGCCACCGAGCCCAGATGCGACGACCGGCCCGGAACTTGGCGATCTCCTCGAAGAAGTCGATGTGGGCGTCGAAGAAGAACGAGAACCGCGGCACGAACTCGTCGGGGTGCATCCCCCGGTCCATCCCCAGTTCGACGTAGGCGAACCCGTCGGCCAGCGTGAAGGCCAGTTCCTGGGCCGCCGTCGACCCGGCCTCGCGGATGTGGTAACCCGAGATCGACACCGGGTGGTAGCGCGGGACCTCGCGGGTGCAGAACTCGATGAGGTCACCGATGAGGCGCAGGTGCGGGCCCGGCGGGAACAACCACTCCTTCTGGGCGATGTACTCCTTGAAGATGTCGGTCTGGAGCGTCCCGCCCAACTGGTCCAGGGAGAACCCCTGCCGCTCGGCGGCCACGGCGTACATCGCGAACAGGGTCACGGCCGGGGCGTTGATCGTCATGGAGGTCGTGATCTCGCCCAACGGCAGTCCGTCGAAGAGGCGTTCCATGTCGGCCAGCGAGTCGATCGCCACGCCGCAGTGGCCGACCTCGCCCAGCGAGCGCTCGTCGTCGGAGTCCAGGCCCATCAGCGTCGGCATGTCGAAGGCGACCGACAGGCCGTGCTGGCCGGCGTCGACCAGGTCGTGGAACCGCTGGTTCGTCTCGTCCGGGTCGGCGAAGCCGGCGAACTGTCGGATCGTCCACGGCCGGGTGCGGTACATCGACGCGTAGACCCCGCGGGTGTAGGGGTAGCGACCGGGGAGCCCGATCCGATCGGGGTCGATCGTGGTGTTGTGCGGGCCGTAGAGGGGTTCCAGCGGGATGCCCGACAGGGTCTCGAAGTCGGCGTCCCGCTCGCCGGCGGCGGCATAGCGTTCCTGCCAGTCCCGCACGGCGTCGTCGCCGGTTGCCTGGTCGGTCATCCCGAGTCCTCTCGCGGTCACCCGACCACCCTACGACGCCACCCTACGACGGGGATCTTTCGACGTCAAAACATCTTCGCCCCCATACCCTTGTGACCCACATCACTCCTCACGATGACCGCGAGCCGGGACCGACGGGGTCCACGGCGCGGCACGGAGCCCTTTTCTCGTGCTCGAACCACGCACGAAACATGCTGGTAACACGACAGCGCTCCACTTCGAGGACCGACCGTTCCCAATCACTGGAGCATCACCATGGCCTACCGGGCCGAGTACCTCTGGATCGACGGCAGTTCGCCGACGCCCGAGATCCGATCCAAGACCAAGATCCTCGACGACGGGGCCGAACCCGGCATCTGGGGCTACGACGGGTCCTCAACCAACCAGGCACCGGGTGACCAGTCCGACGTCGTCCTCAAGCCCGTCTTCCAGTGCCCCGACCCGATCCGCGGTGGCAACGACATCCTCGTCATGTGCGAGACCTTCGACCCCAAGGACATGTCGCCCCTGCCGACCAACACGCGCGCCAAGGCCCGCGAGGTGTTCGAGAAGTACAGCGACCAGGAACCGTGGTTCGGCCTCGAGCAGGAATACACCATGATCGACGTCACCACCGGCTGGCCGGCCGGGTTCCCGCAGGGCGGCTTCCCCGGTCCCCAGGGCCCGTACTACTGCGGCGTGGGCGCGGTCAAGATCCACGGCCGCGACATCATCGAGGAGCACACGACCCTGTGCATGGAGGCCGGACTGGCCATCTCCGGGACCAACGCCGAGGTGATGCCCGGCCAGTGGGAGTTCCAGATCGGTCCCGTCGACACGCTGGCGGTCGGCGACCACATGTGGGTCGCCCGTTACCTGCTGTTCCGCATGGGTGAGAAGTACAACCTCGAGATCACCCTGGACGCCAAGCCCATGAAGGGCGACTGGAACGGCGCGGGGATGCACACCAACTTCTCGACCACCGCCATGCGCGAGGGCTACGACGCGATCATCACCGCGGCCGAGGCCCTGGGCAAGGAGGGCATGGTGGAGAAGCACCTCGCCGGCTACGGCGTGGGCATCGAGGACCGCCTGACCGGTGAGCACGAGACGCAGCGGTTCGACACCTTCAGCTACGGCGTCTCCGACCGCGGCGCCTCCGTCCGGATCCCGTGGCAGGTCGAGCAGGACAAGCAGGGCTACATCGAGGACCGTCGGCCCAACGCCAACGCCGACCCCTACGTCGTCGCCGGCCTGATCACCGACACGTGCTGCTCGGCGCTCGCCGACTGAGCACCGACACCAGCATCACCGACGGCCCCGCCATCCCGGCGGGGCCGTCGTCGTGTCACGACTCCCTGTCGAGGGTGGCCGATCAGCCCGGTATGCCATGCTGAACGCACACTCGATGCATCGGGTCGGTTCAGGTCGGGAAGTCGCCGGCGGCGGCCCGGACCGGGCGGAGCAGGTCGACCAACTGGCGAGCCTCGGCGTCGCCCAGCCCCGCCACGCCGAACCGTGCGGCCGTCAGCGCCGTCGTGGCCCCACCGACGACGACCGCGCCTGACTCGGTGATGCGCGCCAGCGTCGCCCGCCCGTCCGTGGGGTGTGGTTCCCGCACGACGTACCCGGACGCCTCCAACCGGTCGACGGCGTTGGTGACCGAGGCGGGCGAGACCTGGAGCCGCTCCCCCACCTTGCCCAGCGGGAGCGCCCCCGTGCGGGAGAACGTGAGCAGCACCAGGACCTCGTACCGGGCGAAGGTGAGGTCGAACGGGGCCAGCGCGTCGTCGCACCCACGTGCCAGGACCTGCTGGACCCGGGCCACCGAGGTCACCGCAGCCATGACGTCGGGCAGATCCCAACCGCGGGCGGTCCAGTTGTCCCGGGCCGCAGCGACCGGGTCGAACGGCAACGCCGGCTCGTCACTCACGACGCCGCACCGTCGATCGCCGCCACCAGGTCGTCGGAGGCAGCCCAGGGATCGAGGTCGCGCGCCACCACCCGGTCGGCGAGGTCGTGCAGGAACGTCTCGTCGGCCCCGTCGCCGTCGAACCGGGCCCGCACCTGGCCCAACGCGAGGTCTCGCACCAGTCCGGCGGCCCGAGCACGCGACCGCTGGGCTCGCGCACCCGACGCGTCCAGGTGCTCGCCGTGCTCGGCGATGGCCGCCAGCACCTCGTCCACGCCCTCACCGCGGACCGCCACCGTGCGCAGGATCGGCGGCCACCAGTCCCCCTCGTCCGCACCGACCGCACCGGATGCGTGGCCCATCTCGAGCATGCCCGTCAACTCCGATGCGAGCTTGCCGGCGCCCGACTGGTCGGCCTTGTTGACCACGAAGACGTCGGCGACCTCCAGTATCCCGGCCTTGGCCGCCTGGATCGAGTCGCCCATCCCCGGCGCGAGTGTCACCAGCGTGGTGTCCGCGGTCGATGCGACGTCCACCTCCGACTGGCCCACGCCGACGGTCTCGATGATGATGTCGTCGAACCCCGCAGCGTCCAGCACGTCGGCCGCCTGCGGCGTCGCCACCGCCAGGCCACCGAGGTGCCCACGGGCAGCCATCGACCGGATGTAGACCCCGTCGTCGGCGTGGTGGCTCTGCATCCGGACCCGGTCCCCCAGCAACGCGCCCCCCGAGAACGGCGACGACGGGTCGATGGCCAGCACGGCCACCCGCCGCCCGGCCTCGCGCAGTGACGCCGTCAGGGCATTGGTCAGGGTCGACTTCCCCACCCCCGGCGACCCCGTGACGCCGAGGATGCGCGCCGACCCACCCATCGGGTGCAGTCGCGCCGCGATCGCCCGCAGGTCACTCGGACGCCCGTCCTCGACCCGGGACAGCACGCGGGCGAGCGCCCGGCGACGTCCGTCGACCAGGTCGTCCAGCAGGTCGTCGAGCACGTTGGTCACGTGGGGGCCATTGGTCGTGGCGAAGGGGTCGGCGAGGACCCTGCGGGCAGCAGGGGCGACCTCGACGGGGACGTCAGCCGGCGACGTCCACGATCAGGGCATCACCCTGTCCGCCGCCACCACACAACGCGGCCGCGCCGCGCCCGCCGCCGCGGCGTCGCAACTCGTTGATCAGGGTCACGGTGATCCGCGCTCCCGTGCACCCGATGGGGTGGCCCATGGCGACCGCGCCGCCGTTGACGTTCACGATGTCCTCGCTGATGCCGAGGTCGGCGGTCCCGGCCATCGCCACCGACGCGAACGCCTCGTTGAGTTCGTAGAGGTCGAACGACGACGGGTCCGCGTCCAGCTTGGCGGCCGCTGCCCGGATCGCGTTGCCGGGCTGGGGCAACAGCGACAGCGGTCCGGCGGTGGCGCCCCAGGCCCTGATCGAGGCGAGGACGGGCAGGTCGTTGGCCTCGGCGTACGCCCGCGACGTGAGCACCAGCGCGGCCCCGCCGTCCGAGATCTGGGACGCGTTGCCGGCGGTGATGGTCCCGTCTGCGGTGAAGGCGGGACGCAGCCCGCCCAGCGAGTCGACGGTGGTCCCGGGACGGATCCCCTCGTCGCTGTCCACCAGCACCGGGTCACCCTTGCGCTGGGGCACCTCGACCGGCACCACCTCGTCGTCGAAGGCACCGTCCTTCCAGGCGGCCGCGGCACGCTCGTGTGAGCGCGCCGACCACTCGTCCTGGGCGGCCCGGGTGTAGTCGTGGCTCTCGCCCTGGTAGCGGTCCGTCGCCTCGCCCATCGCCTGGTGGTCGAAGGCGCAGGTCAGGCCGTCGAACATCATCGAGTCCTTCAGCGTCCCGTCGCCGAGCCGGTACCCGAACCGGGCCTTGTCCAGCACGTACGGCGCGGTGGACATCGATTCCATCCCGCCAGCGACCACCACGTCGAACTCGCCGAGCGCGATCAGCGACGATGCGCGGGCGATCGCGGCCATGCCGGACGGGCACACCTTGTTGATGGTCTCGGCCGGCACGTCCAGCGGGATGCCCCCGACGTGCGCGGCCTGGCGCGACGTGATCTGGCCCTGGCCCGCCTGGAGCACATGGCCCATCACGACGTAGCCCACGTCACCGCCGTCGACGCCCGAACGGTCCAGTGCCGCCGCGATCGCACGGCCCCCCAGCTCCATCGCCGACAACGACGAGAGACCACCGCCGAAGCGGCCGATCGGGGTGCGCGCGATGGCAGTGACGACGGCGTCGTGCATGGTCGATCCTCCTGGGCGGGACGGTCCGACGAGTCTAGGTGGGCGGTGCGAGACTCTCTGGCGCGACTGGCCTTGCCACCCCCAACCCCACGTTCGACACGGCCCGGTCGGGTGGCGTGGGTCGCGGGCGACGGGCGACGGCGGGCCGGGCCCGAACCGGCTGCGCACGGCACACTCGTGGCCACCCGAGCCGAGGACTCCACGATGGACGTCACCCGCATCGACCAGATCGCCATCGCCGTCGACGACCTCGACGCGACGCTGGAGTTGTGGGAACGAGCCTTCGGCCTGACTGCCCATCACCGCGAGGTCGTCGAGTCCGACGGCGTCGAGGAGGCGATGATCGACGTCGGCGGGGTCTGGATCCAACTCCTGCAGGCCACGCGGGACGACTCGCCGATCGCCCGCTACCTCGTGAAGAACGGACCGGGCCTGCACCACCTCGGACTCGGCGTGTCCTCGGTCGGCGACGCACTGGACCACCTCCGGGACGAGGGCGTGCGCCTGATCGACGACGAGCCCCGCCCCGGCGGCTCCGGCCACACCGTCGCCTTCGTGCACCCGAAGGGAACCGACGGCGTCCTGGTCGAACTCGTGGAGGACTGAGCCTGCATCCCGTACGACACCTGCCCCGCCCCCACGTACGGCCTGCTAGTCGGTGGCGATCTCGACGTAGCCGTGGTGGTACCAGCCCAGTGCGGGGCCGGGCTCGGCGACGGCGGCGGCCACGACGGCGCCCACGACGATCAGGTGGTCACCGCCGGGGTGGATCGCGTGGACGGTGCAGTCCAGCCACCCCAGGGCGTCCGCCAGCAACGGCACGCCGGTGACCGAGGTGGTCACCGGGACGTCCACGAACCCCTCCCACCCGCGGGACCGGGTCGGGTCGGCGAAGTGGTCGGACCGGTCCTGCTGGTCCGCAGCCAGGATCGACAACCCGAAGCGCTGACCGGACCGAACCTTGGTGGCCATGTCGGTCGACGACTCCACGCAGACCAGCACGAGCAGGGGTTCGAGGGACACCGACGCCACCGCGTTGGCGGTCATCCCGGTGACCTCCCCGGTGGCATCCATCGCCGTCATCACCGTCACCCCGGTGCCGAAGCGCGCCATCACGTCCCGGAACGCCCTGCTGTCGAGCGGGGCGGGTCCGCCGTCGGGCATCGACGCGTCCGCGCCGTCGGTGGTGCCGGTCATGCCACGTGCCCGGCGAACAGGTCGTCGGCCAGCGCATCGCGATCGGACGCGTCCAGCGCGCCGGCCGTCGACACCACGACGTACGCCTCACGGCCGAACAAGTCCGGGGCCAACTCCTCCGGGATGTTGAAGAAGGCCGACTCGCGCGAGATCTGGCTGCGGTGCGCCAGCATCGCCTCCTGCTTGCGTTCGAGGTGGGCTCGTACGTCGATCACGGTGGTGATCTCCTCGTCCGGGACGCCGAAGTCGTCCACGGACTCGTCGTCGAACGGCGACAACAGCCCGCGTGCCAGCAGTTCCCGGTGCATGCGCCGGACCCGTTCACGGGGGACCGCGTGGGCGACGTGCAGTCGGACTTGGTGGGGGGAGCCGGGGACGTCGGCGTCGGGATCGGCCGCCAACTCGACCGCGGCGACCGTGACCCGGTGGGCCATCACGTGGTCGGGATGGCCGTAGGTGCCGTTGGCGCCGTCGGAGGCGACCACCTGCGGGCGCAGGGTTCGCACGACGGCCGCAAGGCGGGTGCCGGCGTCGGCGACGTCGACGTTCGTGAACGCATCGGGGTGGTCGTTGGTGGCGGTCCCGACCATCCCGGAGTCGCGGTAGCCCAGCCATGCATGTGAGGTCAGGCCGAGCAGGGCGGCGGCGTCGGCCATCTCCTCGCGCCGCAGGTCGGGCAGATCACGTCCTGCCAGGTCGATCCCGGCCAGGTTCTCGCCCTCCTCGCCCCCGGTGCAGGTCACGACGTGGGTGGCGACGCCTCGTGCGCCGTAGTGCAGCAGGGTCCCGCCCATGGCGATCGACTCGTCGTCCGGGTGGGGGTGGACGGCGAGCAGGCAGGCGACTTCGGGTGCCATGGTGGCTCCTGGCGGCAGGTGGGCGAAGCGGAAGGCGTGGTCGGGTCCGGGATGCCGCGCGGGGCACGCGAGTCCCGGTCCGACGGGTTGCCGCCCCCACGCAGGTTAGGATCGCCGGCGGGCGGGCATGAACCAGCGCGTCCACTGCGTCGCCGCACCGGGAGTCTCGCCGTCCGCCACCGCCTCATCCACGATCACGACGACCTCGTCGCCGCCCTCCCCGACATCGACGCCGAGGTCGTCGGGCTCGACGTCGAACGGTCGACCAAACCCCGGTACGACAACCCGGCCGCGCTGGTGCAGGTCGGCACGGCGGAGGTCGTGCTGCTGATCGACACCCACGAACTGGGTGGCCACGTGCCGATCCTGGGCGACTTCCTCGCCGAGCGGATCGTGGTCCTCCACGCCGGCACCAACGACATCCCGTCGCTGGACGAGGCCGATGTCGACCTCGACACCTTCGAGGACACGGCCGTGGCGGCGGCCGTGCTCGGCCTTCCGCTGGGGCTGGACAACCTCCTGCAGGAACTGCTCGGGGTCGCCCTGTCACCGGACAAGGACCGGTTCCAGCGCGCGGACTGGGAACGTCGGCCGCTGCCGGACGACATGGCGGCGTACGCGGCCGGTGACGTCGAGCACCTGCCCGCGCTGATCATGGACCTGCGCGAACGGCTGGCAGACCTCGGCCGGCTCGACTGGTACCGCCAGGAACGCGACCACATGATCGACAGCACCCGGGCGTCCACCCGGGCGTGGGAGGACACCCGCGGCTCCGGTCGGCTCGGCGACGCCCAACGGTCCGTGCTGCGGGCGCTGTGGATCCGGCGCGAGCATCTCGCGAAGCGCGACGACCTCGCCCCGCAACGGGTCCTGCGCGACGAGACCCTGGTCGACCTCGCGGGCTCACCGGCGGTCGACGTCGACGACCTGTCCCGCCGCAACAAGCGCCGCAACCAGCCGACCCGGGGACATGCCGTGGAGTTGCTGGAGGCACAGGGCGAGGGGCTGGCAGCCCAACCCCAGGCCCGCACCGGGGCGTCGCGCCGCTTCGACCGCGCGGACCGCGATCGCCATGCCGCGATGCGCAACGCTCGCAGCGCAGTGGCCGATGAGATGGGCCTGGACGCCGGGTTCTTGTGTCCCGGCCGGACCCTGTGGGCACCGATCGCCGCCGAACCGGCCGACGTCGACGAACTCGTCGCCCACCTCGACCTGCGCCCCTGGCAGTGCGACCTGCTGGCCGACATGCTGTGGGAGGCCTACACCTCCGTCGAGTGACCCCACGCCCACAGCGAGCGACGCGCGGTTACGACTCCGCCGCAAGCCATGGATGTTGCGAGTGCGCGCGCCCTCGCTGCGCTCGGGCGCGTTGGAGTTGCTCGCTGCGCTCCCAACATCCACAGGCGCCATGAGGCGCCGATCCCGCAGCCCTTCAGGCGAGCTCAGCGAGCTTGCGAGTGAGGTTGCCGGGCATGGCGAACTCGACGTCCTCGTCGACGACCATGACGGTGTCCACGGTGGCGAGTCCACGCTCGATGAACCACGCGATGACCTCGTCCACCAGCACCTCGGGCGCCGAGGCACCGGACGTCAGGCCGACGACGCCGATCCCGTCCAGCCACGCCTCGTCGATCTCCGACACGTCGTCCACCAGGTGGGCCGGCGTGTCGCGATCGCGTGACACCTCCACCAGCCGCTTGGAGTTCGACGAGGTCTCGGACCCGACGACCAGCACGAGGTCACAGCGCTCCGTGAGGACCTTCACGGCGTCCTGACGGTTGGTCGTGGCGTAGCAGATGTCGGCCTTCTTGGGCTGGTGCAGCAACGGGAAGCGCTGCCGCAACCGGTCGACCACGGACGCCGTGTCGTCCATCGACAGCGTCGTCTGGGTGAGGTAGGCGACGTTCGCCGGATCGAGGTCGTCGAGGTCGTCCACGTCGTCGATCGTCTCGACCAGGGAGATCGAGCGTGGCGCCTGGCCCATGGTGCCCAGGACCTCCTGGTGGCCTTCGTGGCCGATCAGGACGATGTCCTTGCCGGCCGTGGCGTAGCGCCGGGCCTCGTGGTGGACCTTGGTGACAAGTGGGCAGGTCGCGTCGATCAGGACCTGGTCGCGGGCCTTGGCGTTGGCGAACGCCTCGGGGGGCGAGCCGTGGGCGGAGAACACGATCACGGCACCCTCGGGGGCCTCGGTCTCGTCCTCGACGAAGATCGCGCCGCGGTTGGCCAGCGAGTTGACCACGTGGGTGTTGTGGACGATCTCGTGGCGCACGTAGACCGGTGCGCCGTAGGCCTCCAGGGCCTTCTCGACGATCAGGACGGCGCGGTCGACACCGGCACAGAAGCCCCGTGGGGCGGCCAGCAGGAGCGTGTGTGGAATGGAGGAAGACATGTTCCCAGCCTATCGGTGGTGGCCGCCCCGGCCCCGTGCACCACCTCCCCCGGACGGGCACCGGATCCGGCGAGCGCGACGCCCGCGTCCGGACCGCGGACGATCAGCGCTTGTCGGTGAGGTTGCGCGTGTGGTCGGAGGGGCACAGCGGCGCGACGACGCACCCCCCGCAGTCCCGGTTGCGCGCCGTGCAGACCCGTCGTCCGTGGAAGATGAGCAGGTCGGACACGTCCAGCCACCGATCCGACGGGAACAGGCGCATCAGGTCACGTTCGATCCGGGGGGCGGTGTCCTCACGGGTGAAGCGCAGTCGACGCGCGAGGCGCGTGACGTGGGTGTCGACGACGACCCCGACGTGGGCGTCGTCAGGGCCGGCGGTGTTGGAGATGACCACGTTGGCGGTCTTGCGGGCGACCCCCGGCAGCGCCGTCAGGGCGTCCATGGTCCGGGGCACCTCGCCGCCGTGGTCGGCCAGCAGCATGCGCGCGGTGGCCTGCAGGTTCTTCGACTTCTGGCGGAACAATCCCAGTTGGCCGACCAGGCCCTCCAGTTCCTCCCGGGTGGCCGCGGCCATGGCCTCGGCGTCGGGGAAGCGCGCGAACAGCGCCGAGGTCACCTCGTTGACCTTGACGTCGGTCGACTGGGCGGACAGCATCGTCGCCACGAGCAGTTCGAACGGCGTGGTGAAGTCCAGGGCGATGGATGCGTCCGGGTGGGCCTGCGCCAGGCGGTCCAGGATCCACGGTGCCCGGCGCGTCTTGCCACTGCTGGACGAGGTCCCCGGGGGTGCCTCCGGCGGGCCCGAGGTCCCCTCGTCGTGGTCGGCGCCGTTCATTCGCCGCTGGCCGACGTGACGTCGACGTCGTCGCCACCGCCGACCGCTCGCCACCCCGCCCCCGGACCATCGACGGCGGCCAGCGACACGTCGTCGCGATCGCGACGGGGCGCCGGGACGGCCCGGGCCGCGGGCAGGACCACCGTGAAGGTCGACCCGGACCCCAGCAGGGACTCGACGTCCAGCACCCCGTGGTTTCGTCCGATGGCATGGCGCACCAGGGCGAGCCCCAGCCCGGTGCCCCCGGTCAGGCGTGACCGGGCGACGTCCACGCGGTAGAAGCGCTCGAAGATCCGGCCGAGGTCGTCCTTGGGGATCCCGATGCCGGTGTCGGCGACGACCATGGCGACCGACCCGTCGCGCGGCTCGATCGTGACGTCCAGCGAGCCGCCGTCCTGGTTGTACTGGGCGCCGTTGGCGACCAGGTTGCGCACGATGATGCGCAGGTCGTCCGGGTCGCACAGGACCATGGCGCGCTCGAGGCCGGTCAGTCTGGTCACGACCTGCGGTCCGGAACCCGGCAGGTCGCCCAGCGCATCCGCCACCACCGGGACGAGGTCGACGGCGGTCGGCGCCACCTCGCCGCGGTCCTCCAGGCGACGCAGGTCGAGCAGGTCGTGGACGAGGCGGACCAGGCGACCGGACTCCTGTTCCAGTCGTCGCAGCAGGTCGGGCAGTCGATCCGGGTCACGTTCGACGGTGATCAGCAGCGCCTCGGCCAGCGCCTGGATCGACGTCGTCGGGGTCTTGAGCTCGTGCGAGGCATTGACGACGAAGTTGCGCCGGACGTTCTCCAGGCGCAGCTCCTGGGTCCGGTCGGTGACCAGGACCAGGCGCTGGTCCCCGATGACGGTCACCAGCGCGCGGACCGTGCGTCCGGAGACCATCGCGTCGACCTCGACGGGCTCGTCACCCGCGTGCATCCCCCGGACGGCAGCCGCCAGCCGGGCGCTGCCGAGCGCCGCGAGGATGGTCGTGGGCTCGCCGTCGCTGGGGATGCCCAACAACTCCCGGGCGGCGCGGTTGCCGGCGGCGACGTAGCCGTCGGCGTCGAACAGGATCGTCGCCGTCGGCAACGACTCGACGAGCTGGCGTCGCCAGGGCAGTTCCTCGACGATCGTCTGGAGCCGGCGGGTGAAGGCGTCGCCGGCAGCGTCCAGCGCCACGGCGAGGTCGGCCAGGGCCGGGTCGGCGGGCATCCGGACGGGGCCGGCCGCGCCCGACTCCCACCCGCGGACCTGGGCCGCGAGCTGTGCGACCTCGCGGGCCGCCGCGCGTCGCTGCACCGCGCCGCCGAGCGCGGCCACCGCGGCACCGATGAACAGGCCGGCGGCCGGGGAGCCAAGGGCCGTCCCGATGACGGCCGCCACGACGGCCACCAGCGCGGCGAGGAAGGGTCCGGTGCTCACTGGTCGGCGAACCGGTAGCCGACCCCGCGCACCGTCTGGATCCGCTGCGGCTCCTGCGGGTCCTGTTCGATGCGGGTGCGCAGCCGACGGATGTGCACGTCCAGGGTCTTGGTGTCGCCGACGTAGTCCACGCCCCAGACCTCGTTGATGAGGTGTTGGCGCGACAGGACCCGTCCGGCCGACTCCATCAGCTCCGCGAGCAGGCTGAATTCCTTGGGCGGCAGGTCGATGGCGTCGCCGTCGACGTGCACCTCGTGGCGGGCACGGTCCAGCCGAACCCCCATGGCCTCGGTCGGCGCGTCGAGGTCCATGACGTCGACGATCGGGGCACGACGCAGCACGGCCTTGATGCGCGCGACCAGTTCCCGGGTCGAGAACGGCTTGGTGAGGTAGTCGTCGGCCCCCAGTTCCAACCCGACGACGCGGTCGACCTCCTCGTCACGCGCGGTCACCATGATGATCGGCACGTCGGAGCGCCCGCGGATCGTGCGACACACCTCGGTGCCCGACATGCCGGGCAGCATCAGGTCCAACAGGATCAGGTCGGGGCGGGTCCGCTCCCACGCCCCGATCGCCGACGTCCCGTCCTGGACCCAGTCGATCTGGTAGCCCTCGGCCTCGAGGGTGATCGTGAGCCCCTCGGCGATGGCCGGCTCGTCCTCGACCAGCAGCAGCCGGGGCATCAGGACTCGCCACCGGCGTCGAGGTCGTCGGGACCCCGGCCGCCCGGACGGTCCTGCGGGTCCATGCCCGCGAACGGAGGCAAGCGTTCGCGACCCACGGCGACGCGCTGGCCGGTGGCGACGAAGGTCGCGTCGCGTGCGACCTCGACGCCGTGGTCGGCGATGCGCTCGTAGTAGCGGGCCAGCAGGCCCAGCACCAGCAGTTCCGTGCCCGGGTCGTCGACCTCGGAGGCCTGGCCCATCAGCAGCCGCTGCAACTCGTCGACGGCGTCGTCGGCCCGGTCCACATCGGTCACCGCCAGCGCGTCACGTCGTCGCCACGCGTCCAGGCCGGCGACGAACACCTCGGTGGCGACCCGCGACAACTCCTCGAGTTGGGCCCGCAACGGCGGATCCAGGAAGCGCGGGTCGAACTGGCGCAGGGTCAGGCAGGCATGGCGCAACAGGCTGGCGGACCGTGACACGTCGACGGTCATGCGCAACAGCGCGACCAGGCGACGCAGGTCGCTGGCGACCGGTGCCTCGCGCGCCAGCAACACGAACCCGTCGTCCTCGATGCGTTCACACTCCGACGCCACCTCCCAGGCCATGTACTCGGCCTGTTCGATGATGGTCACGTCGCCCAGAAGGAACGCCTCGGACAGCCGTGGCAGGGCCTCGGCCACGCGGAGTCCCGCGGTCACGAAGCGGTCGTCGAGGTCGTCCAACGCGGTGTGGAAACCCGTGCGAAGGTCTCGTCCCGAGTCGGGCATGGAAGAGTCCTTGGTCGCTGTGGACGACTGTACAGAGGACGACTCGAGGGTCGATGGCCAGTGGTCGGTGCGGCGGAAGGGCGACGACGGGGTCACCGGCGACCACTCGACTCCGCGAGGACGCGATCACCGGTGATCGCCCAGCTCAGGTGCACGCCCAGGGCCACACCGTGGTCGGCGATCCGTTCGAGGAACCGCGCCAACAGCGCCAGGGCCGCGGCACACGTCGCCCGACCACAGTCGACGCCGTGCTCGAGCAGGCCGTCGCACAGGTCGTCGACCTCGACGTCACGGACCTGCAGGTCGTTGACGGCCAATGCGTCGCGTCGGTCCCAGGCATCCACGGCGTCGGTGAACACCGCCAACGCCACTTCACGCGCCTGGCCGATCTCCCCGGACCGCAGGCGATGGTGGCCGCACCGCTGCAACGTCAGCAGGTGCTCGACCACGTGGGCCATCAGCCGCGCGGTCCGCTCGAGGTCGTGCAGCGCCCGGATCAGCGCGATCATCTCGCGCAGGTCCTCGGCAACGGGCGACTCCAACGCGACCAGCGTGAACGCGGCGTCCTCCAGCGTGGTGGCGAGCTGCTGGACGCGATCGGACTCGTCCTCGGCACGCTCCAGGGCGTCCAGGTCGAGGTCGGCGGAGGTGTCGACGATCTGGCGACCGATCGTCTCCACACCACGTGCCAAGCCGACCAGGCGGGCGTCCAGTTCACGCAGCTGTGACCGGTAGTCGGCACGGCCGCGGCCACCGGCGGACCAAGGTGCGCGCTGGGGGTCGTCGGGCAGGTCGGCTGGGGGCATCGCCGACCCCATCAGCCGAAGCGACCCGAGATGTAGTTCAGGGTCGCCTCCTCGGCGGGTTGGGTGAACATCGTCTCGGTCTTGTCGTACTCGACGAGGTGGCCGGGCCTGCCCGTGCCCTCGATGTTGAAGAACCCGGTCTTGTCGCTGACGCGCGCGGCCTGCTGCATGTTGTGGGTCACGATCACGATCGTGTACTGCTCCTTGAGCTCGGTGATCAGGTCCTCGATGGCGAGGGTCGAGATCGGGTCGAGCGCGGAGCACGGCTCGTCCATCAGCAGCACGTCGGGTTCCACCGCGATGGCCCGGGCGATGCACAGGCGCTGCTGCTGCCCGCCCGACAGCCCCGAGCCGGGACGGTCCAGCCGGTCCTTGACCTCGTCCCACAGGTTGGCGCCGCGCAGCGACTTCTCGACGACCTCGTCGGCGTTGGGGACCTTCTTGGCGTTGAGGCGCAGCCCGGCCAGCACGTTCTCCGCGACCGACATCGTCGGGAACGGGTTCGGCGACTGGAAGACCATGCCGATCTTGCGTCGCACGAGCACCGGGTCGACCTTGCCGCCGTACAGGTCGTTGCCGTTGAGCACGACCTTGCCGTCGGCGTAGGCACCCGGGATGACCTCGTGGAGCCGGTTCAACGAGCGCAGGAACGTGGACTTGCCACATCCCGACGGACCGATCAGCGCCGTCACCGCACGGGGGTCGATCGACATCGTGACGCCCTCGACGGCCTTGAAGTCGCCGTAGTAGAGGTCGAGGTCGGTGATGTCGATCCGGTTGGTGTCCTCACCGGTGCGGTCGATGCTGTCGGTCCGAGAGGCCATGGCGGCGAGCTCGGGGTTGGCGGCGTCGCGATCGGCCTGTCCGGCCTGGCCGGTCGTGGCCTGGTCGTCTGCATCCATGCGGGACTGCTCCGTGGCGGTCGTGGTGGCGGGTTCGGGGCTCATTTCAGGCCTTTCGGGGTCAGCGCGGCCGACAGCAGGCGAGCGAGCCCGAACAGGACGCCCACGAGGATCAACAGCAGCAGGGCGGCCGACCACCCACGATCGTAGGAGGCCTGCACGGTGACGCCGGGGGTGATGTAGCTGTTGTAGATGAACAGGGGCAATGATGCCATGCGTCCGTCGAAGGGATTGAGGTTGACCTCGTCGGACAACCCGGTTGCCAACAGCAGGGGTGCCGTCTCGCCGACGACACGGGCGATCGCCAGGATCACGCCGGTGACGATCCCCGGCAGGGCCGTGGGCAGCACGATCTTCAGGATGGTGCGCCACCGCGGCACGCCCAGGCCGTAGCTGGCCTCACGCAACTTCATCGGGACCAGCCGGAGCATCTCCTCGACCGTGCGGACCACGACCGGGATCATGAGCACCGACAACGCGATCGAACCGGCGAACCCGGAGCGGTACCCGGGGTCGAAGATCGCGGTGAACAACCCGACCGCGAACAGGCCGGTGACGATGGACGGGATGCCCGTCATGACGTCCACCAGCCAGCTGATGCCCTTGGCCAGGGACTGCCCCCGGCCGTACTCGACCAGGTAGATCGCCACCAGGATGCCGATCGGGACCGAGATCACGGTCGCGATCCCGGTGATGATCAGGGTGCCGAGGATCGCCTGCGAGACCCCGCCACCCTCGCCGACGACGTTGCGCATCGTCCCGGTCAGGAACTCCATGTCCAGGCGGTTCGTGCCCCGGGACACCGTGGTGTAGATCAGGCTGATCAGGGGCAGCGTCGCGACGACGAACGACGCCGTGACCAGTCCCGTCACGATCCGGTCCTGGGCGTGGCGCCGCCCCTCGACCCGACGGGAGATCACGTAGGTCGCGACCACCGCGATGACGCCGGCGAGCAGCACCACCATGGTGACGTTGGTCCCGGGCACCGGCAGCGAGACCGCGATCGCGATGAGCAGGGCCACCGCGACGATCCCGCCCAGCTGCAGCGGGGAGAGCTTGTTGGTCTCCAGCGACGCGCCCGGGGTCGACTTCTGCATGGTCGGCATCTCAGTACCCCGTGGACTCGCCGGCGATGCGCCGGGCGATGTAGTTGACGACGAAAGTGGCCACGAACAGCACCAGGCCGGTGGCGAACAGGGCGGAGCGTTCCTGGCCCCCGAAGTTCGGGAACGACAATGCGATGTTGGCGGCGATGGTGGACGGGTTCTGCGCGGTGAACACCGCGAAGCCGATCAGCCCCGGTGTGGGCGACAGGACCAGGGCGATGGCCATGGTTTCGCCCAAGGCCCGCCCCAGGCCCAGCATGGCGCCACCGATGACGCCGGACCTGCCGTGGGGCAGCACCGCGGTCTTGATGACCTCCCAGCGGGTGGCACCCAGCGCCATCGCTGCCTCCTCGTGCAACCGCGGTGTCTGGAGGAACACCTCCTTGGAGACCGAGGCGATGATCGGCAGGATCATGACCGCGATCACCAGCGCGGCCGAGGCCATGTTGCGCCCGGACGGCGTCACGACCGGGGCGAACAGCGGGATCCAGCCGAGGGTGTCGGCCAGGAAGTCGTACACCGGGACGAAGAACGGTGCCAGGACGAAGATGCCCCACAGCCCATAGACCACGCTGGGGACCGCCGCCAGCAGGTCAACGACGTAGCCCAGTGTCTTGGCCAACTTCGACGGGGCGTAGTGGGTCATGAACAGGGCGATCGCGATGGCCAGCGGGGTGGCCAGCAGCAGCGCGATGATCGCCGAATACACCGTTCCGAACAGCAGCGGCCAGGTGTAGCCGCCGATGTCCTCGGCGTTGGGCAGGGACTCCGCCGGGAGTTCGAGGGACGGCAGCGACTTCTGGACGAGGAAGAAGGCGACGCCGGCGAGCGTGAGCAGGATGAGGATGCCTGCACCGGTGGTGATGCCCTCGAACAGCTTGTCCTGGCGCCGGGTGGGGAGCTCCCCGGCCATGAAGTCGTCGTCGGTGCTGGTGGTGTCGGATGGCGGGGTCTGCGTGGTCGTCATCGTGGCCGCGTTCCGTTCGGTGGGGTGGTCGGTGCGGGACGGGGGATCCACCGGCTGGTGGACCCCCACGCCCGCTGGGTGCTGGTGGGGTCAGCCGGCCGTGGCGATGGACTCCACGACGGGCGTCATCTGGTCACGCAGGTTCTGCGAGATCGGTGCCGACCCGGCCGACTCGGCCGACGCTTGCTGGCCCTCCTCGGACTGGACGTACTCCATGAAGGCCTTCACCAGGTCGACCTCCTCCTGGCTCTCGTACTGCTTGCACACGATGTGGTAGGAAACCAGCACGATCGGGTAGACGCCAGCCTCCTCGGTGTCGCGAGTGAGGTCGAAGGCGAAGTCGCCCTCGGGCCGGTCCGTGGCCTGCTCGGAGACCTCGAGGATCTTCGCGGCAGCCTCGGGCGAGTACTCCACGAACTCCTCGCCGACCTGGACGGCCACCGTGCCGAGGTCGCCGACCTGGGAGGCGTCGGCGTAGCCGATCGACCCCTCGCCAGCGGCTACCGCCTGGACGACCCCGGACGTGCCCTGGGCGCCCTCGCCGCCGGCCTCGGTGGGCCAGGTCTCGATGACGTCGTAGCCCCACGCGTCGCCGGCTGCCTGGGTCAGGTAGTCGGTGAAGTTCTCGGTCGTCCCCGAGTCGTCGGAGCGGTGCACCGGGTTGATCGCAAGGTCGGGCAACTCGACGTCGGGGTTGGTCGACGCGATCGCGTCGTCGTTCCAGTTGGCGATGTCGCCCGCGAAGATGCCGGCGATGGTTGCGGCGTCCATGTTCAACGTGGTGATGTCAGGCAGGTTGAAGGCCACGGCGACCGGCGACAGGTAGTGGGGCAGGTCCACCGCGCCACCGTCACCGGCGCACCGGTCCTCGGAGGCGGCCAACTCGTCCGCATCGAGGTAGGCGTCGGAGCCGGCGAAGGTGGCCCCGCCGCTGAGGAAGGTCTCGCGCCCACCGCCCGAGCCGACGGGGTCGTAGTTGACGGTCACGTCGGGGTTGCCCTCCTGGAAGCCGGCGATCCAGCCCTGCATGGCGGCCGCCTGGGAGCTGGCACCGGCACCGTTGAGCGTGCCGCTGACAGAAAGGCCGTCCTCGGATCCGGTCATCTCCTCGGATCCGGTCATCTCCTCGGAAGCCGAGGAGTCCTCGGCGGCGGCATCGGTCTCGGTGTCGCCGTCCGACGAGTCACCGCCGCAGCCGGCGAGGACGAGGGCGGACGACAACGTGATCGCCGTCAGGGCGCGCGAGCGCATGGACATTCGCATGGTGAAAGGCTCCTGTGGGATGCGGGGCTCCGAGGCCCCTCGTAGGACGTGGTGGTGAACCTACGAGGGGCACGTCGCCACACCCTTTCCCGAAGGTGAACGGAGCCTGAACACGTGCCCAGATATCTTTCCGAGACCTGTCATGGGATCTGGTTGCACGTCGAGCGAGCGCTTGCGCAGCCCACCCCGCGCACCCGCCCCACCGAAACGGCGCCGTTGCCTTCAGCCCCCGTACGCCTCGACCTTGTCGAGGCGGTGCTGGGCGCGCACCCGGCGCACGGTGCCGGACGTGCCACGCATCATCAACGACTCCGTGGTCGCCCCGTCGCCGTCGAAGGCGACCCCGCGGAGCAACTCGCTGGGGGTGATGCCGGTGCAGGCCAGGAAGCAGTCGTCCGACGCGACCAGGTCGTGGGTGTCCAGCACGAGGTCCAGGTCGTAGCCGGCATTGACGAGGTCCGACCGGTCCCGGTCGTCGCGCGCCCACATCCGACCGAGGATCCGACCGCCCAGGGCATGGACTCCGCAGGCGGTGGTGACACCCTCGGGCGTGCCACCGATGCCGTAGAGCAGGTCGACAGACGGGCGCGACGACCACGCGGCCGACACGCCACCGGCGACGTCGCCGTCCATGATGAGGTTGAGGCGGGCCCCGGCGTGGCGCACCTGCTCCTTGAACTCGTCGTGGCGGGGCCGGTCGAGCATCATCACGGTCAGGTCGCCGATGCGCTTGTGGGTCGCGCGCGCCACGGCCGCCAACAGGTCAGGGATCGGCATGTCGAGTTCGACGACGTCGGCGGCGTCGGCGGCGACCACGAGCTTGTGCATGTAGACGGCTGGACCGGGGTCGAACATGGTGCCGGTCGGGGCCGCGGCAAGGACCGCGATCGCCCCGGGGCGTCCCTCGGCCAGCAGGCGCGTGCCGTCGACGGGGTCCACGGCGATGTCGACCTCGGGGGCATGGCCGGTCCCGACCCGCTCGCCGTTGAACAGCATGGGGGCCTCGTCCTTCTCCCCCTCGCCGATGATCACCGTGCCGTCCATCTCCACGCTCGACAGCATCTTGCGCATGGCGTCGACGGCGGCCTGGTCGCCAGCCTCCTTGTCCCCCCGGCCCTGCCAGCGCGCCGACGCCAGCGCAGCGGCCTCGGTCACCCGCACGATCTCCAGCGCGAGGTTGCGATCGGGACGAGAGGGATCGGGCACGAGCGACTCCGCTGTCAGCATCGAGGGCCGGGCGTCGACCGGCGCGGTCGAGCGTAGACGGGCGCCCCTCCGACAGTGCCCTGCGCCGTGCCGTGGACGTGGCCGGACGCGGCTCCGTCGGCACCGTCCGGCGGGCCCGCCATGCGGCCGCCATCGTCACGCCGGGCGTCAGCGACGACGTGGCCGGATCGTGCGCGGGACGTCGACGTCGAGGCCCGGTGGCAACGGTCCCGACTCGGCCGTGGCGCGCAGGGCATCGTTTTCGAACATGACCCGGTCCCGCAGGCCGGACGAGTCGTTGAACAGGCGCTTGAGCACCGCCACGGTGTCACGGTTGCGCGAGCCCACCATCGCCAGCCACGCCACCGCTTCGTCCAGCCCCGCACCCGCGGCCACCGAGCGCTGCACGAACCCGCTGGTGACCAGTTCGTCCAGGCCCACGTCCCGCGACGACAGCACCCAGTCCCGTGCAGTCCCGAGTCCCACCAACCCGATGGTGCGGGCGGTGCCCACCGGCCAGCCCAGGCGCACGCCCGGGAACCGGATCCAGGCGCCGGGCTCGGCCACCCGCAGGTCGCAGGCCGCCGCCACCTCGACGCCGCCACCGACCGCGGCACCCGCCAGCACCGCCACCGTCGGCAGGGACGTCAGCGCGAGTCGCTCGTACAGCAGCGTGAACAACTCCATCCGGCGACGGCCGCCGTCGGCCAGGTCCTCGCGGACGTCCGCCCCGGCGGAGAATGCCGGGCTCGATCCCGCGACCACCAGGCCGATCACGTCGTCGTCACCCTCGAGGTCGTCGAGCGTGTCCAGCCACGCCACCAACATCGCTGTCGACATCGCGTTGCGGGCCGCCGGACGATCCATGGTCACCACCGCCACCGGGCCGGCCTCGGTCGCGCGCCGTGACACCCGCAGCGGCGGGTCCTGCTCCGTGGTGGACATGGCGGGTCCTGTGGCGAGGTCGGCGACGGGAGGCGGACGTGGTGAGGCCCGGGGCACTCGCAGCGGACGGGCCGCAACGGGAGCCGGAAACGACCCCCGTGCCCCGCCCGGCGTCCACGGGCGCCCGCGGGCCGGACGCTAGCCTGCCGGGGCATGGGAGTACCGACGACCGACACGCGACGACGCCTCGCACGGCTGGTCCGGCAGTCCGACGCCGACCTCGCCGAGGCCGCCCTGCTGGTCAATGCCGAGGCGCGCCCCGACCTCGAGGTCGACATGGCGCTGCTGCGGATCGACGCCCTCGCCGACGCCTTCGGGCTGTGGTGGGACGACCACGACGACCTCGAGGCCGCCGCCGCCCTCCGTGGCTTCCTCGGTCGACAGCACGGCTTCGGCGGGGCGGGCGCGGACTACCACGACCCCGACAACGCGCTGCTCGTCGAGGTCATGGACCGACACCACGGCCTGCCGATCGTGCTGACCGTCCTGTACGTCGCCATCGCCCGTCGGGCCGGGCTGCCTGCCTGGGGCATCTCCCAGCCCGGGCACTTCTACCTCGGGGTCGGCGACCCGGAGCGACCCGCAGTGCTCGACCCGTTCGACCACGGCGCCAGCGTCCCCACCGAGGAACTGGCCGAACGCCTGCGGGTCGCAACCGCCGGCCGGGTCCCGTTCACGCGCTCCCACCTTCGCCCCACCTCGCCCACCATGGTCGTGCGGCGCATCCTCAACAACCTCACCCGCGACTACACCGCGCAGGGACGGGTGCCGGCCGCACTGTGGACCGTGGAACTCAAGCTGTTGCTCCCCAACACCATCCCCGACGACCACAAGGCACGGGGCGAGTTGCTCACGCACATCGGCCGCTACGGCGAGGCCGCCGACGAGTTCGAGGCCTACCTCGACCTCGGTGGTGACGACTTCGGTGACGCCGAGGACATCCGCGCCCGCGCCGTCCGCGCCCGTGCGAAGTTGAACTGAGTCGGGGGTCGTTCTCAGGGTCGCTCCGACGGCGTCGTCGCGCTGGGGCGCTCCTTGCCGTCGGATCTCCCGGACCCCCCACGGCGGCCGCCCGGCTGGATCGAGCGTGCCGGTCGTTCGAGCGGGGTTGGGCGGCCGCATGCTCCCCCCAAGGGGGGAGCCCCGGTTCCTCCTCAGCCGTGCGTGTGGGGTGGTCCGGGGGCTCGCGACACACCGACGGTTCAATGTACGGACCAGCTGTCACTGTTGAGGGCGACGCAGAATCCGCCGCGACGACGTGCCGGACGACCCCCGATCAGGTGCCGTGGTCGAGGGCGGCGAGGTGGCGGGGTTGGAGGAGGGCGACCAGCTCGCCGGACAGGTCGCCGTCATGGGCCCAGGACCGGCCGAGCCGGAGGTCGATCACGGCAACGGTGGCGGTCCGCATCGCCACGGACGCCCCGGTCAGCCGCCAGACCAGCCCACCCCAGGTCGGCATGTGGCCGGTGACGAGCAGCCGGTTGACATCGTCGACGACGTGCGCCAGGTGGGCCAGCACCCCGTCCACCGACGCCTCGTAGAAGATGTCCGTGGCCGTCACCTCGACGTCCCAGCCGCCCGCGGCGACGACCCGTTCAGCGGTGGTGGCGGCCCGGATGGCGCTCGAGGTGACCACCGCGTCGGGCACCAGTCCCATCCCGGTCAGGACCCGTCCGACCCGCTCCGCCGCGGCAACACCGCGAGGGTTCAGCGGGCGGGCGTGGTCGCTGGTGCCGGCGGCCCAGTCCGACTTCCCATGGCGCATCACCAGCAACTGCTTCACGTCGTCGTCCCTTCTCGGTGCGGCTGTCACCATCGTGGCAGGTTCCGGCGCACGACGAGCAGCGAGTCCTGCGAACCTGATCGAGGAACAGTGGTCAGCCCAGCAGGCGCTCGCGCAGGTGGTCGATCCGCAGCGCCCCGCCGTCCAGCACGTCCCGGTGGAACTGCTCAAGGTCGAAGTCGACCTGCTCGCGCCGAGCGCGGTCGCGCAGTTCGTCGCGGATGGCCAGGATGGCCCGCTCCCCGACCTTGTAGCTGATGGCCTGCGCGGGCCAGCCCAGGTAGCGCTTGACCTCCGAGGTCGCGACGTCGCGGGGCTGCAGGCCGACCACGTGCATGTAGTCCACCGCCACCTCGAATCCCCACGTGCCCCCCGGGTGCAGGGGCGCGTCGTCGGGGATCGGCAGGCCCAGGTGCAGGCCCAGGTCGACGACGACGCGGGCGGCCCGGAAGGCGTGGCTCGCCAGCATCCCGAATCGGTATGCCGGGCGCTCGAAGAAGCCGAGTTCGTCCATCAGGCGCTCGGCGTACAGCGCCCAGCCCTCGCCGTAGCCCGGGTACCAGACCAGCATCCGGTGGGCGCGCGACAGCACGTCGGCACGATCCATGACGGTGGCCACCTGCAGGTGGTGGCCCGGGAACCCCTCGTGGTAGGCGGTCGAGACCTCCTGCCACAACGGGACCGCCTGCTTGTCACCCAGCGAGTACCACACCGACCCGGGACGGACGAAGTCCTCGGACGGGTTGATGTACCACGCGCCCAGCGCCCCCCCGGCCGGCGCGAGGTTGACGGTGACGGCCTTCATCTTGCCCGGCAGGTCGAAGTGCACGCCGTCCAGTTGGTGGACCGCCTCGTCCAGGCGTTGCTGCACGAACGCGGCGAAGTCGGCCGGGGACGGAGCCGCCTCGGCCGGGTCCGACTCCAACTGCTCGACGACGGCGGCCATGTCGGCGCCGGGGTCGATCCGCAGTGCCACCGCCTCCATCTCCTCCCGGATGCGGGCCAGTTCGCGCCAGCCCCAGTCGTAGGTCTCGGCGAGGTCGAGGTCGTCGCCGATGTAGCGGTCGGCGGCGCGCGCGTAGCGGTCGGGCCCGACCGCGTCGACGGTCGGCGCGACCGGGAACAGGTCGGCCTCCAGCCAGTCGGCGAAGCGGGCGACCGCGGTGGTGGCCGTGACGATCGACGCCGACAGGGTCGTGACGGCCGCTTCGTCGACGCCGGCCTCGCGGGCCGCGTCCGGGTAGGCGTGCCACGACGACGACGGACCCGCCAGCACGCGCGCCTGCTCGACCACGGAGCGGACCTGCCGTGCGGCCGCGACCCGTCCAGCCTCGCGACCACGTTCCAACGTCGCCCGATACCCGGCCAACGGCTGGTCGATCGTGGCCAACCGCGCCGTGATCGCCCGCCACGCCGCCGGGGTCGACCGGTCCATGAGGTCGAAGATGTCGCGGATCTCGGTGAAGGGACAGGCGAGGTGGTTCAGGTCGCGGAGGTGGTCGCCGGCGGCATGCGAGGCCAGGTGTTCGTCGAGATTGGCCGACAGCACCCGGGCGGCGTGGGCCTGGTGGTGGTCGGCGTCGTCGAGATGGGGGGCCAGGGCCCGCCGCGTGGTCTGCCACAGGTCCGCCCAGGCGTCGTGCGCGACCGGTGAGAAGTCGTCCCACAGGTGGTCACGGCCGGGGATGCCGAACGAGGTGGCGGCCAGCGGACTGCGCGCGAGGACCTCGTCGACGTAGGCATCGCTGACGGCGAAGGCATCGGTCATGGTGTGGACTCCGGAAGGCACGGCAACGGGCTCGCACGCTAACGCGTCCGCGCCACGGCGGTCACGAGGCAGCCGGACCGGTGGGCACGTCGACCCGGTGCGGCAGGCCGATGCGGACGTCCACGCCCGGCGAGAACCGGACGTGGTCCGGGGGTCCGGCCAGGTCGTAGCCCGCCGCGCGCCCGAACTGGTCGTCGAGTTCGCGGACGCTGGCGCTGAACAGCGGCCATGGGCCGTGGTCCACGTGGGCCCGCACCAGCCCGGCCGGACCGTGGGCGTACAGCGACCAGCGATTGGCGAGGAAGTCGTCCAACGGGGTGCGGTCTGCAGGCGCCAGGGGACGTCCGACCGCCACCACCACGCGGCTGGTCGGAGTGCCCTGCCACCGCCGTGCCGCCTCGTAGGTGAACCGGCGCCCGTCGCGCGCGATCGACATCCGGCCCCACTGGTACGGCAACTGGTAACCCAGGCGCGCCGCGGCGACCGCACTGGACCGCGTGATGTCCAACGAGTCGAACCAGATCCCCCGGCCGCCGTCGGGTCCACGGACGTAGGTGCGGATGTTGGTCTCGGGGAAGCTCCCGATCCACGGGATCCCGCGTGGCATCCCGGGCAGTCGGATGTCGCGCATGTCGAACGGGATCAGCCCGACCCAGGCGGCGCCGTCGTGCAGGTCCGGTTCGAGCCCGGACGGCAGGTTCGCGGCCACCGCAGCCGGGTCGACGCGCCAGTGCAGCGCGGACAGCACGCGCCAGTCCATGAGCATCACCGGCCGCTCGACCCGGACCGGGGGCGTGTCCGTGATCGGTTCCACGGTGATCGGCATGCGGGTCCTTGTGTCGGGCGGGAGACCACGGCCAACGGTAACCCTGCACCCGGTGGCCCCGGTCACCTCCAACCCCCGCCGACCTCGCCCCCGTGGACGCCGGTTCCCCTCGAACGAACGCGCGCGCCCCGCTGCGGCCGTCGGAGCAGGGCGCGCGGGGCGATGTGGAGGTCGGCGACTCAGTCGAGGTGGCGCACGGCGTTGGCCGTGATCGCCTCGCTGACGAAGGCGGCCAGCCCGGGGCGCTGGTCGTCGTAGTGGGCCGTGAAACGCGGGTCCTGGACGTACATCTGGCCCAGGTTCTCGTGCATCTCGACACTGCAGTCGTAGTAGCGGACGTGGATGTGGCGACGGTGGCGCTCGGCCACGTCCATCGCCTCGGCGGCCTCCGGCGACTCGGCGGCGTCCAGCAGGCCGATGAAGTCGGCCTCGATCGCGGCCACCTCGGCCTGGATGTCGAGCCAGTCCTGCTTGGTGTAGCTGCTGGTGCGGCGGTGGGACTGCTCCCACGCGTCGGTGTCACCCCAGCGCTCCTCGGCCTCCTGCTCGTACTCCTCTGGGAGCCAGTCGCCGAAGACCTCCAGCTTCTCCTCCGGGGTCAGGTTGACGCTCATGGTGGTCGCCTCCAGTTGGTGGTCGATGGCCGCGACGATGCGGCGCAGTCGGTCGATGCGGGTGGTGAGGTGCTCGCGCTGGTCGAGCAGGGCATCGCGGGTGTCGGTGGACGTCGCCGGATCGACCAACACCGCGATCTCGTCCAGGGGGAAGTCCAGTTCCCGCCAGGTCAGCACGGCGCGCAGTCGTTCCAGGTCGTCGGCGACGTACTGGCGGTAGCCGGCGTCGGAGCGCTGCGCCGGTCGGACCAGGCCGATCTCGTCGTAGTGGTGCAGCGTGCGGACGGAGGTCCCGGCCAGCCGCGCCACCTCCCCGACCGTCCAGGTCGAGGTGAGGTCGCGGGTCGCGGCGTCGAGCGTGTCGGTGTCCATCGGGGTGCTCGCTGGTCGTGGGTCGCTGATCGCTGATCGGGGTCCGTGGTGGCGATCCGCAGTGGAGGAGAACCTATGCCCTCACGTTGCGTGAGGGTCCAGATCGGACGTGCGATCGCCGCACGACAGCGCCTTGCCACGCCAGCGCGGGCTGGGTGGCCGCAGGCCAGACGGTGCATCGAGCCGACGGCCCCGACCTCAGCCGAGTGGGACGACCGTGCGATCGTCGAGGCCGTCGAGCGTGAAGCGGGCGAGGCGGTCGTGGGCGACGACCCACAGGTGGTCGTCGATCACCATCGAGCGACGGACCTCGCCCCACCACTGGCCGCCGGCCCCGTCGCGGAGGCTGACCCGTCCCTGCTCGGTCACGGTCGACCCGTCGACCTCGAGCACGATCGCGCCCACGAACGGCTCGAACGGCCTCCCGGACTCCTCGGCGTCGATCGCCTCGGACTCGTCCCACAACTCCGCCGGGAGCACGACCTGCCCCGTGGCGTTCCAGTACAGGAACGCGTGGTGGTCGTACTCGACCGGCGAGTACCCGCCACCGAAGGTCACCTGGTCGACGCGCTCGGGGCTGGTGAGGTCCGACACGTCGAACAGCGAGGCCTGCAACCCGAGCGTGCGGCCCGAATCGTTGGCGTCCTGGCCGATGCCGACCAGCCGGCCGTCGCCGATCGGGTGGAGGTAGGACGAGAACCCCGGGATCTTGAGCTCACCCGTCACCACGGGGTCGGTCGGGTCCGAGGTGTCCACGAGGTACAAGGGGTCGGTCTCGCGGAAGGTCACGATCGCCGCCAGGTCGGGACCGAGGTACCGCACCGCGTAGATGCGCTCGGTCACCCCCAGCCCGTCCACGCGCCCGGTCTCGACCAGGTCGCCGTCGCGCTCGGCCAGCACCACCAGCGAGGACTCGGACTCGCGTGCACGGCGTTCACCCCCGAACCAGTCCGGCTGCGTGGTGGTGGCCACCCGGATCACGCCGTCGGTCTCCGACAGCGCGAACTGGTTGAGCAGGGTCCCGGTCACCGAGCCGGACGCGACGTAGCGGGTCGAGGACGGGTCGGAGATGTCGAAGCTGTGCAGGTCGGTCCGCAGCTCACGGTCGTCGAGGTCGCCTCGATCGGCCAGGAAGGGCTGGATCCACTGCCCCCAGGGCGAGGTCGAGACCACGAGCCGGTCCATCGAGGCGTACACGGTGTCGCCGGCAGCGACCAGCCCCGCGCCCGAGGTCGGCACCAACTCGTCACCGTCGATCGACAGGGTCAGCACGGACAGGGTGGACAGTCCGGAGACGTCCGCCGGACGGGCGATGTCCCCACAGTCCAGCAGGCGCTGCACCTCGCCGGACGTGCCGTCGGCGTCGAGCACCTGCAGGTGCGGGACCCAGTCGTCGAGGTCGGACTGGGCGAGCAGGCGGCGGTTCTCCTCCAGCGCGTCCTGCTCGGCCGACAGGCCACCGTCCGTGGGCTGGACGAACGACAGGCCGGTGGGCTCGGACACCATGACCAGCCGGACCGTGCCGTCGACCATCCGCGCCGAGCGGTACCCGCCCTCCATCCGGACCGATCCCACCACGGTCGGCGTCGTCGGGTCCGACAGGTCGACCCGCATGACCGTCGTGCGGGTCGGGGCGTAGGCCGGGAACAGGTCCGTCGCCGAGCCACGGCCGAAGGACTCGCCGCCGGTGGTGACCACCAGCAGGTCGTCGCCGGACAACAGCAACTCGGCGTTCCAGGCCTGGTCGGGAAGCGCGAGCCGACCGATCACCTCGGCCGAGGCGACGTCGACGACCCGGATGCCCTGTTCCGCCACCGTCACGATCACCTCGCCGTCGGTCTTGACGACATCGGGCTCGTCGACGCCCTCCTCCTGGACGTTGGTGCCCGAGAAGCTGCCGTCGCCGTCGGCACCGACCGCCTGAGCCGTCGTGGATTCCCGGCCCCCGGCACTGTCGACGGCCGCGGCCTCGGTGGCGACGTCGCCCTCGAAGTACATGGGGCCGTTCCCGCCCAGCCCCCACGGGCCCACGAGGTCACGGGCGGCCTCGACGTAGTAGTCCAGCAGTGCGTCGCAGGACGAGAAGGGTTGGAGCTGGAACGCCGCCGACTGGGCCACGATCGGACCGGGCTCGTCCCACTCGATCGTGCCGCTGCTGGCTGACGGCGTCGACGGTTCGCTGGCGGGCGACGACGTGGTCGCCGGCGTGGCGGTCGAGTTGGCGGCCGGATGGATGTCGGCGATCGTCGTGCAGGCGGCCATGAGCACGGTGGCCAGGACGGCGACGAGGGAGCGGGGCAGGTGGTCCATGGCGATCCTGGCGTCTGGCGGTCGACCGTCAGACGCCGCCCCGCCCACGTCGGTTGCAGCCACCACCCGGCCCGGATCCCCGAACCGGATCCTCGGGGCCGTTCCACCCGTGGCCTGTCCGGGGGCCAACGGCCTTGGTGCCGGACATCGGCGAGATCGGGGGCCTTGCACCCGGGTCCTGGCCGGCCCGACGGGCACCGGACACCCGGACGCGGTCATGGGCAAAGGGCCGCCTCCGAGGAATCGACCGGCAGTACCGTGGTGGCTGACCCACCTGCCGCATCGCCCGCCCACCGGCCCGTCCCCGGGCGGCGCAGGTGCAGCACGGGTCCCGTCCCCGTCGGGAGGCGCCATGGCCGAGCACACACGCCGGATCGCGTGGATCCCGGTCGTCGTGCTGGCGGTCCTGCTGGCCCTGGTCCTGGTCGCCCTCAACGGCATCCGCGACACGCTGTCGACCGCGACCGAACAGGGCCTGCCCGAATTGATCGCGCCGGCCAGCGAGATCGACCGCAGCGGGGCCGTGATCGTCGAGTCGGTGCGGTCGCTGTCGGAACTGTCGACCGTGGAGGTGGTGCAGTCCACCACCGTCGAGAAGGGCGAGGACCGGGGCTGGCTCGACTGGGCTGCCGGCGACCGGATCTTCCTGTTCGCCGTCGCCGGCATCAGTGCGGGAGTCGACCTGTCCGACGTCGACGAGGGCGATGTCACGATCGACGAGGAGGCCAACGCGATCAGCCTGCGCCTGCCCGCCCCCAGCATCACGTCCATCGAGGTGGACAACGACCAGACCCGGGTCTACGACCGCGACACCGGCCTGTTCACGCAGGGCAACGCCGACCTCGAACGCTCTGCCCGCCTGGCGGCCGAGGAACTGATGGTGGACGCCGCGCTCAAGGCCGGCCTGCTCGACGACGCCGAGAAGGCCACCTCCGACGCCCTGACCCAGTTCCTCACCGCCACGGGCTTCGACGACGTCGACATCACCTTCGACGAGCCCGACGACTCCCGCGGCTGATCCAACCGAACCCTCACCCCACCCCGGCCAGCCCGCGAGCGGTGGACGTCGGGTCAGGCGGGCGCGGCGGCCAGGGCCTGGACGTGGGTGACGACGGTGTCGAGCGGGACGTCGCCGCGGTCACCGGTGGCGCGGTCCTTGACCTCGACCTCGCCGTTCTTGAGGCCGCGACCGACGACCACGATGGTGGGCATCCCCAGCAGGTCGGCGTCGTTGAACTTCACCCCGGCGCTGGCGTCACGGTCGTCGTAGAGCACGGACAACCCGACCGCCTCGAACTCGGCCGCCAGTGACTCGGCCGCCTCGGCGTGGGCGTCGGACTTGCCGGCGGTCAGCAGGTGGACGTCGAACGGGGCGACCGAGCGCGGCCACACCAGCCCGGCGCCGTCGTGGGACTGTTCGACGATCGCGGCGACGGCCCGCGACACGCCGATGCCGTAGGAACCCATGGTGGGAACCACGTTGCAACCGGACTCGTCCTGGACGGTGAGGTCCAGGGCCGTGGCATAGCGGCGGCCGAGCTTGAAGATGTGGCCGATCTCGATGCCGCGCGCCATGACCAGGTCGCCGTCGCAGTTGGGGCACGGGTCGCCGTCGCGGATGTCGGCGACGTCGATGCGACCCTCGATCGCGAAGTCGCGTCCGGCAACCAGGTCGTAGACGTGGTGGCCGTGGTCGTTCGCGCCGGTGATCCAGCGCGATCCCTCGGCGATCCGGGGATCGAGCAGGTAGGTGACACCGTCATCGCCACCCAGCGGACCGTCCGGGCCGGGGCCGATGTAGCCCTTGACCAGGTCCGGGTGCGCAGCGAAGTCCTCGGGCGTGAACGCCTCGACCAGCGCGGGCTCCATCGCGGCCTCGAGCCGCTTCATGTCGACATCGCGGTCGCCCGGGACGCCGATGGCCAACGGCGCGCGGCTCCCGTCCGGTTCGACGATCGTCACGACCACGTTCTTGAGTGTGTCCGACGCGGCCCAGTCGCGGTCGGGCCGGCGCAGGTCGTCGCGCCCGTTGGACACGTCCACCAGCGTCTGGATGGTCGGCGTGTCGGGCGTGTCCTCGACGTGGGCAGCCGGGGCGGTGTCGGCGTCGACAACCGCGGCGACCGGGAACCGCACCGCCTCGGCGTTGGCGGCGTAGTCGCACGCGGTGCAGGCCACGTAGGTGTCCTCGCCGGACTCGCACGGCGCGAGGAATTCCTCCGAGGCCGATCCACCCATCGCGCCCGACATCGCGAACACGGTCACGTAATCCAGCCCGAGCCGGTCGAAGGTGGCCTCGTAGGCGGCGCGGTGGCGTTCGTAGGAGACGTCCAGGCCGTCGTCGTCGAGGTCGAACGAGTACGAGTCCTTCATCACGAACTCGCGGCCGCGCAGGATGCCGGCGCGTGGGCGGGCCTCGTCGCGGTACTTGGTCTGGATCTGGTAGATCGCCAGCGGCAGGCTGCGGTAGGAGTCGACCAGGTCCTTCACCTGCAGGGTGAAGAACTCCTCGTGGGTCGGGCCCAGCATGTAGTCGTTGTCGCGACGGTCCTTGAGCCGGAACACGCCGTCGCCGTACTCGGTCCAGCGGTTGGTGGCCTGGTAGGGCTCGGCCGGGAGCAGGGCCGGGAAGTGCAGTTCCTGGAAACCCGCGGTGTCCATCTCGGCCCGCACGATCCGCTCGACGTTGCGATAGGCGCGCCAGCCCAGCGGCAACCACGTGAAGATCCCGGGCGCGACCCGTCGGACGTAGCCGGCGCGGACCAGCAGGCGGTGCGACGGCACCTCGGCGTCCGCCGGGTCCTCGCGCAACGTGCGCAGGAACAACGTGGACATCCGTGTGGGCATGGGTGCGGGTCCTGTGAGGTGGAGGCGCGATGGGCCGGATCGACGAACGCCGGCCGCGGCTCATGAGCCTACAGCCGCGTGGCCGGGGATCCCTCCTGCTACGGACCGACCCGCGACCGCCCTAGAAGATGGTGGCGGCCTGTTCGGCCAGGGGTGAGCGCACGCCCTTGGACAGGGTGACGTGGCCGAACAGGGGGCTGCCCTTCATCTTCTCGATCAGGGCCGCCATGCCGCCGTACGGGGAGATGTAGGGGTTGTCGACCTGTCCGAGGTCACCACAGAACACCACCTTGGAGCCGGTGCCCATCCGGGTCAGCACGACCTTGAGCGCCGACAGTTCGATGTTCTGCGCCTCGTCGACGACGACGAACTCATCGGTGATCGAGCGACCACGCAGGTAGGTGATCGCGGCCAACTCCAGTTGCCCGCGGTCGACCAGGGACTCGATGTTGGACTGGACTTGGCGATGGTCGCGGGTCGAGCGCGAGCCGCCCCGGCGCATCAGCGCGTACAAGTTGTCGTGCACGGCCGCCATCCACGGCGCCAGCTTCTCGTCGAGGTCGCCCGGGAGGTAGCCGATGTCCTGGCGACCGACCGCCACCAGCGGGCGATAGACCGACAGGCGCCGGTAGGCGGTGGCCTGCAGCACCTGTTCCAGGCCGGCGGCCAGCGCCAGGAAGGTCTTGCCCGTTCCCGCCATGCCCATCATCGACACGCACGGAACGTCGGGGTCGAGCAGCAGGTCGATCGCGAAGGTCTGCCGGACGTCGCGCGGCGACATCCCGAACACGTCACGCTGGCCCATCACGCGGTGGATGGTGGCCGAGCCGTCACCGGTGTCGATGACCCGGCCCAGGGCCGACGCGGACGGCCCCGCGTGCAGCACCAGGCACTCGTTGACCAGCAGACCCTCCTCGGACCCGTCCCGCAGGACCACCTTGCCGTCACGATGGAGCAGGTCGATGGTCGAGCCCTCGACGTCGACGTTGCGGACCCCGTCCCAGTGCTCGGCGTCGCGGGCGGTGTCACCGCGGTAGTCCTGCGCGTCGACGTCCAACTGTGACGCCTTGATGCGCAACGCGGCGTCCTTGGTCACCAACGTCCCGCCCAACCCCTTGGCGACGCCCAGGATGCGGTGGTCGGGCTTGTGCGGGTCCAGGTACGGCGGCAACGGCTCGTCGACGTGGTTGGACTCGATCCGGAAGGTGCCTCCGTGGTCGAGGGTGATGCCGTCCGCGAAGCGGCCGCCGTCGGCACGCAGGTCCTCGATGGTTCGCAGGGCGATCCGGGCGTTGCGCCCGACGTCGTCGAGTAGGGCCTTCTTGCGGTCCAGTTCCTCGATCACGACCAGCGGCACCACGACCTCGTGTTCGTCGAAGCGCATGATCGCCTTGGGGTCGGCCAGCAGGACACAGGTGTCCAGGACGTAGGTCGCGGGCGTGGTGGCGGTGGGGGCGGAACGGGCATCGGTCACGGTGTGGGCCTTCGATCGATCGGCAGGCACGGCGTGAACTCGGTCGAACGTGGCCCGATGGCCACCACCCGTTCACGACGGTCCCGGGATGCACGAACGCCGCCCACTCGGGACGGCGTCAGGAAGAAGGTCGCAGCACCGGCAGTCGGTGCCGGGATGGGCTGGTGCCCCCGATCAGGTGGCCACGACGGGGCCGTGGTCCTGCGGGGTTGGGGCATTCTCACCTCATGGTTGCCGCGACTCCCGGAAACGTAGCCAGCCCGGTCGCGCCATCCACGCAGGTGCTGCAGTCCCGGGTCCACGGTCCCCCGACGTCGCGACCGACGACCCACTCCCCACCCCGGCGGGCCACCTCGATGCCGACGCCCGAGCGGTGTACGTCCGTGGTCCCACATGTGGAACGAGGGACGCTCGCGCGACTACCTCCCGAAGCGGCGGGCGCGGCGGGAGTAGTCGCGCAGGGCCCGGAGGAAGTCGACGCGGCGGAAGTCGGGCCAGTACGGGTCGCAGAAGTAGAACTCGCTGTGGGCCGACTGCCACAACAGGAACCCGGACAGCCGCAGTTCCCCGGAGGTGCGGATGATCAGGTCGGGATCGGGGAACCCGGTGGTGTAGAGGTGATCGCCGATGTCGGCCGGGACCAACGTCTCGGCCGCATCGGCCAGGGTCGCACCATCCGCGGCCTGGTGGCGCATCCAGCTCCTGAGCGCGTCGGTGATCTCCTTGCGTCCCCCGTAGCCCACCGCGATCTGGACATGGAAGCCGTTGTTGTCGGCAGTGGCGTCGCAGGCCTCCTGCAGCGAGGTGCGGACGTCGTCCGGCAACGCGTCCAGCACCCCCACGGCGGTCACGCGCAGCCGCCGCGTCGTCGTGGACGGGGCCTGCGCGATGCCACGCACGGTGGCGACGATGATGTCCAGCAGGTGGGTCAGTTCGTCGTCGTCGCGGGTGAGGTTGTCGGTCGACAACAGCCACAACGTCACGTACGGGATGCCCAGTTCGAAACACCAGTCGAGGAAGTGCGGGATGACCTCGGCACCGGCCCGGTGGCCGTCGCTGACCGAGGCCAGCCCACGTGCCTTCGCGTACCGCCGGTTGCCGTCCAGGATGACCCCGACGTGGTTCGGCAGCGTCCCCCCGGCGAGTTCACGTTCCAGGCGGAGTTCGTAGAGGCGGTACAGCGGGTCACGGAAGGCCATGGACGGCGAGGGTAGATGCCGTGCGGTCCGTGACCCGGCATCCCCCACGCCGGGCGCCGGTCAGGGCTCCCGGCCGGCGCGATCGATCAGGCCGACGGCAGCCGCAGTTCCCATTCGGTCCCGCCGTCGACGGATCCGGTGGTGAGGTCGGCGACCCCGCCGGCGCGGCCCATGCGGCCATGGATCGATTGGCGCACGCCCAGGCGGTCGGGATCGACCGCCGATGGATCGAACCCGGGCCCGTCGTCGCCCACCCAGACGACGGCGTCGGTGCCACGGGGGATCTCGGCGTGGACCCGGATGGGTGGCGCCCCGTGGCGGACGGCGTTGCGGACCGCCTCCAGGGTGGCCCCGACCAACAGGCGTTCCCGATCCCCGACCGGCCGGTCCCCCACCACCGACACCGACACGGCCATGCCGTCGGCTGCCCGGGTGACCTCGGACCGCAACAACGCCCGCAGGGACTCGCTGGGGTTCGTGTCGAGTCGCAGGAACTGCCGGAGTTCGTTGGACGCCCGGCCCGCGTGGCGTCGCGCCCCGTCGAGGTCGTCGGCGTGGCTCACGGCGGTGAGGTGCTGCAGCACGGTGTCGTGCAGGCGGGCGCCTGCCTCGGCGCGTTCGGTCGCGCGGGCGGCGGTGGTCTCGACCTCGACGAGCTGGGCCTGGAGGCGGTCGCGTTCGGTCACGACCGTGGCGATGCGCTGCACCATCCAGGTCAGGGCCAGCGCACCGAACGCGAAGACCAGGATCGTGGCGATCGCGTTGGCCACCGGCCACTCGGCGGTCACGACGGCCCGGACCGCCACCACCGTTGCCAGCGCCGTCACCGTGCCGACGACCCAGCGGCGCCGCCCCGACAGGGCGACTCCTGCCAGGACCAGGATCACGGCACCACCCGTGATCGACCAGCCGTGCGTCCCGATCACCGGCACCACCGCCTCCAGCGCGAGGGCCAGCAGGAACCATCCGGTCCACCATGCCCGGTCGTTGCGGACCAGCAGCGCGCCCACGGCCCAGGCGGCGTGGGCGCCGATGGCCGCCCACAGGTAGCCGGGGTGGTCCACGCGCGGCGCCGCCAGCCCCAACAGGAACGACCACGTCGCCGACAACAGCCCGAAGCGACGCAGGAACCGCATCGCCTCGACGCGAAGGCGGCTGGCCGATCGGCCCATGGGCAGCGTGGCAGGCGACGACGACGTGGCCGCCTGGGCGGCCACGGGCGTCGGGACGGGATCGGAGGACGTCATGGGGCGAGTGTCGCAGCCGCGGCGAGCGACGTCAGCGAGGCGCCTCGTCCCCGACGGCCGGTTCGTGTCTGGTCGTGGTCCGGGCGTCGGACGCCGTGGCCGCATCGGTGGTGGCGTCCTCGCCGTCGCGCGCGCGGCCCAACCGCAGGGCGGTCAGGACCAGCGCGACCCCAGCGACGGCGACCGTCAGGGTGACGGCGGTCTCGCCGTTGAACAGCGACCAGATGGTGCGCAGTCCCGTGACCAGCCCGGCCATCGCACCGAACCCGATCAGGAGCCCGTCCTCCAACGCCACCCCCACGACCAGGAACCCGATCACGACCAGCAGGGCGAGGCTCGTGCCGACCGGCGACGCGACGGCGTTGAGTTCCAGCGCCGACCACGCCAGCAGCAGCGCGCCGCCGATCCGGCCGGTGCGCGACGCGACCGCGTGGTCCAGCCGCAGCCCGACCGCGATCCACGCGATGGCGATGACCAGGTGCCCGGCCGCGACCACGAAGAAGGCGTCGGTCCGACCGGTGTCCAACCCGAAGATCGCGAGGAACGGCACGGTCGACCATGCCAACGCGTCGGTCGATTCCCACGCGTCCTGCAACGACATGCCCAGCGGCCCCGCTGCGTACACCGCCGACGCCACGGCGGCCACCTGCAGCACCACCGAGTCGGGGCGACGGATCCACAACCACGCCGCGTGCGCCGCCGCGACCAGTCCGGCACCCGCGATCGCCAGACGCGACGCCTCCGGCAGGCCCAACTCCAGCAGGAGTTGAGTCGCCACCAGGGTCAGCCCGGCCGCGGCACCCCACGACAGCGGCACCAACCGATGCACGAGTCGTCCGGGCCGACGCGCCGACCACGTGCCCTGGACCGTCAGCACGACCGATCCCGCCACCAGCAGGCCCGCCTGTCCGAGGTTGTCCAGCGCCGTCCACTGCGACACCACGAAGCCCGCCACCGCGGCCACCAGCAACGCCACCCCGGCCGTCGCCAGCAGTTCCGGCAGCCGATCGGCCAGGATCGCGCGCAGTTCGGCGAGGCTGCGTCGGGATGGACGCGGAGACCGCGACCCAGTCCCGCGGCCCGCCACCGTGGGGGGCCGTGGGGCCACCCGTGGTGCGGGCGGTGGCGTGGACATGGGGTGGGTCGAGGCGGCCTGGGTGGTCACGCGAGTCTCGCTTCGTCGGTGCCCCCAGCGTGGCGACGGGCCCCGGCATCGGACTCAGGGATGACCCCGAGGTCCGTGCCCGGCCCCCGGCGGTCCGTCCCCGGTCCCCGTTCCGCGGTCCGCCCCGGCCACTGGTCCACCCAGGTCACTGGTCCACGTCGAAGCCGCGGTCGATCGCCCAGATCGTGGCCTCGTGCCGGTTCGTGACCTGCAACTTGCGCAGGATGTTGCGGACATGGGTCTCGACCGTCTTGGCCGCGACATGCAGGTCGTCCGCGATGCGCTTGTAGGGGTGGCCCCGAGCGAGGTGGCGCAGCACCTCGCGTTCGCGGTCGGTCAGCGACTCCCAGTCGGGGTCGACCACCCCGGACGCCAGGTCACCGCCGACCTCGCCGTCGAGGTCGAGCAGGTGCCCGGCAAGTTCGGGCGAGAACACCGGTTCGCCCCCGTGCACCGCGTGGATCGCGGCGGCGATGTCGGCCATGGAGGTGGTCTTGAGGAGGTACCCGGTCGCCCCTGCTCGGACCGTGGCGACCACGTCGTCGCGCTCGTCGGATGCCGACACCGCAAGCGTCGGTGGGGCCTGGTCGCCCAGGGCGGCGAGCACGGCCGGCCCGCCGCCGCCCGGCAGGCGGACGTCCAGGACCATCACCGCCGGTGCCAGTTCGCGTACCGCCGCGACCGCGGACGCCACGTCCTCGGCCTCCCCCACGACCTCGACCCGGTGCGAGGCCAGCCCCGCCCGCAGCCCGGCCCGGACGACGGCGTGGTCGTCGACGACGACGGCTCGCAACGGCGGCCGCAGCGACCGCGCGCCGACCAGTGACGGGGGCTGGCTGGACACGACGATCTCCCGGTGCGGACGAGCCCAGACTAGATCGCCCGGACGACCGCGATCGGACGACCGGCCCGGGCAACCGACGCCACGATCGGGCACAGTGGATGCCCACGTCAAAGGTCCCACATCATGTCTGACACCCTCTGGAAGATCGTCGGCAACGGCGCGGCCGTTGCAGCCGCGATGGCGGCCCGCAAGGCGCTCACCTCCGGTTGGGAGGCCACCACCGGCACGGAGCCTCCCGAGAACCCGGCTGACCCGGCCGTCCCCTGGCGCGAGGCACTCGCGTGGGGGATCCTGACCGGGGCCATCGTCGGGGTCGCCCGGATGCTGGCCAGCCGCCAGACCGCCCGCGTGGCCCAGCACGTCAGCGGCCGGCTCCCCGAGGACGCCCGGCGCGAGCCCGCCTGAACGGGCCTGAACCTCACCTGTCGGCCGTTGCGCTGGCCGAGCGGTTGGGTACAGTTGCAATCCACGATGTCCGGCCACGGGCCGGACGTCGTCGTTTCCGGGCCGTCCGGGGCACCGTCACACGACGGACCTGCGACCAGCCCGCAACCCGCGCCTCCCCCCTGGTGGCGCACCTCGTCCCTGATCGGTCCGGTACGTCAGGCCGTGGGGCCGTGACCACCGCAGATCGCAAGGAGCACCACCATGGCCGAAACCTGGCTCAGCCAAGAGGCCCACGACCGCCTGCTCGCCGAACTCGAACAGCTCAAGAGCGAGGGACGCGACGAGATCTCCGCGGAGATCGAGGAGGCGAGGGCCCACGGCGACCTGCGCGAGAACGCGGAGTACCACGCCGCGAAGGACGAGCAGGGCAAGATGGAGGCCCGCATCCGCCAACTCGAACACCTGTTGCGGGACGTGCGGATCGGCCAGCCCGAGTCGACCGACACGGTGCTGCCGGGACTGCTGATCACCTTCGAGGTGGACGGCGACACCGAGACGTGGCTGCTGGGCTCGCGCGAGGACACCCACGACGAGTACCCCGTGCTGTCCAGCGAGTCGCCCATCGGACAGGCGATCCTCCAGCACGGCGTCGGCGACACCGTCACCGTCGAGGCTCCGCAGGCCACTTTCGACGTCACCATCACGGCGATCGCCGCGAGCTGACGAACCGTCCGGCCGGGTTCAGTCCTGGTCGGCGTCGACGGTGGACGGATCGCCGCCACCCTCCGGGTAGGTACCCACGGGATCATCGACACCGTGGGCGAGCCACGACACCTGTTCGACCATCCCCTCCCATGCGGCCAGCCGGGCGGCGTCCGTCCCCGTCTCCTCGGCTGCGGCGATGAGCGCCCGCATGCGATCCAGGGCCGTCGGTCCCGCCTCCAGCAGGCTGTCGCTGCCGGCCGTCACCCACTTGGCCAGCACGTAGCGTGCGAGCGACCCCACCGGCACCCCGACCGACCCCGACAGCCGCGACAGCGTCGCCACCGGGTCCGCGAGCGAATACGTCGCCACGTCGACCAGGAAGTTGGCATCCGGATGGTCATCCGGGATCGGCCCCGTCCATGGCGCCAACACCATCGTCGGATCCTCGTCCATCGTCATGCCCTCCCCTTCCAGATCGCACGAGCGCAGAACGAGCCCTCGGGCGAGTTCTACAAACCTGCCCGAGCGGCCCCAGCGCGAGGGCACGCGTCACCCGAGGCGCTCCACCACCATCGCCATGCCCTGACCGCCACCGACGCACATGGTCTCGAGGCCGAACGTCCCATCGGTGTGACGCAGCCCGTTGAGCAGCGTCCCGGTGATCCGGGCGCCTGTCATGCCGAAGGGGTGGCCGACGGCGATCGCGCCGCCGTGCGGGTTGAGCCGGTCGTGGTCCACACCCAGTTCGCGGGCGGACGGCAACACCTGGGCGGCGAAGGCCTCGTTGATCTCCACGACGTCCATGTCGTCGATGGTCATCCCCGCCCGCTCCAGGGCCTGGGTCGACGCCGCCACCGGTCCCAGCCCCATGATCTCGGGGTTGAGGGCGCTGACGCCGGTCGAGACGATCCGGGCCAAGGGCTCGATGCCCAGCTCTGCTGCCTTGGTGTCGCTCATCACGATCACGGCCGCAGCCCCGTCGTTCAACGGGCAGGCGTTGCCGGCGGTGACGCGGCCGTCCGGGCGGAACACGGGATCGAGTCCGGCGAGACCGTCCAGCGTCGTCCCCGAACGGGGTGAGTCGTCGGTCGACAGCATGGTCCCGTCGGGCAGTTCGATCGGGGTGATCTCGTTGGCCCAGAAGCCGTCCGCCGCGGCCTGCTCGTAGCTCTGCTGGGACGACAGGGCGAACTCGTCCATCTCCGCGCGCGAGATGCCCTTCAGCAGGGCGACGTTCTCGGCGGTCTGGCCCATCGGGACGTAGGCGTCGGGAAGTCGGTCGAGCGTGGTGGGGTCGACCCACTCGTCCGCGCCACCCTCGGTCGACTCCTGGGTCCGCGTCTGCGCGTCGTCGAAGACCGGGTTCATGGTGTCCGGCAGCGAGTCCGAGTTCCCCTTGGTGAAGCGCGACACCATCTCGACGCCTGCGGACACGAAGACGTCCCCTTCGCCGGCCCGGATCGCGTGCAACGCCATCCGCGTGGTCTGCAGCGACGACGAGCAGTACCGGGTCAGTGTCACACCGGGCACGGACGTCCACCCCATCAGCACGGCCACGATCCGGGCCATGTTGAAGCCCTGCTCCCCACCCGGCAGGCCGACCCCCAGGTGGAGGTCGTCGATGAGGTCGGGCGACAGCGCGGGGACCTGCTCCATCGCCGTCGTGATGATGCTCGCGGTCAGGTCGTCGGCCCGCAACTCGGTCATGGAGCCCTTGAAGGCCCGACCGATCGGGGTCCGAGCAGTGGCGACGATCACGGCTTCGGGCATTGATTGGCCTGTTCGGTGGGGGCGGCGGGCGACCCGGTGGGGTCGATCCGGGCGGCGCGGTGACGGCCGCCGGGGAGGGTCGAGGGTAGGTGGCCCGGCATCACCGCGTCCGGTCCGCCGGCCGGCATCGACCACCCGCGCCCCCGGAGCGGTGGCGACTCGCCACCCGGGGGGCTCAGCGCCGGACGCGGGCGGTGATCCGGCCACCGTCGCGATGCACGACCACGGACAGTCCGAAGGTCGCCGAGACGGTCTCGTCGGTGACGGCCTCGTCGACCGGACCTGCGGCGACGACGCGTCCGTCGCGCAGCAACAGGGCGTCGCGGACGGCGGTGGGAAACTCCTCGAGGTGGTGGGCGACCATGACCACGGCGGGCGCGTCGGGTCGGGCCAACAGGTCGTCGAGGTCGGCCACCAGCGCTTCGCGCCCCCCCAGGTCCAACCCGGCGAAGGGTTCGTCCAGCAGCAGCAGGTCGGGCCCGCCCACCAGGGCCCGCGCCAGTTGCACCCGCTGCCATTCCCCCTGGGACAGCGTCCGCACCGAGCGCTCGGCCAGGTGGCGCGCCCCCGCGCGGTCCAGCGCGTCACGTGCGACCGCGCGCTCGCTCGGCTCCATCGCGGCACCCGGACGCAACGTGCCGCGTCGGGCCGCCGCGACCAGTGCTTCGGCGGTGTGGGTCATCGGCAACAACGGCGTCATGGCGACCGACGCCAGCGCCACCCGCGACCGCAGCGTGCGCAGGTCGGTGTGCCCGAAGCGCGCGCCCAGCACCTCGACCGTCCCTCGCGTCGGGAACAGGTGGGTCGACAGCACCCGCAGCAGGGTCGTCTTGCCTGCCCCGTTCGGACCCAGGATCGCCACCGGTCGGCCGGGCCGTACCACCAGGTCGACGTCGTGGAGCAGGGTCGCGCCGCCGCGGACCACGCCGACGCCCTTCACCCGCGCCACCGGCCGGACGGGGCCGCCGGGGCGGACCTGGCCGTCGGGGCGGACGGGGCCGTCGGGGCGGACGGGGGCGTCCGATCGGGCCGGTTCGGATGCCATCCGGGTCAGGTCGGCAACGGTGCCCGCGCGACCGGGCACGACATGCACCGCGGGCCGCCGCGACCACGGGGCAGTTCGAACGACGGGATGGTCAGCACCTGGATCCCGGCGTCGGCCAGGATCGTGTTGGTCGCGACGTTGCGCTCGTAGGCGACGACCCGTCCGGGTTCCAGCGCCAGCGTGTTGTTGGCATCGTTCCACTGCTCACGTGCAGCCCGGGTCGAACCCAGGTCGGGCTCGATCGCACGGATGTGACCGACCCCGGCCGCCCACTCCAGCCCCCGGATCATCGACGAGGCCTCGGTCACGCGGATGCCGCCGTCGTGCGGGGTCAGTTGGTGGCAGCGCACGTCGCGGGTCATGGCCGGGTAGGTGATGAAGGCGTCGACGTCGACCTGCGTGACGATCGTGTCGAGGTGCATCGCCGCCCGGACCTTCGGCAGGTCCACCACCAGGATGCGGTCCACGACGTCGTCCCGGAACAGGTGCACCGCCAGTGCCTCGATACCAGAGGCGGTGGTGCGTTCGGACATCCCGATCGCCAGTCCTCGCTCGCCCACCACCAGGATGTCGCCGCCCTCGAAGGTGGCCTGGAGGTGGTCGGTGCGTCGGTGGCCGAACCACACCGAGGCTCCGTCGAACCGGGGGTGGCCGTCGACGACCGTCCGGACCAGCGCGGTCTCTCGCCGCCGGACCGTGCGGCTCATCGGCGACAGCGCCACGCCGCCGTTGATCCACGCCGACGAGTCGCGCATGAAGACCGCGTTGGGCAGCGGGTTGAACAGCATCGCGCCCGGCACCGCCGTGGACGACACGAGTCCCGGGGCGACCTCGACGTCGTCGACCGCCACGCCCGCATACAGCGCTGCAGCGAGGTCGACCGGGCCCAGTCCCAGCAGGTGCTCACGGACGCCGGCCACCGCGACCGGCCCGGTCGTGTCGTCGGTGACGTGGTCGAGCACGACCTGCTCGGCCACGTCGGCGTCCGCCAGCACCTCGGCCAGCAGTTCCTCCACGTAGAGCACCTCGACGCCGTCGTCGCGCAGGAGCCCGGCGAACGCGTCGTGCTCGACCTGCGCGTGCTCGAGCCACAGCAACTCGTCGAAGAGCAGTTCGTCCTTGTTGTCGGGCGTCAGGCGTTGCAGTTCCTGACCCGGGCGGTGCAGGATCACCGCCTGCAGGCGTCCGACCTCAGACGACACCCCGATCGGTCCCGCGCCCCCGTCGACGCCGTCGACGCTGTTGACGCCGTCGATCCCGTCGTCCCGTCCCTCGTCCACGCCCACGCCTCTCCACCTGCTCCGTGCGACCCGACGCTACTGCGCCCAGGACTGTCGACCGGCCGAACCGACGACCTCAGCCGCCAAGGACACCGGTGGGTTCGAACCAGCGACCCTCGAGCGGCAGGACCTCGAGGTTGATCCTGGGCAGCGGCGCCGCGAACAGCCCGTCGATGGACTCGAGGTCGACGAAGGTGAACTCCTCCTGCGACGACAGCCCGCCGGCGAACTCCCCGAAGCCCAGGATCCTGACGTCCACGCCGTCGTCGACCAGGTCCATCATCGGTTCCACGAAGCAGCGGGCGTCGTTGGAGCCCACGTAGGCGCGGGTGAGGATTCCCTCCTCCTGGCGCGCGAACAGGTGGTCGACCATGTCGTCGTCGACGTCGGAGTCCTCGACCTTCGGGCGGGCGAACACCCGGAACCCCTGTTCGAGCAACCACAGCACCCAGCCACGCATGGGCCCGGCGACGTGCTCGGCCACGTTGACGAACACGCAGGCCTCGACCTCGTCGTCGCCGGCCTGCGCGACCAGCCAGCGCCCCAGCACCTCGAGGTCGGGCCGTTCCCGGGCGGTGGGCCTGCCGTCGATGATGTTCGCGACGGTCATGTCGATGTTGGGGGCGTCCCAGACCAGGACGTGGCGTCCCATGGTGCAACCTGTTCGTTCGTGTGCGGTCGAGTTCTGCCCGGGATCGCGGCGGGCGATGACCCGGGAGGTGGGCCTCGACGGAGGCACGGGCAAATGTGGACGTCGGCGCGCTGCCGGCGTGGGGGGCAATGCTGCGACCCTACGCGCTGCCGAGAACACCGGACAGCGCCGCACGCCGAGCGCACGGGTCGGTGCCACACGGACCTATCCTGACGGCACACCACTGCCCACCGAGGTGACCGACATGGCCGATCCCGGCTCACCCGCCACGCTGCCCGAACGCGACCGGCCGTGGCTGATCCGGACCTACTCGGGCCACTCGTCGGCCAGCGCCTCCAACGCGCTGTACCGGGCGAACCTCGCCAAGGGCCAGACCGGGCTCAGTGTCGCCTTCGACCTGCCGACCCAGACCGGCTACGACAGCGACCACGTGCTCGCGCGGGGCGAGGTCGGCAAGGTCGGCGTCCCGATCACCTCCATCGACGACATGGAGACGTTGTTCGCCGGCATCCCGCTGGACGAGATGAACACGTCCATGACCATCAACGCGACCGCGATGTGGCTCCTGTCGCTGTACGTCGCGGTGGCCGAGGGCCAGGGGGCCGACCCGGCGGCGCTGCGCGGCACGACCCAGAACGACATCATCAAGGAGTACCTGTCGCGTGGGACCTACGCGTTCCCACCCGAGCCGTCGCTGCGGCTGACGACCGACGTGATCGTGCACACGTGGCGCCACGTGCCGCGCTGGAACCCGATCAACATCTGCTCGTACCACCTCCAGGAGGCGGGGGCGACCCCGGTGCAGGAGGTCGCCTACGCACTGGCCAACGCGATCGCGGTGCTGGACGGGGTGCGCGACTCGGGCCAGGTGCCGGCCGACGACTTCCCGTCGGTGGTGGGGCGGATCTCCTTCTTCGTCAACGCCGGGATCCGGTTCGTGGAGGAGATCGCGAAGATGCGCACCTTCGTGGACCTGTGGGACCGGATCACCCGGGAGCGCTACGGGGTGACCGACGCCAAGGCACGCCGGTTCCGCTACGGGGTGCAGGTGAACTCGCTGGGCCTGACCGAGCAGCAGCCGGAGAACAACATCAGCCGGATCCTGATCGAGATGCTGGGTGTCACGTTGTCGCGCGACGCGCGGGCTCGCGCGGTCCAGTTGCCGGCCTGGAACGAGGCACTGGGGCTCCCACGTCCGTGGGACCAGCAGGTGTCGCTGCGGATGCAACAGGTGCTCGCCCACGAGACCGACCTGTTGGACCACCCCGACCTGTTCGCGGGCTCGACGGTGATGGAGGCCAAGGTCGCCGAGTTGTCGGCGGCCGCGACGGCCGAGCTGGACGACATCCTCGACCGGGGCGGTGCGGTCGCGGAGGTGGACCACATGAAGGGTGAACTGGTCGCGTCCAACGCCGCCCGGATGCGGCGGATCGAATCCGGCGAGCAGGTGGTCATCGGCGTCAACGCCCACACCACCGCCGAACCGAGTCCGCTGGTGGGTGACGGCGACACCAACGGCTCGATCCTGGTCGTGGACCCGGCCGCGGAGGCCGAGCAGGTCGCCCGGTTGGCGGCCCACCGGGACCGGCGCGACCACGACGCCGTGGAGGCGGCGTTGGAGGAGGTCCGCACGGTCGCCGCGACCCGTGACAACCTCGTCCCGGCGTCGATCCGGGCCGCCCGCGCCGGCGTGACCACGGGTGAGTGGTCCCGTGCCCTGCGCGACATCGTCGGCGAGTACCGCGGCCCGACCGGGGTCGGCGAGGCCACCCGCACCCGTGGCGGACCCGAACTGGCCGCGGGTCGCGAGCGGATCGAGGTGGTGCAGCAGCGGTTGGGCCGCCGGATCCGGATCCTGGTCGGCAAGCCGGGCCTGGACGGGCACTCCAACGGCGCCGAGCAGGTGGCCCTCCGCGCCCGGGACCTGGGCATGGAGGTGATCTACGAGGGCATCCGGCTGACCCCCGACCAGATCGTGCGGGCGGCCGTGGACGAAGACGTCCACCTCGTCGGGCTGTCGATCCTCTCGGGCTCGCACCTCGAACTGGTGCCGGCCGTGGTCGACGGGTTGCGCGCGGCCGGCTCGGACGCCGTGGTCGTCGCGGGTGGGATCATCCCCCCCGCCGACGCCGAGCGCCTCCGGGACGCCGGGGTGGCGGCCGTGTTCACGCCCAAGGACTACGCCCTGACCGACGTCCTCGTCGAGGTCGCCGAACTCGCCCAGCCCTAGGTGCTGTCTGGTAAGTCGTGCCGCTTCCGTGACTTCGGTTGGTCGAGCGGGTTTGGTGGGCGCCACTCGATGTGGAGGATGCCCGTGGCTGACCGCGATGTG
>JAGXFT010000077.1 GCA_024637135.1 Nitriliruptorales bacterium | reverse complement strand
GTCCGGTCCCGACCACGTCGTTGCCGCCCGCCCGACTGGTCGTGCGCGCCAGCACCGGCCCCGCCCCCGCCGGTGGCCCGTGACCCGAGTCCCACGTCCTCCCCCTGCCCCCTGCCCGGCACCACCGCGACCAATGACCGCACCACTCGACCCTTCGACCGACGTGGGCGACCGACGCCCGCGGGACCTTGGAGCTCCATCATGAGCACGACCACATCCACCCGCACGGCCGCACTGGCCCTGGCCGGCGCGCTCGTGCTGGGCGCCTGCTCCGTGGACGGTGGCGCCGGCAGTGACGAGACCGACGCCGCGGCCACCGGCACCGACGGTGCCACCGACAGTGCCACCGACGGGGGCACCGACGCCGCCGCGGGCGGTGGCAGCACTGGTGCCATCTCGATCTGGTACTCCAACAACCCCGAGGAGATCGCCTGGGCCGACCAGGTCATCGAGGCCTGGAACGGCGACAACCCGGACCAGGAGGTCACCGCACAGGAGATCCCGGCCGGGGAGTCCTCCGAGGAGGTCATCCGCGCCGCCATCACCGCCGGCAACACGCCGTGCCTGGTCTACAACACCGCCCCCGCCGCCGTGCCGTCGTTCACCAAGCAGCAGGGCCTGGTGTCGCTGACGGAGTTCGAGGACGGCGAGTCGTTCGTGCGCGAGCGCCTGGGCGACCTGGCCGACCAGTACGCCTCCACCGACGGGGAGTTCTACCAGATCCCGTGGAAGGCCAACCCGGTCATGCTGCTCTACAACAAGGACCTGTTCACCGAGGCCGGGCTGGACCCCGAGGACCCGCCGTTGGGCACCTACGAGGAGTTCCTCGCGACGTCGCGCACCCTGGTCGAGGACAGCAGTGCGACCGCGGCGATCTACCCGTCACCCAGCCAGGAGTTCTACCAGCCGTGGTTCGACTTCTACCCGTGGTTCGCGGCCGAGTCCGGCGGTGAGCAACTGGTCGCCGACGGCACCTCCAACGCCGCCTCCGACGCCGCGATCGCGGTGGCCGACACCTGGCGCACGATGTACGACGAGGGCCTGGCCCCGCGTGAGCCCTACCAGGGCGACGCGTTCGCCGAGGGCGTGTCCGCCATGAACTCGGCCGGCCCGTGGGCCGTCCCCGTCTACGTCGACATCAACTGGGGCGTCGTGCCCCCGCCGACCTCCGACGGTGCCGGCGACGTGTGGAGTTTCTCCGACGCCAAGTCGGTCGGTCTCTACACCGCCTGCGAGAACCGCCAGACCGCGTGGGACTTCGCCAAGTTCTCGATGTCGGAGGACAACGACCGGCTGCTGCTCGAGGAGACCGGCCAGATGCCGCTGCGGCCCGGGGTCACCGACCTCTACGCCGACTACTTCGAGGCCAACCCCGCCGTCCTGCCGTTCGCCCAACAGCTCGACCGGGTCGTCGAGGTCCCGGTGGTCCCCAACTCCATCGAGGTGTGGCAGACCTTCCGCAACGAGTGGGTCGCCGGCGTGATCTTCGGCGACAAGGAGGTCCAGCCCGCGCTGGAGGAGGCCTCCACGCAGATCGAACAACTCGTCCAGGAGGGCTGAGCATGTCCGCGGAGGCCGGGGCCTCGAGTTCGACCCGGTCGAACCGGCCGGGTCGGTCCGACGGGTGGCGGGGGCGGACACGCCGGCTGCTCGGCGACCACCCGCTCGGGTACGCGTTCGTCACGCCGTACGTGGCCTTCTGGGTCCTGTTGTTCGCCTGGCCGCTGTACCTGGCCGTGTACATGTCGTTCCGGGACTGGTTCTTCGCCGCCCCGGGCGCCGACGTGGCCCGCCCGTTCGTCGGCTTCGGCAACTACGCCGACGTCCTGGCAGACCCGGTGGTGCATCGCGCCGCGCTGAACGTGGCCATCTTCATCCTCATCAACGTGCCGCTGACGGTGATCCTTTCCATGGTCCTGGCCGCCGCGCTGAACCAGGCGCTGCCACTGCGGGCCTTCTTCCGGGCCGCGTACTACCTGCCCTACGTCACGGCCAGCGTCGCGATGATCGCGGTCTGGCTGTTCCTGTTCAACGGCACCGGCATGGTAAACCAGGTCCTCGGCCCGTTGGCGCCGGAACCGACCTGGCTGGTCAACCGGTTCTGGGCCATGCCGATGATCGCGATGTTCGCGACGTGGAAGCAGTTGGGCTTCTACGTGCTGCTGTACCTGGCGGCGATGCAGAACATCTCCGAGACCCTCTACGAGGCGGCGTGGGTCGACGGCGCATCGGCGCTGCGTCGGTTCACGGCGGTCACGCTGCCGGGGGTGCGCGCGGCCACGACCCTGGTCGTCGTGCTGGCGACCATCGTCGGGGCGAACTTCTTCACCGAGCCGTACCTGCTGACCGGCGGTGGCGGTCCCAACAACGCGTCGGTCTCGCCGGTGCTGTTGATGTACCGCGCAGGTATCGAGCAGGGTCGCGCCGGCTACGCCGCAGCCCTGGGCGTCATCCTCGCGGTCATGGTCATGGGCCTGTCGGCCTTCAGCCAGTTCGTTCTGGAGGACCGCGAATGAGCCACGTCGAGGATTCCGTCACCCACGCCGAGGACGCCGACGACCAGCCGCCCGAGGGCTTCCAGGGGACCAGGCAACGGTGGACATTGGGTCGGATCGGCAGTTTCGCGTTGCTGGCCGTCGGTGGTGTCGTGTTCCTGTTCCCCTTCTGGTACATGCTCGTCGGCTCGCTCCAGGCGGCGCCGGACACCACCGTCGCCGGGGCGTTCCCGACCCCGGGCAACCTCACCTTCGCCAACTACGCCGACATCGACGCCCGGGTCGACCTGCTCAAGACGTTGCTGAACTCGTCGATCTTCACCATCGGCGTGATCATCACCACCCTGGTGCTTGGCCTGCTGGCCGGCTATGCGCTGGCGGTGCTGGAGTTCCGCGGTCGGGGGCTGGTGTTCGGCATCGTGCTGATCAGCCTGGTGTTGCCGTTCCAGTTGCTGATGATCCCGCTGTACGTGCTGGTGGTGCGGACTTACGGGTTGGCGGACAGCTACCTGGGGATGATCCTGCCGTTCGGCGTCAACGCCACGGCCGTGTTCATCTTCCGGCAGTTCTTCCGATCGCTGCCCAAGGACTTGTTCGAGGCGGCCCGGATCGACGGCGCGACTGAGTTGCAGATCCTGGCCCGGCTGGCCATCCCGATGGCCCGGCCAGCGATCCTGACCGCGATCCTGGTGACCTTCATCGGGCCGTGGAACGAATTCTTGTGGCCGTTCCTGATCACCAAGGACGCCTCGATGCAACCGCTGGCGGTCGCCCTGGCCAACTACATCACGACGATCTCGGCCCGGGCCGCCAACCCGTTCGGGGCGATCCTGGCCGGGGCGACTGTGCTGGCGATCCCGGCCGTCGTGCTGTTCCTGGCCTTCCAACGCCACTTCCTGTCCACGGACATCGGCTCGGCAACGAAGGGCTGAGCCAACCCGCACCAGGACGGGCGCGGATCCGCGCCCGACGTCCTCCGCGCGGGCCGTCTGGTCCCGCCCGCCCCTTCGGAGTCCCACCGTGGATGTCCACCTCGAACGTCGCGGCGTGCTGATGGTCGCCGATCCAGACCGCCCGGACGAAGCCTGGGGGGTGCTCAACCCGGCCAGCCTCCGGGACCGTGACGGCGAACTGCTGTTGCTGCCGCGGGTCGTGGCCGAGGGCAACGTGTCCCGGGTCGGACTGGCCCGCGTCCTGGTCGACGACGACGGCGACCCGGTCGGGGTCGAGCGCCTGGGCGTGGTGCTGGAGCCCGACGAGGTGTGGGAGTGCAACGGTGCCGGTGGTGGGGTCGAGGACCCGCGCGTCACGTTCGTCCCGGTGCTGGACGCCTGGGTCATGGCCTACACGGCGTTCGGGCCGTTCGGGCCGCGACCGGCGCTGGCGGTCTCCGACGACGGTCGCACGTGGCGGCGGCTCGGGATGCTGCGCCACCGCTACGAGCCCGACCACCTGGGCACGGACCTGAACCTCTACCCCAACAAGGACGCGATCTGGTTCCCCGAGCCGGTGGTCGGGCCCGACGGCACGGCGTGCCTGGCGATGCTGCACCGACCCACGTGGGACCTGGCCGGGATGTCGGTGGTCGACTACGACGCCACGCCGCCGACCGGGACGTCCGACCCGCGGCCGTCGATCTGGGTCTCGTTCGTGCCGGTCGACGAAGCGGTCGCGGACGTGATGGCGCTGACCGACCTGCGCTGGCACCGCGAGGTGGCGGTGCCCGAGCAGCCGTGGGAGGCCGAGAAGATCGGGGGCGGCACGCCCCCGGTGCGCACGCCCGCCGGCTGGTTGACGGTGCACCACGGCGTCACCGGCCACCTCACCCCCGGGACCGCGCTGCAGCAGCACGTTCGCTACTGCGCCGGGTTCATGGTCCACGACCTCGACGACGTCACGCGGCTGGTGGACCGTTCGGTTGATCCGGTGTTGGCCCCGGAGGTCGACCAGGAACGCGACGGGATCGTCCCCAACGTCGTGTTCCCGACCGCCATCGACGTGCGCGGCGACGACTGGGCCGACGTCTTCTACGGCATGGCCGACAGTCGGATCGGGTGGGCCCGCCTGACCTGGTGAGCCGGGTGCTGCCGTCAGCCCAGGGCGGTCCGGATCGCGGCCCGGCCACCGGCGACCACGGTCGTCGTCGAGCCGTTCGTGGTCTCCATGTCCAGGTCCCACCCGCGCCCGTCTTGTGGCAGGCCCACCTCGATCGACCCGTTGACGGTGCGCACCGTCACGTCGGTCGGCGCCGGCCCGAAGTCCAGCGACACCTCGCCGTTGCTGGTCGACGCCACGACCGTCGCCGATCCCAGGTCGAACCCGGCGATCGCGCCGTTGGACGTGTGGACGTCGACCGGCCCGGTGGTCCCGACCAGGTCGATCGTGCCGTTGCTGGCGCTTACGCCCACGGCCTCGACGAGGCCCTCGATGCGGACGTCACCATTCCCCGTGCTGCCGGTGACCGTCGTGCCGGCCGGGACCTGCACGAGGTACTCGCCCGAGCAGTCCGGGGCCAGCCACAGCCAGTCGGCGATGCAGTTCAGCGTCAGCTCCAGCGTGTCGTCGTCCACCTCGGCGGTGGCGTCGGGGTCGAACGGCCCGCTGCGCACGCGTGACTCGACGACCACCTCGTCACCGCCGGCGACCAGGTCGATGTCCGCGTGATCGAGGTCCATGCGGATGGCGGTGGCTGCCGGGAAGGCCTCCGTGGTCATGGTGGTGGACCCCAGGCCCGCGACGGTGGTGGCGCCGATCACCACGGCAACGAGGGCGATCGCCAGCACCACCGCGGCCACGATTCTTCCCGTCCTCGTCTGGCCGGACGGCGGCGTGCTGGACGACCCCGTGCCGGCGGGCCATGGCCCGAGTGGGGGTGCGGCTGGCCGGGGTGGTGGAGGGGCGGGTGAGGTGTCTGGAGGGGCTGGCGGTGGGACGCTCATGGTGGACTCCGGGATCGGCCTGTGGTCACCCTAACGACGCACCCTGGCCGGTCCGGATGGGTGATGACCCCCAGTCGTCCCCGGCACGACCCGGGGCCATTCGTCACCCGAGCATGCACAGGTCCACGTCCTCGTGGAGATCCCCGGCCGGTGTGGTGGCTCAGGCGACGCGGGCGCGGATCCAGTCGACGAGGTCGGCGTAGGCCTGGACCTCGGCCGGGTCGCGGCTCAGCCACTCGAACCCGGTCGCGTCCGGGGCGTCGAAGGGCGCGTTGAACCCGCCGAACATGGCCCCGATGACCATCGACGGTTCCCCCTCCGCGTCGCCGGAGCCCAGGTCGTGGACCAGCTCCATCGTGTCGGGGTCGACATCAAGCCCACCGGTCGTGCCGGACAACACCAGCCCGGCGTAGTCGGCGCCCCACCGCTGCACGACCCCCTGGGCCAGGAACGAGCCCATGCTGTGGCCGAACAGCACGATCGGGAGGTCGGGCCGCTCGCTGCGCACGTGGTCGGTCAGCACGTGCATGTCGTCGAGGATCGCGTCCCAGCCACCCGGCCGGGCGACCCCCAGTTGGCCGAGGCCAGGCGTCGTGGCGCTGGTGGGACCGGCCTCCGGGCGCCACGAGGTGTCCGGGCACCGCGTTCAGTCGAACGCGGCTCGCACGGCCTGTCGACCCCCCGCCACGACCGCCGGGACCAGGCCCGGGTCGCGACGCGGGAAGCCGTCGAGGTGGTCGGCGACCTGGTCGTCGGGCAGCACCATCGTCACCGACCAGCCGTCGTCCTCGAGCGCCCGCACCTCGTCACGCAGGCGCCGTCGGGCGAAGCGGCGCATGGTCGCGTTCGGGTGACGGGACATGGGCGCCACGACGATCACGTCGCGGGTGGCCCCGGGCGTGGCGTGGCCGACCAGCAGGTCGGCGTTGGTGGGCGAGTGGGTCGCACCGTCGACGTGGGCCTGGCCGTCGATCGTGCGTGGGGTGAACATGACCGGGACGGCCTGGCCCGCCTCGACCGCGTCGGCGACGTCGACGTCGGTGCGATCGCGGCCGAACACGACCCGGTGGCCGTCCGACAGCCGCACGGCCGGGATCCACAACCCGTCCGGCCACTCCCGCCCCAGGCCCTCGATCCCGGGCGAGCGTCGC
>JAGXFT010000076.1 GCA_024637135.1 Nitriliruptorales bacterium | reverse complement strand
TTCGCGAGGCCGATGGCACGGGCTGGATGAGCCACGGCTACAAGTACATCCCCGTCGAGCCCGCTGAACGCCACCTTGCCGGCGGTGAGAATGCACTGGCCGAGCACCGGCTGGTCATGGCCAGGCATCTGGGGCGACCGCTCTACGCCGACGAAACGGTGCACCACGTGAACGGCGTGCGCACCGACAATCGAATCGAGAACCTCGAGCTGTGGCCGACGATGCACCCCAAGGGCCAGCGCGTCGGCGACAAGGTCAGCTTCGCGGTCGAGGTGCTCGGTCGATACGCGCCGGACCTGCTGAGCGAGTCCGTCCCCCCATCGCCATCGGGCCCAACATCGCCACCGGGCCAATGAGAAAGCCCGGAATTCTGCCGAACTCCGGGCTGAAACGTACCCCCGATGGGATTTGAACCCACGTTACCGCCTTGAGAGGGCGGCGTCCTGGGCCGCTAGACGACGGGGGCAGGACACACATGTTCGCCCCGCTGGTGGAACGCGGGGCGTTGGGGCGAGTTTAGCACTCGCAGCTCGGGGGGAAGGACTCGAACCCTCAATAACTGGACCAGAACCAGCCGTGTTACCGATTACACCACCCCCGAAGGGCGGGCAGCGATGGTAACGCGTCGCCCGCCAGGGTGCGAGTCGACGACTTGTCCACACGGCATCGGACCGTGACCGGATCGCGCCTCGGGCGACCGTAGGTTTCCCTGACCGGACTGCCGAATGACGAGCGGACCGGACCGTCGACCGAAGGGCGAACTGTCGTGGCCCATCGTCCCGTCGCGACGCCGTGGTCGCTCGACGGCGTGCCGTCGCCCGATGGCCACGCCGTGCTGGTCGCCCTGGCCGACCTGCAGCGTCACCTCGACGTCCTCGGGGACGACCTGGTCGCGGCCGACCGCGCCCTGTCCGGCTGGCAGGGCCACGCCCGGGACGACTTCCGTCACCACCTGCGACGGGACCTGCAGGGGCTGTCGGCGGTGCTCGACCGCCTGCGTCACGCCGACCTCGCCGTCCGCGACCTGCTGGACCGGACCTCCGTCCCCCGGGCGATGCCGTGGTGACCGTGACGGTCGATCCGGCGGCCATGGCTGCGGTCACACGGGACTCCGGCCGCGCCCTCGCAGCCGGGCGGGGACGCGTCGACGATGTCACCCGACTGGCCACCGACCTGCCGGCCGGGTCGGCGCGCGAGCGTCTCGGGGCGATCCTTGCCGATGCCGACCGTGTCCTGGTGCGACTGGCGCGGGTGGTCGAACTGCCGGCACGGATGGCTGCCGCCATGGTCGACCTCGAGGGTCGTTCCCGGCCCGTGATCCACGCCCGCGCGACGGTCCCCCGGACCGACTGGCACCTGGCTGGCCCTCCACGCGCGAGCACCGTGTCGGTGGCGCGCGACCTGTCGGCCCTGGTCGCCCGGGCGTCGTCGCCGGCTGCGGTGGCGGAGCGCTGGGACCGGATGACGCCGACTCGACGACGCGCGCTGGTACGCGCCCATGGTCCGACCGTGGCGAACCTCGACGGGATCCCGATCGTGGTGCGCGACACCGTGCATCGGGTGACGATCGCCAGCGAGATCGCCCGACTGTCCCAGTCCTCGCCCCGGGCTGCCGGCCTGCTCGGGGCCCCCGGCAACGACCTCGTCGGGACCATGCGACGCCACGAGATCGCCCAGCAGATCGGCTGGTTGCGGGGCGTCGCGACCGCCGATCGCGTGCTTTCGCTCGACCTCACCGGCGACGGACGGGCCGTGCTGGCCGTCGGGGACCCGACCAGCGCCGCACACGTCGCGACCCTCGTGCCCGGCATCGGGACCACGCTGCGGGACAGCGAGCGACTGCTGGCCGAGGCCCGTGCCCTCCGCGACCACGCGACGGCGGCTGGCGGCGGCGAGCTCGCGACGATCGCGTGGCTGGGCTACGACACGCCCCCGGGCCCGGTCGAGGCCATCACCCGGTTGCTGCGCCACGACCCGATCGCGGCGGTGGAGGCGTCGACGGCCCGGGTGGCCGACGGGGCCGCCGGGGCGCTGGCACGGCATGCCGCCGCGGTGCGGGCCGGCAACCCGGACGTCCACCACACGGTCGTCGCACACTCCTACGGGTCGGTGGTGGCGCTGCGGGCGGTGGGTGTGCACGACCACCTGCGAGCGGACGTGGACGACGTGGTCGTGCTGGGGTCACCCGGGGCCGGGGCCGGGGTGGACCGGGCCGCCCTCGACTGGCCGCACGGGATCGGCCTGTGGCACGCCACCGCTCGCACCGACCCCGTCCCCCGCCTGCCCGTGCTCGGCCCCGATGCCGCCACACTCGGGGCGAGGCCACTCCCGCTTGGCCGGGGCAACCACGGCCACGTGCGCTACCTCGCACCGAAGACGTTCGGCCTCGACGGTGTCGCGCTGGTGGTCGCCGGGTCACGCGGGTGTCCGGTCCCCCCGACGAACGGCAGGACCACGAGTGGGACGACGAGCCGGATCGCGCCGTGGTGACCCGCCCGGCGATCCTTCGTCAGGCCAGCGCGAACCCACACGCCAGGCCGTCGCACCACGGGTGCGAGCGGGATGCACCGCACCGGCAGACGGCGACCGTCGTTGGGTTCGTCCGCGTGCCGTCGGGCAGTGCCAGCGAGATCCCGTGGACGACCAGGGGGCCTCCGTCGACCACCAGGACCTCCGATCTCTCGCGTGGACCGTCCGGGACATCGACGACCTCGGCGTCCGGGGTCGTCCGCGACCGCGGTCCGCCCTCGCCCGATCGGGTGCCCGGGACGTCGCCGGGCGCCGCGGACGTGGCGGCGACGATCGACGGGTCGACGGAACCTGACGCATCGTCGGGCACCGGCGACCGGCGATGGGAGCGGTCGCAGTGCGGCGGCGTGGCGGACCGGCCGCAGCGACACAGGGCCAGGTCCGGACGACCGTCGGGATCCCGGACGGCCGGCTCGCCCGACTCGTCCGGCCACGGTCGGTCGGGCCGGGGAGGCGCGACGCGCCGGACCGGCACGCTCGCGGCGACCACCATCGGGCCGCCGGGGCGCAGCCGGACCAGCGCTGGCGGTCGCGACGTGGCATGCGCGTCGTCAGCCATCGATCGGCCGTGTCGCCTCATCGCCACCCGAGGGGCCGCCGCCACCGATCCGGGTCGCGAGGATCCGGTAGGGCCCGGCCGAGCGCTCCTCGGTCCCGGCCTCGTGGAAGCCCAGATGGTGGGCGAGGCGTGCCATGGCCGCGTTCTCCGGCCGCGTCCGGACCACGACGGTGGTCGTGTCCGCGAGGTCGCCGGCCAGGCGGTCGATCGCCCGCCGCAGCAACGACGATGCCAGCCCGCGTCCCTGCACGGCCACCGCCAGTCGCACGTAGGTGTTCAGGACCCATCGCTCGCGCCACCACAACCACCGCAGCCCACCCAGTCCGATGGGTCCGATCGGTGGGGGGCCGGCCTCGGTGCCACCGGACCGACCGTCCGGGGTCGCCCCGTGCCCGCCCGGTCCCGTCCCGGCCTCCCACACCAGCCAGTAGCCGAACCCATGCGCGCGCCAGTGGTCCAGGAACTGGCGGAACTCGTCCTCCTGGCGGACCGTCGTGGTCGTCCGGAAGGTCTCGGGCACCCCGACCCACAAGCGGGGATCAGCCTGCATCTCGGCGGTGGCCGCCGCGTCGCCCATGCGCGGCCGGGCGAGCATCACGCCGGTCGCGTCCAGTGCCTCCACGTCCGGCCAGGACATGGCGGTCTGCGGCGGTGGCACGGTGGGCGCGGTGGTCACCCGAGGTCGTCCCGGACGGCGCGGGCGACCGGCAGCGCGGCCGCCAGCCGGTCCAGCACCACGTGGCGGTCCATGATCGCCAGCGATTCGAACAGCGGCGGCGACACGTTGGACCCGGTCACCGCGACCCGGATCGGTTGCGCCACCTTGCCGAAGCCGATGCCGAGCTCGTCGGTCAGCCCTCGCAGCGCGGCCTCGATGGCCTCGACCGTCCAGTCGACGCCAGCCAGGGCCGTCGCACCGGCCTCCAGCGCCTCGACCGAGCCGGCCTTGCGGAACACCTTGGCGGCCGCCGCCTCGTCGATCCCCACCTCGCGGAAGAACGGCGGGGCGTAGTCGGCCACCTCGGCCAGGACCTGCATCCGCTCCTGCACCAGCGGCACCAGCGCGGTCAGTCGGACCAGTTCTCCGTCCGACGGCGGTGTGGACAGGATCGGTTCGTGGTCCGGGTCCGGCTCGCCGTCGTCACCGTCGGGCAGGTAGGTCCCGTCGAGGTGCGGGACCAGCCGGTGGGCCAGGGCTGCGGGATCCATGTCGCGGATGCGCTCGCCGTTGAAGGCCGTGAGCTTGTCGACGTCGAACGCGGCCGCCGACGCGCCGACCTGGTCCAGGGAGAAGGCCGCGACGACCTCGTCGCGGTCCAGCCGCTCGCGCCCGTCCCGCGGTGACCACCCCAGCAGCGCGATGGTGTTCAGCAGCGTCTCGGGCAGGAACCCCTGTCGTGCCAGTTCCTGGATCGACACCGACCCGTGGCGCTTGGACAACTTCTTGCGGTCCTCGCCCACGACCATCGACAGGTGCGCGAAGGACGACGGAGCGCCCCACGACGGGTCCCGGGCCGGCAGGCCGACCTCGTCCAGCGCGTCGTCCAGCAGCCCGTCGGCCAGCAACAGGTCGTACAGGAACAGCTGGCGTGGCGTCACCGACAACAGGTCTTCGCCGCGGCACACCAGCGACACACCCTGCGCGAGGTCGTCGGTGGCGTTGGCCAACGGATAGGTCACGGCACCGTTGGAACGCACCAGCACCGGGTCCGACTCGTTGGCCCAGTCCCACGTCACCTCACCACGGACCTCGTCGTGGACCGACACCGTTCCGCTCGCGGGCAGGGCGAGACGCAGGGTCCCGGTGTCGGCGTCGGGCACGGTGCCCCGCTTGACGGTCGGCGGCAGGTCGTCGTCGCGCCGCTGCTGGCGCCAGGTGTTCAACTCGTCGGGCGAGCGGTCGTCGTGGTAGAGGTGGCCGGCGTCCTGCAGCCGGCGGGCGACCGCGCGGTGGAGGTCGGCCCGCTCGGACTGCCGGTAGGGGCCGTACGGCCCACCCACCTCGATGCCCTCGTCCCAGTCCAGCCCCAGCCACCGCATGGCCTCGATCATCGACTGCATCGAGTCCTCGGTCGCGCGATCGGCGTCGGTGTCCTCGATCCGCCAGATGAACGTCCCGCGGGTGTGGCGCGCCCACAACCAGTTGAACAGGGCCGTCCGGACGCTGCCGACGTGCAGCCAGCCCGACGGGGCAGGTGCGAAGCGGACACGGACTTCACGATCGGCAGCCACGAGGACCTCCGGAGGTGGGACGGAAGGAAGTGATGGCCGAGGATACGGCCGCCACCACTACAGGATCTCGCCAGGGGTGTAGGCGGAGGCCTCGGGATGCTCGGCGACCAGGGCGTCGACCCGGGCCACGAACGACGCCACCTGGTCGACTGCGGTGCCCACGAAGTCCAGCGGCTCGGCCAGCAGTCCGTCCAGGTCGGCCCGATCCAGACCCAACCGGTCGTCGGCGGCCAGCCGGGCGACCAGGTCGTTGTCGGCGGCACCGGCTCGCAGGTCCAGCGCGACCGCCACGGCGTGCTCCTTGATGACCTCGTGCGCGGTCTCGCGACCGAGCCCGGCCTTGACCGCCGCCATCAGCACCTTCGTGGTGGCCAGGAACGGCAGGTAGCGCTCCAGCTCGGCCGCGATCACGGCCGGGAAGAACCCCAGTTCGTCCAACACCGTCAGTTCGGTCTCGACCAACCCGTCCAGGGCGAAGAAGGCATCCGGCAGCACCACCCGTCGGACCACCGAGCACGACACGTCGCCCTCGTTCCACTGGTCCCCCAACAACCCCGACGCCATCGTCACGTGGCCCCGCAGGATCGTGACGAACCCCGAGATCCGCTCGCTGGACCGCGAGTTCATCTTGTGCGGCATCGCCGACGATCCGACCTGGCCCTCGCGGAAACCCTCGGTGGCCAGTTCGTGGCCGGCCATCAGCCGCATGGTGGTGGCGAGGTTGCCGGGCGCCGACGCGACCTGGGCCAACGCGGACACGACGTCGAAGTCCCACGAGCGCGGGTAGACCTGCCCGACCGACGTGGCCGTCGTGGCGAATCCGAGGTGGTCCGCGACCCGGCGTTCGAGCTCGGCAACGGCCTCGGGCGAGCCCAGCAGGTCGAGCATGTCCTGTTGGGTCCCCACCGGGCCCTTGATCCCCCGCAGGGGCAGCCGCTCGAGCAGGCCGGTGACCCGGCCCAGGGACACGAACAGTTCTTCCCCCACCGTGGCCAGCCGCTTGCCGACGGTGGTGGCCTGCGCGGCGACGTTGTGGCTGCGTCCGGTCACCACGGTGGTGGCCTGTTCGGACGCCAGCCGCGCCAACCGGGCCAGGATCGCCACGGTCCGGTCGCGCACCAGCACCAACGCATCCCGGACCTGGACCTGTTCGACGTTCTCGGTCAGGTCGCGCGACGTCATGCCCTTGTGGACGTGCTCGTGGCCGGCGAGGGCGTTGAACTCCTCGATCCGCGCCTTCACGTCATGGCGCGTGATGCGTTCCCGCGCCGCGATCGAGTCGTGGTCGACGTGGTCGAGGACTGCTCGGTAGTCGTCCAGCACGCCGTCGGGGACGTCGACACCCAGGTCGCGCTGGGCCGCCAGGACCGCCAGCCACAGTCGCCGCTCGGCCACGACCTTGCCGTCGGCCGACCACACCCTGCGCATGGCCGGACTGGCATACCGGGTCGCGAGCACGTTCGGGACCTGGTCCATGTGGCACCCATCCTGGGTCGGCGGAACGTGCATGACGGTAGCCCTCGCCACCAGCGGCCCGGCCCCGATGCTCAGGGGTCGGCGCCGCGTCAGCCGACCCGCTCGGGCCGTGCGATGACGGGGTTGACCAGCGAGCCGACCCCGTCCACCTCCACCTCCACGGTGTCGCCGGGCACGATCGGGCCGACCCCGGCGGGCGTGCCGGTCAGCACGATGTCGGTCGGCAGCAACGTGATGGCCTGGCTGATGAACGACAACAGGGTCGGGATGTCGAACACCAGGTCCGCGGTCGTCCCGTCCTGTCGCACCTCGCCGTTGACGCGGGCGACGACCCGCAGGTCGGCCACGTCCAGGCCGGTGGCGATCGTGGGTCCCAGTGGCAGGAACGTGTCCATGCCCTTCCCGCGGGTCCACTGCGGCTCGGCCCGTTGCAGGTCGCGCGCCGTGACGTCATTGGCGGCGGTCACGCCCAGGATGGCCTCGGCCGCCTCGGCCGGGGTCGCTCGGGACAACTGCCGGGACACGACGACGGCCACCTCGGCTTCGTGGTGGACCTCGCTGGTGAGGTCGGTGGGGATCCGGATCGGGTCACCCGGTCCCACGATCGCGGACGTCGGCTTCAGGAAGAGCAGGGGCTGCTCGGGGACGTCTCCGCCCATCTCCGTGGCGTGGTCGGCATAGTTCTTGCCGACCGCCACGACCTTCGTCGGGATCATCGGTGCCAGCAGGCGCAGGGTGTCGAGCGGCACCTGCTCACCGGTGTCGTGCCAGTCGCCGAACGGGTGGCCGTCGATCGCCCGGACCCCGGCCTCGTCGACGACCCCGAAGCGCGGCCCCTCCGGCGTGGCATGGCGCACGAATCGGGTCATGGTCGGTCCCTTCCGATCGGGGGTCGGCCCGGTCGTTGGGCCGCCACGACGCTACCGACACCCCGCCTCTCCAGCTCACCCGGGCCAGGCCGCAGAACGACCGCGCGCGTCACCGAGGCCGAGAACGAGCCGCCAGGCGAGTTCTCGAAGCCTGAACGAGCCGCCAGGCGAGTTCAGGCGAAGACAACGGTGCGGTCACCGATCAGCAGGACCCGGTCCTCGGCCCACCACCGGACGGCGCGGGACAGCACCCGCCGCTCGGTGTCCTGGCCCAGTTCGACCAGTTCGGCCGGGGTGTGGGCGTGGGTGACCCGGGCCACGTCCTGTTCGATGATGGGACCTTCGTCCAGCGTCGCGGTCACGAAGTGGGCCGTGGCGCCGACCAGCTTCACGCCACGTTCGTGGGCCTGGTGGTAGGGACGGGCGCCCTTGAAGCCGGGCAGGAAGGAGTGGTGGATGTTGATGGCCCGGCCCGACAGGTGGTCACAGAGGTCGTCGCTGAGGATCTGCATGTAGCGCGCCAGGACGACCAGGTCGATGTCGTGGTCGGCCACCAGGTCGAGGATGGCCGCCTCCTGCTGTGCACGGGTCTCGGGCGTCACCGGCAGGTGGTGGAACGGCAGGTCGTGGCGGGCGGCATGGTCGGCGAGGTCGGGGTGGTTGGACGCGATGACGGCGAGGTCGATCGGCAGCATGCCGTTGCGCCACCGGTACAGCAGGTCCTCGAGGCAGTGGTCGTACTGGCTGACCAGCACCAGGACCTTCGGTCGGCGAGCGGCCGGTCGGACGCGCAGGCGGGCGCGGTCGTCGTCCAGTTCGGCGGCGACCCGCGCCGCGATGCCCTCGGCATCGTCGGTCTCGGCGTCGAACACCGTGCGCATGCAGAACAACTGGGTGTCGGCGTCCCCGTACTGGGCGTTGTCGGTGATGTTGCCACCCACCTCCAGCAGGGCACTGCAGACCCCGTGGACGATGCCGGGACGGTCCGGGCAGATCAGGGTCAGGACGTGACTGGTCATGGGAACTCACCGGACGACGGGTGTGGGCACCGGGCAGGTCCGAGCCTACGACGTCACGCGGCCCCTCCCGGGCATCGCCCGCGTGCCGAGCGCTGGCGGATCGAGGGCACGGCGGGCACCCTTGCACCGTCGGCCACCGTCGACCACGCACCCGGGGACGCCACATGACCGAACACGATCCTGCCCAGCCCGCAGCCCATCCGGCAGCCTGGTACCCGGACCCGTCCGGTCGCTACGAGCACCGCTGGTACGACGGCATCCAGTGGACCGACCAGGTGTCGACCAACGGCCAGGCCACGACCGACCCGGCCGGCAACGGTCCCACGCACGTGCCGACGTCACTGCGCAACGACGATCGCGTCGCCCGCCAGGTCCAGGGCCAGGTCACCCGCGCCGGCGGCCCGGGCAGTGGCACCGGCGCCTTCGACGGCCTGCTGGACGCCGACGTCCTGGTGGTCAACCAGAAGGCCAAGTTGATCGAGGTGTCCAACGAGTACATGGTCTACGACGAGCACGGCACCCAGGTCGGCGCGGTGCGCCAGGTCGGCCAGTCAGGGCTCCGCAAGGCGGCCCGCCTGCTGACCAACTTCGACCAGTACCTCACCCACCGGCTGGAGGTCACCGACACCGGCGGCCGGACGCTGCTGCGGCTGACCCGCCCGGCCAAGGTCTTCAAGTCGACGGTCATCGTCGAGGATGCCGACGGGACCGAGATCGGCCGGATCGTGCAGCAGAACATGGTCGGCAAGATCCGTTTCGACCTGGAGGCGAACGGGGTCAGCATCGGGTCGCTCAAGGCCCAGAACTGGCGAGCGTGGGACTTCCAGATCACCGACGAGTCCGGCACGGAGGTCGCGCGGATCAAGAAGACCTTCGAGGGCATCGCGCGCGCCCTGTTCACCACCGCCGACAACTACGTGGTCCGCATCCACCGGCCGCTGCAGGACCCGCTGCGGTCGCTGGTGGTGGCCTCGGCCCTGAGCGTGGACACCGCGCTCAAGCAGGACGAGAACGGCTGAACGGGTCGCGTCCAGCCCGCGCTCAGCGCCAGGCGGAACAGGGCTCAGCGCCAGGCGGAACAGGGCTCAGCGCCAGTCCGGGCGCAGGATCGCGTAGGTCCACGCGTCCGACAACGCCCGCCACGAGGCCTCGACGATGTTGGGATCGACCCCGACCGTCTCCCACGTCTCCACGCCGTCGGTCGACGTGACGAGCACCCGGGTGACCGCGTCGGTGCCGGCCGTGGCCTCCAGGATCCGGACCTTGTAGTCACTGAGGCGGACGTGTGACAGTTCCGGCCAGGTGCCGTTGACCGCGTTGCGGAAGGCGTTGGCCAGCGCGTCGACCGGACCGTTGCCCTCCCCCGCCCCCAGCCGCCGTTCACCGGCCACCTCGACTGCCAGGATGGCCTCGGCCGGCGACTGCGACGTCGGCGGCGCATCCTCGTCCCGGTGGGCGGCGTCACCGTCGCCGCGGGCCGCGCGCATGTCCGGCGCGCCCTGGCCCGCCCAGCCGCCCCCGACCGAGACCCGGAAGTGGAGCGTGTGGAAGGGCTCGCTGGCCCGGTCCATCCGGCCCGTCAGGCGCCGCAGCAGGAGTTCGAAGGACGCGTCGGCGGCGTCGTAGGTCCACCCCTGGGCCTCGCGTCGCTTCACGTCGGCCAGCACCAGGCCGGCATCCTCGGCGTCGATCTCGAGCCCGAACTCGCGGGCCTTCAGCACGATGTTGGACCGACCGGACTGCTCCGACACCACCAGTCGCTGGGCGTTGCCGACCTGTGACGGGTCGATGTGGTTGTACATGTCCGGGGCCTTGGCCAGTGCCGAGGCATGCAGGCCGGCCTTGTGCGAGAACGCCGTGTGCCCGACGTAGGGCTGGATCGACGGCGTTGCCTGGTTGCAGATCTCGGCGACGGCGTGGCTGACCTCGGTGAGGCGTTCCAGCGCGGCCGGCGGGATGACGGGCACCTGCTTCTTGAGTTGGAGGTCGGCCATCACGGTGAACAGGTTGGCGTTCCCGCACCGCTCGCCCAGGCCGTTGGCGGTCCCCTGCACCTGGGTGGCGCCGGCCTCGAGGCCCAGCATCGAGTTGGCCACGGCACAACCACCGTCGTCGTGGAAGTGCAGGCCGACGTCGCAGCCGACATGGGCGCGCACCTCGCGGACGACGTCGGCCACCACCCAGGGCATCGCACCGCCGTTGGTGTCGCACAGCACGACCGCCTCGGCACCGGCGGCGTCAGCCACCTCCAGCACCTCCATGGCGTAGTCGTGGTCGCGCTGCCAGCCGTCGAAGAAGTGCTCGGCGTCCAGGAAGACCCGGCGACCGTTGGCGACCAGGTGCGCGATCGACTCACCGACCATCGCGAGGTTCTCGGCCCGCGGCACACCCAGCGCATCGTCGACGTGGTAGCCCCACGACTTGCCGACCAGGCACACCACCTCGGTGCGCGCGGCCAGCAGCCCGGCCAACAACGGGTCCTCGTCGACCGCGTTGTCGGCCATCCGGGTCATCCCGAACGCGGTCAACGTGGCCTGCAGCGGGGCCTCGTCGCCGTCGGCGAAGCGCGCGAAGAAGGCGGTGTCCTTGGGGTTGGACCCCGGCCACCCGCCCTCGAGGTAGTGCACGCCCAGGCCGTCCATGCGCCGGGCGACCTTGATCTTGTCGTCGACGGTGAGGTTGATGCCCTCACGCTGGGTGCCGTCACGAAGGGTCGTGTCGTACAGGCGCAGGTCGCCCGAAGGCGCAACGACGGCGGCCGCCTCGGGCGACGGGAGCGGAGTGTGGCTCACAACAACCTCGATCACTGGATCGGGTCGACGCGGAACCGGGAGCGGGCGACGCACGAGAAGCCGGCGCCACACTGCAGCCCGGCACGACGCCGGGCTAGGGAATCAGTCCGATGATGGCGCCCACCATGATGCCGACACACGCGACCGCCCGGTCGGCTCGACCGGCTGCGGGAGTGGTGGGGAGGGCGTCCATGCCGACAACCCTACGGCGCCCCTCGCCACACCGTCAATCCCACTCGAACGACGTGGCCGCGCGCGTCGCTCGCTTCGCTCGGACGCATTGGAGTTGCTCGCTGGGCTCACAACGTCCAGCACTTCCCTCCACGAGAGTTCAGGCGTCGGTCTCGCCATCAACACGGAAGCCGACCTTCAGCCCCACCTGGTAGTGCTGGACACGGCCGTCCTCGATCCAGCCACGGATCTCGTCGACCTCGAACCAGTCGAGGTTGCGCGTGCTCTCGCTGGCCTTGCCGACGGCGGACTGGATGGCGTCCTCGATGGAATCCTTGGAGGAACCGACCAGTTCGATCTTCTTGTAGACGTTGCCCATGGGCGGGACCTTCCGGCGTGGCGTGGGTCGGGCCTGGCGGCCCGGTCAGGAGTGGAGCAGGGTCGAGCAGGTCTTGCACAGGTCGTCGTCCGACGCCAGGAACATCTCCCCGCCGGAACCGCACAGGGCCCGGTCGAACACGCTGCCGCCGTCGTCGAGGGTGCGCATCTTGTACGTCGCGCCCTGCATCGGTCGGAACACGTGGGCCTTCTTGCCGCTGCCAACGGTCACGAGCATGTCATCGGTTTCCAGACGGGTGTCCACGACGGTTCCAAACGTTGCCGAAATCGCGGTCGACAACAGGGGCGACCGCGGTCTTTGCAGCAAGTATAGCGCCCACACGACGCCAGTGTGCGCCCATCGCACGGCCAATCGGGTTCCGGATCAGAAGTCGAACGGGGTCCACGGCGGCAGATCCACCGCGAACAGCCGCCGGAGCCGGCCGATCGTGGCCGGGTCGCGCACGAACAGGCGGCCGGCCCCGGCCAGCGTCGCCGGGGCCACCCCACCGAGCCACAGGCTGGCGAGGTCGGCCACGTCCAGGACGACGTCGGGCTCGTCCTCGGTGCGGGTGCAGGTGCAGGTGCTCCCGTCGGGGCCGGCCTCCAGCATCCAGCGCCCCGCGTTGGCCGGCTCGAAGGCATCGGTGACGTCCAGCACGAGTCGGTCGGCCACCTCCCAGGCGCGCGCGACCAGGGCGGTCGGCATGTCCAGCAACCGCACGAACAGCGGCATGCGGGACCGGTCGCGCACCCGGGCCTCGTCGGCCACCCGCCACCGCAACGGATCGTCGACCGGCCGCCGCTTCGCCGAGACCTCGGTGACCAGGTCCACCGCGGCCACGTGCGCCCACAGGTCGGCCGCCGCCTCGGCATCGACGGCGAACAGGTCCATGACCTCCAGTTCGGCGTCCGGCACCCGGTCCACCCACTCGCCGCCGCTCGTGCGGTACCGGACCACGCCGCGATCGCCGACGACCGCGTACCGGTCCGGCCGCTTGCCCCGGAAGTTGCGCGAGTGCGTGTCCCACGCCTCCGGGCCCATGACGAGCATGCCGCCCCGGCGGCGACCGATCGCCTCGCTGATCCGTGGTGCGAGGTCGACGAAGGCCTCGCGCGTCACCAACGACACGTTCGTGGCGTCACCGTCGGCGATCGTCGCCAGGTGGGATCGCCGGATCCTGACCTGTTGCATCGGGACGGCGGCCCCGTAGCCGAAGCGACCGTAGATCGGGGACTCGGAGGCGTACAGCGCCGCGACCGGCTCCCCGTTGGCGCGGGCGTCGTCGTGGAGGCGGCGCATCATCATGCGCAGCAGGCCTCGGCGGCGGTGGTCGGCCCGCACGGTCACGATCGTCACGGCGGCGCAGCCCAGGGTGGCCCCGCCGGGAACGGTCAGCCCGTACGGCAGCGCACCGCTGGAGGCGATGTAGCCGACGTCGTCCGTGGCGGTCAGGCACCGTTCCGGCGGCAACGACGCCCGCCACGACCTGGCCTCGTCGTCCTGGGGGTCCTCGTGGAACAGCCCCGACCAGAAACGGCAGTAGTCGACCCACTCGTCGTCGGTGACCCGACGCAGTTCGGGCGTGGCCATGGTGATGCCTCCCGTCGGTCCGACCCCGCTGGCACGGACGTGCGGTCGTTCAGTCGGCGGCGACCAGTTCGACCAGTCGATCGCCGACCGCGGTGGTGGCGTGCCGGCCATCGCCCCGCTCGACCAGCCAGGACGCCACGGCGGCCTCGACGTCGGCGGCCGCCTCGACCTCGCCCAGGCTGTCCAGCAGCAGCGACAACGCCAGGACGGCCGCGGTCGGGTCGGCGGCGTCGGTTCCGGCGATGTCCGGGGCGGAGCCGTGCACGGGTTCGAACATCGACGGATGGTCACCGGCAGGGTTGAGGTTGCCGGACGTGGCCAGCCCCATGCCACCCTGCACGGCGGCACCCAGGTCGGTGATGATGTCACCGAACAGGTTCTCGGTGACGACCACGTCGAAGCGTTCCGGCTGGGTCACGAAGTAGAGGCAGGCCGCGTCGACGTGGACGTAGTCGCGCGTGACGTCCGGGTACTCCTCCCCCACCTCGTGGAAGGTCCGCCACCACAGGTCACCCGCGTTGATCAGCACATTGGTCTTGTGGCACATCGTGAGGTGGCGCCGCTCGCGCCCGTCGGCCAGGTCGAAGGCGTAGCGGATGATGCGTTCGACGCCGTGGCGGGTGTTGAGCGACTCCTGGGTCGCGACCTCGGCCGGGGTCCCGCGGTGCAGCGTCCCGCCGGCACCGGCGTAGACGGACTCGGTGTTCTCCCGCACGACCACGAAGTCGCAGCGTTGTGGGGTCAGCCCGGCGATCGGCGACGTCACGCCCGGATACAGCTTCACGGGTCGGTGGTTGACGTACTGGTCGAAGGTGAAACGCAGTTTCAGCAACATCCCGCGTTCCAGCACACCGGGGGGCACGTCCGGGGTGCCGATGGCGCCGAGGTAGATCGCGTCGGCGTCGTCCAGGGCCGCCACGGTGTCGTCGGACAGGACCTCGCCGGTCTCCAGGTAGCGACGACCACCGAGGTCGTAGTCGGTGCGCTCGGTGTCGAACCCGTGCCGGTCCTGCACGGCGTCCAGCACCCGAAGGCCCTGGCCGACCACCTCCGGTCCGATGCCGTCGCCACCGATGATGGCCAGCCTGTGGGTCGCCACGTGGAGTGTCCTTGCGCCAGGGGTGTCGAGACGGGTGTCCGGTCGGGTGTCGGTGTGTCACGTCCGCCCGTGCAGCCGGGATCCAGAGCCTAGGACGCCAGCGGGAACGTCCGCCACGCGCCGGGTGGCGCCCGTCACCGGGCAACGTCCACCGCGTGTCGCCCCACCTTCTCTAGACTGGTCGACATCCATCGAAACGGGACCATCCATGACCAGCCAGCCGCCTCCTCCGCCACCTCCCGCCGGGGACCCATCGTGGTCCGCTTCCGGCGGACAGAGCGCTGGCGCCGATGCCGGGCCGCGCGCCGGAGCCCGCATCATCGACGGCATCCTGCTGGCCATCGTCGTGGCGATCATCTCGTTCGTCATCATCGTGCCACTGATCCTGGCCGACTCGGCCACGGGGTCGACGGGCATGACCTCGATCCTTGGCGGCGGCGGGCTCAGCGGTTCCGCGCTCATCAGTTCGGTGATCGGCCTGGCAATCAACTTCGGCTACTACATCGGGTTGGACACCACCATCGGTGGGACCCTGGGCAAGAAGATGCTGGGCATGTCCGTCAAGGGCGCGGCCGGGGGCAATCCGACGGTCGAGGAGTCGTTCAAGCGCAACGCGTGGCTGCTCCTCAGCATCATCCCCTTCATCGGCGGCCTGCTCCAGCTCGGCGCCGCGATCTACATCCTGGTGACGATCTCCAACGACCCCGCCAACGTCGGCTGGCACGACCGCTTCGCCGGTGGCACGCGCGTCGTCAAGGGCTGAGCGACCTGGCGGATGACCCCGGCCCACCATCCGTTGGCGACCCGGGAACGCCGCCGCGACCTGCTTGCCCTGCTCATCGACCACCACCCTTGGCTCGCCGACGACGACCTTGGCCCCGCCGCCGTGGACGCCGGGCCGTGTGACCGCTGCGGTCGCGATCCGCGCCTGGTCCCACCGTGTGGTCCGGTGCCGTGGCGCGGCCTGTGCCGCGACTGCGTCCTGGAGGTCGGCACGGCCGCCGTCTGCGCCGGCCATGCCGACGAGGCCGACGACCTGCTCGCGCGTGCCCGGGCCCTGCCAGCCACATGGGCCACGCTTGTCCGGCTCGCGTGGGTGGCACGGGGCGAGGTCCGAGCCGACCGGGACTTCTTGGCCGCGGCGGCGGCGACGCTGCGCACCAATCCCGCCGTGGCCGACCTGCTCGTGGAACCGCCCGGTGGCGCGTCGACGCCCTGACGGACGCCGCCCGGCGAGCACGGCTCGTCCGCCCCCGACCACGTGCCCAGACCGCCACCACGGGAGCCCCGTCGGCAGGGTCTCGACCGCCTCGACCGGTTGCGTCGATGGCTACGGTCGCGCCATGACGACCCCCACCACCGCTGCCCCCGCCGTCGCCGTGCGCGACCTGCGAGCCCGCGTGCTCGCCGATCTCGGCCTGGACGCCTCGGCGTCGTTCGCCTGGACCGGCGTCGAGCGCGACGGGAACACCGTCCGGCTGCACTGGGACCTCGACGGCGTCGGTCCGGTGACCGAGGAACTGGTCTTCGACGGGGTGTCGCTGGACCTCGACGGGGCGGCGGCCGAGTCACTGGAACGGGCGCTGCGGTTGCTGCACCTGTTCGCGGGCGTGTCCTACCTGAAGGCCACCCTCTCCCCGACCCTGCACACCGGCCCCACCAGCCCAGCCGTGCGAGACCTGCTTGGGGCGATCGTGACGGACGGCCTGGCCGAGTTGGCGTGGGATCACGACATCGACCTCACCGACCACTTCACGTTCACCGACGAGGTCGTCGCGGCAACGGCGGCCGAACCGATCGGCGCGTCGGCCGGGCCCCTGGTCCCCGTCGGCGGGGGCAAGGACTCCATCGTCACGCTGGACGCGGTCGCCGACCACGCGCCGACCCTGTTCGCGGTCAACCCGCGCGGTCCGATCCTGCGCACCTTCGACCGGGCCGGACGACCCACCGTCACCGTGCGGCGCCGGCTGGACCCGGTCCTGTTCGACCTCAACGACCGCGGTGCCGTGAACGGCCACGTGCCGATCACCGCCGTGGTCTCGGCCATCGCGGTGGTGGCCGCCGTCGCCGGCGGCCACGGCGCGATCCTGTTG
>JAGXFT010000010.1 GCA_024637135.1 Nitriliruptorales bacterium | reverse complement strand
GGGCGCCAGGGTGATGTTCTCCAGCGCGCTCATGTGGGGGAACAGGTTGAAGTGCTGGAACACCATCCCGATGTGGGAACGGACCTGGCGGATGCGCTTCTCGTTGGCCGGGGTGGTGCCGTCGGGCATGTGGTAAAGCGGCTCGTCGCCGACGGTGATCGAGCCCGAGTCGATGCGTTCCAGGGTCATGATGACCCGCAGGATGGTGGTCTTGCCCGACCCGGACGGGCCGATGATGACCACCCGCTCGCCGGGGCTGACGTCCATGTCCAGCTCGTCGAGCACGACGTTGTCCCCGAAGGCCTTGGTGACGTTGCGCAGGGTGACGGCGGCGGCGCCCTTGTCCGAGACCGGCTCGGTCGTGGCGGAGTCAGATTCGTTCATAGGAGATACGCCTTTCCAGACGACGGATCAACCAGGCGGCGGGCAGGCTGACGATGAGGAACCCCACCCCGATCAGCAGGAAGGGTTCGATCGGTCGAAACTCGCGTGCCCGGATCGTGGTGGCGAAGAACATCAGGCCGGTGACGTTGATCGCGAACCCCAGCGGGGCATCCTTGAAGCCGGCAACCAGGTAGTTGCCCAGCGCGGGCAGGGCGTTGGGGATGGCCTGGGGGATGATGACCCGCCACCAGGTGGTCGCCGGCCGGAGGTTCATCGCCGTGGCGGCCTCCCACTGGCCGTCGGGGACGCTGTTGATGCCGGCCCGGTAGGCCTCGGAGCAGTACGTGGCGTAGTGCACGCCCAGACCGAGGATCAAGGCCTGGTTGGAGCTGAAGTTGAACCCAGTCGCGGCGCTGAGGCCGAAGAACAGGAAGAACAGCTGCACCAGGAGGGGGGTCGAGCGGATGAACTCGATGAAGCCGGTCACCGGCCACCGGATCCACGCCGCATTCGCGCGCCGCCCCACGGCCAGGAAGAAGCCCAGGATGACCGCCACGACGAAGCCGTACACGGTGCAGAACGCCGTGATGGACAGGGCATTGAGCATGTCCGGGAGCAGCGAGACCACGAACGCCCAGTCCCACTTCAAGGCGGGATCGGGAGCCACCTCGGTCCCGAAGTCCACGTCCCGCGTGCCCAGCAGGTACAGCCCGACCAGCACCACCAGGGCGACACCGATGGCGATCCAGGTCGCGGGTCGTCGCCACGGCGACCGGTGGTCGACCATCTCGGCCTCGGCAGTCGTGGCGCTCACTTGGCTCCCTCCAGGTTCTCGGGGACCGGGGCCACGATGTCATGGGTCCGGCGTGCGTACTGGGAGTCCACGCGGGACTCGCCGGCCTTGAACAGGAAGTTGACGCCCTGGGAGAGCACGAAGTAGATGACCAGGAGGTTGAGGTACCACACCGACTGGGACGTGTCGCCACCGATGGCCCGGCCCGAAGTGATGAGTCGCTGGGTGACCCCGGTGAGGTCGTCGAGCCCGATCAGGGAGACCAGCGCGGTGCCCTTGAGGATCTCGATCGTGAGGTTGCCCATCGGCGGAAGGATCACGCGCAGCGCCTGGGGCAACACGACGTGGCGCAGCCGTTGGCTGTTTCGCAGGTTCAGGGCGATCGAGGCCTCCGTCTGGCCCCTGGGCACCGACAGGATCGCACCTCGGATGATCTCCGCGCCGTACCCACCCATGTTCAGTCCCAGGGCGATCGACGCCAGCAGGGTCAGGTTCGCCTGGGGGATCCCCATCAGGATCGGGACGGCGTAGGCCATGATGAACAACAGGACGATCGAGGAGATGCCCCGGGCGAACTCGGTGTAGGCCAGCGCCGCGCCACGGATGACACGGTGTTCGGACAACCGCGCAACCCCGAACACCAGTGACAGCACGATCCCGAGTGCAAAGGAGTAGCCCAGCACCTGCATCGTGAAGGACGCCGCCTCCAGGAGGCGCCCGTACTGGTTGGAGTTGAGCAGGAGCGCGTCCACGTCGAACCGATCGCTGAGGGGCCGGCCCTCGGCCGCGAGCGCAGCCGAGGGCGTGGGGATCGGACTCAGCCGGTGAGGTCCGACACGGTCAGCTCCTGGGCACGCTCCACGTCTTCTTGGGCGAACCCGAACTCGGTGATGATCGGCAGCAGTTCGCCGGCCTCCTGCAGGGCGTTCAACTGCTCGTTGAAGGCGTCACGGAAGTCCTGGTTCTCGTTGCGGAAGCCGAAGCCACCGCACCCAAGGATCTCTTCCCCGTCCTCGTCCAGGGGAAAGAACGACTCGGTCATCTCAAGGCCGTCGCGGGACTCGACCTGGGTCTTGATGGTGAGCGACGTCCCGGTCACGGCGTCGACGCGGTTCGTCGACAACGCGTCGTACTGGGCGTTGACGTCGCCGAACAACTCGATCTGTTCGCTCGGGACCCCGGCCGTCTCGGCATAGCCCTCCTCGACTGCGCCCGACAGGATCGCGATGGTCGCCTCCGGCGTGTCCACCACCGACTGGAAGTCGGACAGGCCCAACGGGTTGCCCTCGGGCACGGCCAGGGCCTCGCCAATGCAGTAGTCCGGGTCCGAGAAGGCGATCTGTTCGGCGCGCTCGGCGTTGATGTACATCCCCGCCGCGATCATGTCGAACTGTCCTGCCTGCAGGCCCGAGATCAACGCACCGAAGTCCACGACCTCGGCATTCACCTCGTCGATGCCCATCTCGGCGAGGACGGCCTTGGCGACCTCTGGCGCCTCGCCGGTGGCCTCGCCGTTCTCGTCCTCGTAGCCGTAGGGCACCTCGTTGGCGATGCCGACCGTGATCGAGCCGGACTCCTGGAGTTCGGCCAGCAGGTCACTGGCGGCCCCGCTGCCGCCGCCGCTGGTGGACTCGCTGCCGGGCGCAGTGGTCGCGGTGCCGGCCGCCGTGGTGGTTTCCTCGGTCACCGGATCGCCGTCCTGGCCGACCTCGCCGCCGCCCTCGCCGCAGGCAGTCGCCGCCAAGGCGAGTGCTGCGAGCAGGGTGGCCGCTCGTCTCGTGGTCCCGTGTCCGCGCATGTGTCGTCTCCTGGTTGCCGTGGACGACGTCCTCCGCGACCCCCATTGTCGGTTTGGGGGGACGGTCTCGACGCCGTGCTGACCAGAACCCTAAGCCTGTGGCCACGGAATGTCCAGCGTGTATACAATAAATATCCATTTCGATCGCATGATCGTCCCGTGTCGTGGGTGGCCGGCCGTGGCACGCTCGGTGCCCGCACCGCCGACCGGTCACGCGACCGGCACCCCCCGATCGCGCCCCCATCGCGCCCCAAGGAGTCCCCGTGACGGACATGTCGACGCGGACCTCGGTGCGCGACATCTACGCCGAACTTCGTCGTCGCATCTGCCTGCTCGACCTCGAACCCGGCCAACGGCTCCGGGAGGAACCCCTTGCCGAGGAGTTCGGCGTGAGCCGGACCCCGATCCGCCAGGTCCTGGCACGACTGGAGCAGGAACGGTTGGTCGAGTCGACGCCGGGCTCCGGTGCCACCGTGGCCATCATCGACGCCAAGGAGATCCGGGACGTCTGGGCGGTCAGGATGAAGATCGCCGACCTGGTCGCCGACTTCGTCCGGTTGCCGGCTCCACCAGAGGTCGTGGAGGAACTCCGCGCGATCGCAGACGAGGTCCGGACCGTGCGCGAGTCCCGCGACATCCGGGCCCTGGGTGCCCTGTACAACCGCTACCACGACGCCGTCCTGAGCATCTACACGAGCCGCACGCTGCGTCGCATCCACGACCAGTTGTTCCACCTGACGGCTCGGGTGTGGTTGCAGTTCCTGCCCGAGATGGACCTCGACACCGAGATCGACATCATGCTCGACGAGGTCGAGCAGACCATCGAGGCCATCCAGGGTCACAGCGGTGTCCGCCTCGCCGAGGTGCGGACCACCCACATGCAGATGCTGCTGTCCCGGTTCAACGACCACGTCGCCCGACCACTGGGCTGACCACGCGCCGCGACGTGGTCGCGGAGTCCACGAGGGGGCCGCATGCCCGAGATCACGATCCTGACCGAGGCCGACCTGCGTGCGGTCGTCGGCCTCGGTGACGACGAGCGTCGGGCGATCGAGGCCGTCTATCCCGTGATCAGTGCGGGACGGGCGGCGATGCCGCCGATCATGCGCATCGACGTTCCGGCACACCACGGCGAGATCGACATCAAGTCGGCCCACCTCCCGGGCTGGCCCGGCATCGCCATCAAGGTGTCGGCCGGCTTCTTCGACAACCCCGCTCGCGGGCTGCCCAGCCTGGGTGGGTTGATGGTGGTCCTGGACGCCGAGACGGGGGTGCCCCTGGCCGCCCTGTTCGACAACGGCCACCTGACCGACCTGCGCACCGCGCTGGCGGGCGCGGTCGCCGCCGACCACCTCGCGCGCCGGGACGCCCGCCGGGTGGCGGTGCTCGGCGCGGGGGTGCAGGCCCGCCTCCAGGTGCTCGCCCTGGCGCACGTGCGGACGATCGAGCACCTGACCGTGTGGGGCCGTCGTGGTGACCGTGCGGCGGCCCTGGCGACCGACCTGGGCGACGAGTTGGGCGTCGCGGTGGCGGTCGCCGACACCCCGGCCGACGCGGCCCGGGACGCCGACGTGCTGGTGACGACCACCCCGTCGACCGAGCCACTGGTGACCGTCGACATGCTCCATCCCGGCCTGCACGTCACGGCGATCGGGTCCGACGCGGAGCACAAGCAGGAACTGGCCGCGGAGGTGGTCCGGGACGCGGACCGGTTCGTGTGCGACGAGACCGGCCAGAGCGGCCGCCTGGGGGAGTTGCGGGCCGCCCGGGCCGCCGGCTTCGCGGTCGACGTCGTCGAACTGGGTGCCGTCATCGCCGGGGACGCCCACGGCCGCACCGGCCCCGACGACGTGACCGTGTGCGACCTGACCGGGACCGGGGCGCAGGACACCGCCATCGCGTCGCTGGCCGTCGAGCGCTGCGCCGCGGCCGGGACGGGGACGACCCTTGCGACCTGACGCCGCCGACTCCCGCACCGTCGCGCTGGCCGACATCGAGGCCGCCGCCGCGCGCATCGCGGACATCGTCGTGCGCACACCGGTCATCTCCTCGCCGACGCTGGGTGACGTGGCGGGGCATCCGGTCGGACTCAAGTTGGAGGGCCTGCAGCCCACCGGGAGCTTCAAGGTCCGGGGGGCGGCCTCCCGCATCCTGGCCGGATCGCGCCCGACGGGGGTGGTGACGGCCAGCACCGGCAACCACGGGCGGGCCACCGCCCACGTCGCCCGGCAACTGGGGATCCCGGCCACCGTGCTCGTGTCCGACAACGTGCCCGCCGGCAAGGTCGCGGCGCTGCGTGCCATGGGGTGTGACCTGGAGGTGGGCGGCACCTCGCAGGCCGAGGCCCTGGTCCGGGCCCAGGCCCTGGCCGACCAGCACGGACTGACGGTCGTCCATCCCTTCGACGACCCGCTGGTCGTGGCCGGCCAGGGCACGATCGGGCTGGAGGTGGTCGAGCAGGTTCCGGAAACCACGACGCTGCTGGTCCCGCTGTCCGGCGGGGGGTTGCTGGCCGGCATCCTGGTGGCGGTCGAGGCGCGTCGACCCGACGTCCGCGTGGTGGGCGTGTCCATGGACGGCGGTGCCGTGATGGCGGCGTCGCTCGTAGCCGGCCGTCCCGTCGACCTGGACGAGGTCGACTCCCTGGCCGACAGCCTCCAGGGCGGGATCGGGCTCGACAACACCAACACGTGGCCCATCGTGCGCGACCTGGTCGACGAGGTCGTGCTGGTCGACGAGGACGCGATCTGGGCCGCCATGCGGTTCGCCTTCGACGAGCACCGCCTGGTGCTGGAAGGTGGGGGAGCGGTGGGGATCGCAGCCCTGCTGGCGGGCGCCGTCGACGTGGACGGCCCCGTCACCATCGTGTGCTCCGGCAGCAACGCCGAGCCCGACCAGGTCGCCGCCCTCGCCCTCGCCCACCCCCGCCCCACCTGACCACCCCCCACAGCCGGCGTCGTGAGCGCCGGACGTCGTGAGCGCCGGACGTTGCGCGCGCAGCGAGCAACTCCAATGCACCCGGACCTCGCTTGCGCCGCAGCAATGGGTGGCCGACGGGTGCCCGGTTACCGGCGGGCGCGGTGGGCGGCGACGTGCATGCGGGTGGCGCAGGTCTTGGAACAGAAGCGCTGGCTGTGGTTGCGGGTGCGGTCGACGAAGACGTGGGTGCATCCGCTCGCCTGGCAGTGGCCCAGGCGTTCCACGCCGTGGTCGACCACGACGTGGGCGAGCGCCATGGCCAGTGAGGCACCCACGCGCCGGACGTCGGCGCGGTCGTCGGGGACGTAGTGGAAGTGGGCGGGCTGCGCGTCGTGCTCGGTGATGGTGGGTCGCGGCTCGAAGGAGCCGATCAGGTCGTTGAGGTGGGCGACGCGGTCGCCGGGGTCGTCCGCCTCGAACACCGCCCGGAGTCGCGCGGCCAGGTCGGCGAAGCCGGCGACGTCGACCGGGTCGTCCACCAGGCCGTACAGGTGCAACAGGTCACGCAGGTCGTCGCCGTCCAGGGTTTCGACGTCGCCTGCCAGGTTGGTCAGCCCGACCGCCTCGGCGACGGTCTGGTCGGTGAAGGTGTCGTAGTCGATGATTCGCCTCCGCACGCCCGGCCGTCGGGCGGCCGAGGATATCCCTGCACCGCACCCGTTCCCGAGGGGGTTGGCAGGCCGGCGTGCGTCCACTAGTGTTCGGGTGTAAGTTTCTAGATCAAGATAGGCGCTTATCCGGCGCCGCGTGTCCCGAGCGCTCCGGAGGTAGCTGTGACCACCCTCGCACTCGCGCCCGACGAGCAGTCCGTCGCCGCCGCGACCCCGGAGCCGGACGCCGACGTCCTGGCCCGGGTGGCCGACCGGATCCTGTGGCTGGCGGTCCGGATGGTCGACCACGCCAACCGCCATCGCCCTGCGGGTGAACTGAAGGTGGGCGGCCACCAGGCATCCTCGGCGTCGATGGTGTCGCTGATGACCGCGCTGTGGTTCGGCCACCTCGATGCACCGGACCGGGTCGCGGTGAAGCCGCACGCCTCGCCGGTCCTGCACGCGATCCAGTACCTGCTCGGCAACCTCGACCGCGACGACCTCACCACTCTGCGCTCGTTCGGCGGGCTGCAGGCCTATCCGTCGATCACCAAGGACCGCTTCGACGTCGACTTCTCGACCGGGTCGGTGGGCTTCGGCGCCGTCGCGCCACTGTTCGCCGCGGTCACCCGGCGCTACGTCGACGAACACTTCGGTGCGCGTCCCGACGCCCGCTTCATCGCCCTGTTGGGGGACGCCGAACTGGACGAGGGCAACGTCTGGGAGGCGATGACCGACCCGATGTCGCGCGGCGGCCTTGGCAACGTGACCTGGATCATCGACCTGAACCGTCAGAGCCTGGACCGCGTGATCCCGGGGGTCAAGGCCGCCCGGATGATGGAGATGTTCCGGATCAACGACTGGCAGGTCCTGGAGGCCAAGTACGGCCGGCGCCTGACCGCCGCCATGGCCGGACCGGGGGGCGATGCGCTTCGCGACCACGTCGACTCGATGCGCAACGAGCGCTACCAGCGCTCGCTGGCCATGGCGGGTGCGGACCTGCGAGCATTCTTCCTCGACGGCGCGGACCCGGCCGTCGCACGGTCGCTGGCCGACGTCGCCGACGACGACCTGTCCGCGGTGGTCCACGACCTCGGTGGCCACGACATCCCGACGCTGCTCGACGCCTACCGGGCTGCCGATGCCGAACCGGACCGCCCGTCGGTGGTGTTCGCCTACACCGTCAAGGGCCATGGGCTGCCGATCGCCGGTGATCCGCTGAACCACGCCGCGTTGCTGACCGGCGACCAGGTCGACGGCCTGCGCGCCGGGCTGGCCGACCCCGACGACGAGTGGGCGCGCTTCGACGCCGAGTCGGCCGCGGGCCGGGTCGTGGCCCGCACGGCCCGTCGGTTGGCGCGCCCCGCCCACCGGCCGACCTCGCTGGAGCTGTCCGTTCCGACCGGCGTGGGTCAGCGCTCGAACCGTGCCGTGTCCACCCAGGCGTCGTTCGGCCGACTGGTCGCCCAGCTCGGGCGTGACCAGGAGGTCGGTCCGCGACTGGTCACCACCTCGCCGGACGTCGCCGTGTCGACCGGCCTGGCGGGGTGGATCAACCAGGTCGGGGTGTTCCACCACGCACGCGAGACCGAGGCGCACGACAGCGGCCTGCTGCGCTGGACCGAACACCTGGGTGGCCAGCACATCGAACTCGGCATCTCGGAGATGAACCTGTTCTCGATGCTGGGTCAGTTGGGCGACGCCGACCGCCTGCACGGGGAGCGGCTGCTGCCGATCGGGACCCTCTACGACCCGTTCGTCTGCCGTGGCCTCGATGCGTTGGTCCACTCCCTGTACTCCGGCGCGCGGTTCATCGTCGCGGGCACCCCGTCGGGCGTGACGCTCAGCCCCGAGGGCGGCGCGCACCAGTCCAGCGTCACGGCGTCGCTGGGGTTGGAACTGCCGGGCATCGTGGCGATCGAGCCCACCTACGTGGGCGCGATGGACTGGTTGCTGTGCGACGCCGTCGAGGCGATGGCCAACGACCCGGACGGCGAGGCCGCGTACTTCCGGCTCACCACGCGCGAACTGGACCAGTCACCGTTCGAACGCGCTGCGGAACGCCTGGGCGAGGACCGGTTGCGGCGTGACGTCCTGGCCGGCGCCTACCGGCTGGTCGATCCCGACGGCGGGCCGCACCGCGTGACCCTGTGCGCGTCCGGTCCCGTGCTCCCGGAGGTCCTGGCGGCCGCCAGGGATCTCGAGGACGAGGGCGTCACCGCGCGGGTGGTGGACGTGACCTCGCTGGACCGCCTGCACCGGGGTTGGCGCGCGTCGTTGACCACCTCCATCCGGCAGGCGCGGCGACCGCGCCGCGACTTCCACCTCGCCGAGGTCCTGGGCACCGACTCGGGCCCGTTGGTCACCGTCCACGATGCCTCCTCGCACGCCATGGGTTGGCTCGGGTCGCCGATCGGGCGGTCCGTCGTCCCGCTCGGGGTCGACACCTTCGGCCAGTCCGGGACGATCGACGACCTGTACGCCCTGCACGACCTCAGCACCGAGATGGTCGTCAACGCGGCCCTTGCCGCGCTCGACCTCGCGTCCTGACCGACCCACCTTCCTTGCCCCGACCCGGCACCGACTTGTCCAGGAGACCGCCATGGCCGTCCCGTCCGACTCCACGCACCGACCCGGGCGTCGCCACACGTCCCGCACCGCCCCGGTGGTCCCGCCGATCTACCAGACCACCACGTTCGAACTGGACGACCAGTCGTATGCCGACATCCAGGGGACCGGCGGGCTGCACGAGACCTGGTACTCGCGCTTCTCCAACCCGACCGTGTCGGCCGCGGCCGACGAGATCGCCCGGCTGGAGGTGGCCACCCACGGGCTGATGACGGCCAGCGGCATGGCCGCTATCGCCACCACCCTGGTGACGCTGTTGCGGGCCGGCGACACCGTCGTGGCGTCGCGCCAGGTCTACGGCGACACCGGTGACCTGTTCGAACGCGACCTGCCCGGCCTGGGCATCGACGTCGTGCGGGTCGACGCCTTCGACATCGACGGGTGGCGGGACGCGATCGCGCGCCACCGGCCCCGGGTGGTCTACGGCGAGACCCTGTCCAACCCGCAACTGCGCGTGATGGACATCGGCGCGGTCGCGGCGGCGGCCCACGAGGTCGGCGCCACCGTCGTGGTCGACAACACCTTCGCGACGCCGTACTGCACCCGCCCGCTGGACCTGGGCGCCGACGTGGTGGTCGAGTCGGCCACCAAGTTCCTGGCCGGGCACTCCGACGTCGTCGCCGGGGCGATCGGGACTCGCGACCGCGACCTGCACGAGGAGATCCAGCGTCGGATCATCACCTTCGGGGGCTCGCTGGACCCGCATGCGGCGTTCCTGGTCTGGCGCGGGTTGCGCACGTTCCGGATCCGCCTGGCCGAGGCGGTCGGCGTCGCCACCGCGCTGGCCGACGACCTCGCCGCGATGGACGACGTGGTCGCGGTGATCCACCCCAGTCGGTCCGACCATCCCGACGCGGCGGTGGTCCCGGCCGTCCTCACGGGTGCCCCCGGCGCGATGCTGACATTCGTCGTGGCCGGTGGCGACGAGCGCGCGCTGCGCCTGGTCCGCCACCTGGAGGTCGCGGTCGAGGCGACCAGCCTGGGCGGGGTCGAGACCCTGGCCAGCCTCCCGTTCAACTCGTCGCACTTCAACATGACCGACGACGAGCGGCTGGAGGCCGGGATCCTGCCGGGGATGGTCCGGCTCGCGATCGGCCTGGAGGGCCACGACCTGTTGCTGGAGGACCTCGCCCGGGCGGTCAAGGCCACCGCCTGAGCAGGATCGTCGCTCAGTCGTCCAGGGCAGGGATCTCGAGGCCGTCCAGTTCGGCGTCCGGCGGTGGGGGCTGCGGATCCATCTCCTCGAGCGCGTCGACCAACAGTTGCGCGACGCACACGCCGCTGACCCAGCGACGATCGCCCGGGATCCGGTACCACGGAGCCCAGTCGGTGGAGGTCGCCGCCAACGCCTCGCGGTAGGCGCGCATGTAGTCGTGCCACTGCGCCCGGACCTCGAGGTCGCCGGTGTTGAACTTCCAGTGCTTGTCGGGCTCGTCGATCCGCTCCTGGAGCTCGACCCGTTGCTGCTCGGGCGAGATGTCGAGGAAGACCTTGCGGATGACCGTCCCGTTCTCGGCCAGCATGCGCTCGAAGTCGTTGATCTGGCGGTAGCGCTGCTGGACGGTCCCGTCGTCGATCCAGCCGTTGACCCGAACGATCCCCACGTCCTCGTAGTGCGACCGGTCGAAGACCCCGATCGTGCCGCGCGGCGGACACACGGCGTGCACGCGCCACAGGTAGTCGTGGTCGAGTTCGACGTCGCTGGGTGCCTTGAAGGCCGCGACCTTGACGCCCTGTGGGTTCACCCGGGCGAACACGCGGCCCATCGTGCCGGACTTGCCCGCCGTGTCCATGCCCTGCAGCACGACCAGGACGGCCCGTTCGTTCTCGGCCCACAGTCGTTCCTGGAGGTCGGCAAGGCGGTGTTGGAGTATCGCCAGCACCTCCTTGGCGTCGTCCTTGTCGGCGAACCCGGCCGTGGCGTGGGTCAGGTCGCGCACGCCGAGGTCGGGCTGGACGCCTTCGAGCACGCGCAGGTCGGTCAGGTCGGGGCGGTCCACGGGATCCTCGTCGCGCCGGGGGCGGGGCAGGCCGAACGCCCCGCCACGATAGTGTCGGCGCGCCCACCCACGCCGTGCCTGCCGAGGTCCACCGTGCCCGACATCCTGGTCGCCGCCGCCGACCTCGACCGGCTCGAGCGCTCCGCGGGGATGGCACCGGGGTCCATCACCCGCGAGGACCACCAGGTCGTTGCCGCACTGGAACGGGCCGGGGCGAGTGCCGGAGTGGCCCACTGGGACGATCCCGCCATCGCGTGGCACGACGCCGATGCCGTGCTGGTGCGGTCGGCGTGGGACTACCCGTCGCGGCGCGACGAGTTCGTGGCCTGGGCCGGCGAGGTGGGGGCGGGGACGCGGCTGTTCCCGGACGCCGACGTGGTGCGCTGGAACACCCACAAGTCCTACCTGCTGGAACTGGAGGACCGGGGCGCCCCGATCGTGCCGACGGCGTGGTTGGGGGCCGGCGACGTCGTGTCGCTCGCCGACCTCGCCCGTGACCGGGGGTGGTCCCAGGTCGTCGCCAAGCCGGCGGTGGACCTCGCTGGCCTGCACCTGCTGGTGGCCGAGGACCCCGTTGCCGCCCAGGACGACTTCGCCGCGTTGGTGGCCGACCACGACGTGCTTGTCCAACCGCTGCTGCGGCGGATCCGGTCGGACGGCGAGGTGTCGGTGGTGTGCATCGACGGCCGCGTGTCGCACGCATTGCACAAGCAGCCGGCACCCGACTCCTGGCGCGTGCACGAGGAGCACGGCGGCCGATTCGAGGTGGTCCGGTTGGATCGCTCGCGTGCCACGCTGGCGGAGTGGGTGGTGGCGGCGACCGGGGTCGAGCCGCTGGTCGCGCGCGTGGACCTGGTCCCGGCCGACGATGGTGCCTGGCAGGTCGGGGAGGTCGAACTGGTCGAGCCCGCGCTGTACCTCGGCTGGGTCCCGGAGGCCGCCGACCGCCTGGCCGTGGCTTTACTGGGGCGACTGGCTGCCGGCGACGCGACACCACCCGGTGTGGCCGGCCACTGACCCGGGTCGATCGGCACGTGGCCGCGGCGGCGCACCTCGTACAGTCGCGCCAGCGTCGGGCACGACCTCGCGGTCGTGTGTCGTCCCGGTCGATCGTCCGGGATGCTCCCATCCATGACAGGCACCACGATGAAGGTGGCAATCTCCGGCGCGACCGGGTTGATCGGGTCGGCACTGGCCGACCACCTCCGCAGCGACGGGCACGAGGTCGCGCGACTGGTGCGCTCGACGTCGGACCTGCGCGACGGCGACATCCTGTGGTCGGTCGACGACCAACGCCTCGACCCGCAGGACCTGGTGGGCACCGACGCCGTGGTCCACCTGGCGGG
>JAGXFT010000075.1 GCA_024637135.1 Nitriliruptorales bacterium | reverse complement strand
GGTCTGCGGTTCGCCATCCGTGAGGGTGGCCGCACCGTGGGTGCAGGCCGGGTCACCACGGTCCTCGCCTGACCTCGCGCCAGGGCGCTCGGTCAGGTTGGAGTTGCTCGCCAGGGGCTCGCAACTCCAGCCTGGGCTCGCAACTCCGGCCCGGACACCGCATCCAAGGACGAACCCGGGAGGGCGGGCGCGTACAAGTTCCTCGATCCGCTCCGAACGTGCGTCGCTCGCAACGCCGGGCTGGCCCTGATTCCCCCGGACGGTCCGGCCGGGTGATCACGTGGCGCCGGACTTGGGTACGGTCGGGGTCGCGTCCGGGCCATGCACTGCTCCCAGCGGCCCGTCGCACCTCGTTCGACCTGGCGGCCCGGCGGTTCCGGTCGACCAGTCTGCCCCACCCACGATGTCCCACGAACCACCGACATGGCCCCGCACGGGCCGAGGAGACGAGCCATGGCGAAGAGCGTCAATCGGCCCAAGGTGACCCTTGCCTGCCCGGAGTGCAAGGAGCGCAACTACATCACCACCAAGCACCGGGTGACCCAGCGCGAGCGCATCGAGTTCAAGAAGTACTGCCCGCGTTGCCGCGAGCACACCCTCCACAAGGAAACCCGCTGATCCACCACCCCGCCCGGTGACCACGCCCCCGACAGAGCAGAACTGGACGTTGCGAGGCCCCAGCCGAGCAACTCCACGTGCCCGGATGAAGTTGCGTCCGTAGGATCGAGCCTTCACCGGGCACACGACCACCTCCGCAGCCCGTCGACTTCGGTCGACATGCGTGCTGCACACAACGGCCCCCGGATCCCGCCGTCCGGGGGTCGTTCCCTGTCTGCGGACGCCGGTGGGTGATGTCCGGCCGCCCGTGGTGGTTCAGTCGAGCTCGTCGAGGAACGTCGTGACCCGGTCCAGCAACAGGGCGGTCGCGTCCGCGTCGTGGCCCGGCAGGGACGAGTCGGCGAACAGGTGGACCGAGCCGGGGTAGAGGAACAGCTCGGCTCGGTCGGTGGAGGCCACCAGGTCCCGGGCGGCATCGAGGTCACCGCCGTCGACGAAGTTGGGATCGGCGTCCATGCCGTGCACCTGCACGGGGACGGCCGCCGGCCAGTCGCCACCGAACTCCTCGGTCGGCAGGCAGGCGTCCACCAGGATCGCGCCGCGGGCGCTGCCACGGGTCTGGGCCAGTTGTTGGGCCGGCATCACCCCGAGTGAGAACCCGGCGTACACCAGGTCGGGACCGAGGTCGGCCGTCGCCATGACTCCCCGCTCCAGCAGCGTCGCGAAGCCCACCTCGCGAGCGTGCGCCATGCCCTCGTCCAGCGTGGCGAACGTCCTGCCGTCGAACACGTCAGGTGTGTGGACGGTGTGGCCCGCCTGCCGCACCCGTGCGGCGAAGGCCTCCACCCCCTCGGTGAGGCCCTGGACATGGTGGAAGAGCACGATCTCGGCCATGGTGGCATCTCCTGTCGTTGAACAATCCAAGTAATTGGAACATTCGACTATGTTAGTCTCATTCACCATGACGAGCAACCCCACCCCCGACTACGAGCTGGCCGATCGCCTGGTGCTCACCACGTCGGAGCAGGTCAAGGCAATCGGCCACGAACTCCGGACGTCGATCCTCGGCCTGCTCCACGAGCGGGCGGCCAGCGTGACCGAGTTGGCCGCGGCCGTGGACCGTCCCCGCAGCACCGTGGCCTACCACGTCGGCCTGCTGTCCGATGCCGGGCTGCTCCGGGTCGTTCGCACGCGCCGGGTGCGGGCGGTCGAGGAGCGCTTCTATGGCCGGACCGCGCGGCTGTTCCACGTGGGCGTGGGGGACGCCGACGCAGGCACCGACCTGCCGCTGGACTTCAACGACTTCGAGGTCGCCGCCCGCGAGTCCGCCGAGGCGTACCTGGACCGCACGCTGTGGGGGTTCATCCGCCATGCCCGCATCACCGAGGAGGTGGCTGGTGAGTTCTGGGAGGCGATGGCCGAACTGGTCCGCAGGTTCGAAACACTGCCCCGGTCGGGCGACACCCAGTACGGCTTCGCCCTGGGCATCTACCCGACGGCGGGACCCATCCTGCCGGCCGCCGACGGCGGCCAGGATGTGGCCCCCGACGTCTGACCGGACCCGCGGCTCGACACGGGGCCGAGCGGCCATGTGGCGACGTGCGTCAGGCACCGGGTTCGTCCACGGGTCAGCGTCCGTGCAGCAGTTGCGCCATCAGGTCGTCCATGTCCGGATCCGGCGTGTCCTTGAGGTCGGCCAGCGCGGCGTAGACGTCGGCAGCTGCATGATGGAAGCCGTCGGGGAGGTCGTGGGCGGCCAGGGACGCCGCGACCTCGCGCAGTTCGCCCTCGAAGCGCCAGGCCTTGGCGGCCAGCGGTCCCGCCCGCCCGCTGCGCTCGGTCACGCGCATGCCCGGCAGTGAGCGGTCCCACTCCGCCAGCAAGGCGGCTTCGACCCCGTCGGCCCGGGCCATCGCGCGCAGGGCGACGGCCAGTGCCGACGCGGCCTTGGTCCAGCCGGCGAAGCCCATCTTCAGGGCGGACGCGGCCCCGACCGGACCGTCCAGGACGACCACCTCCAGCGCCTCGTCGTCGAACAGGTCGGCAACGTCGGGGGCACCGACACCGGACAGGTACAGCCGGGTGGGCACGTCGTCGCCCGGTCGCGGCGGACCTCCGACGATCGAGCCGTCGACGACGGTCGCGGCGCCGGCCGCGGCGAGGTGGTCCACGATCGATCGCGCCGTGTCGGGGCTGACCGCATTGGCGTCCACGTAGGTGCCCACGAAGCCGGTCGCCGCGATCGCCTCGGCAACCTGGGTGGCCGCGGCCGGTGGACACAGCGAGACGACCACGTCGGCCTCGGTCAGGGCCGCGAGCGTGGCGACATCGCGCAGCCCGGCCGTCGTCGCGCGATCGTGGGTGGCCGGCGAACGACCGTCGCCGGCCCACGCCACGTCGTGGCCGACCTCGACGAGCAGTCCCCCCACGGCCGCACCCATCGAGCCGGGATGCACCATGCCGATCATGACCATGCCGCCATCCTAGGTGTGGCCGTCGAACAACTCATGCGGGCTGCGGGCGGGACCGGACGGGGCCGCCACGGTGGGGCACGGGGGGGCAGGGTGGGTGGCAACGCCTAGGCTCGTCGGCGTCGACGACTCGGGAGCCGCGCAGTGGGACTGGACATGGCCGGCATCGGGCGTGTGTACCCAGCCTGGACCCATCGGGTCTCCCGGGCCAAGGTCCACGAGTACGCGCGGGCGCTGGGCGAAGACGATCCGCGCTACCTCGCCGACGACGACACCTGCGTGGCGCCGCCCACCTTCGCGGCCACCTTCACCCTGATCCCGGCCGCCGAGGCGCTGATCGGCGACGACGGACTGGGCGCGACCTGGAACCTGGTCCACGGTGGCCAGGCCTACGAGTACGGCCCTCGTCCACTGCAGCCCGGGGACGAGCTGACCTGCACCGCGAGGATCGCCGACATCCGGTCGCGGCGCGGCACCGACGCCCTGACCGTGGAGGTCGACTGCCGGTACACCGCCGACGACGAGCGGGCCGTGCTGTCGACCGGGACCATCGTGTTCTTCGACGACCAGTCCGACGGCGACGGCGGGGGCGAGGCATGAGCGCCTCACGGCTCGGTCCGGACGTGGCCGTCGGCGACGACCTCCCCGTCCTGGCGCAGGTCGCGACCCTGCGCACCTCGGTGGCCTACGCCGGCGCGTCCGGTGACCTCAACCCCTTGCACTACGACCCGGCCGTGGCGGCCGAGGTCAGCCCCACCGGGAACGTGATCGCCCACGGCATGTACTCGATGGGGCTGGCGTCGCGGGTGGTGGCCGGGTGGGCCGGCGGGCCGGACCGGGTGGCCCGGCTGGAGGTGCGCTTCACACGACCGTGGCCACTGGGCAGCGAGGCGACGTTCGGGGGCACGGTCAAGGAGGTCGCCGACGACCGAGTGGTGGTCGGCATGTGGGGCAAGGACGCGGACGGCAAGGCGATGCTGCGTGGGACGGCCGTCCTCCGGCGCCGGTTGTCGGCCGGGGATGGCGGCGGTACGCTCGACTGACGCTGCCTTTCACGAGGCAGCGTTGCCGTGTCGGGCGTTCGGCTCAGTCCCTTCATTCCAGGACGTGTGCCGGCGTTCGACCGGTACCCACGGGAGTAGCTCAATTTGGTAGAGCACCGGTCTCCAAAACCGGCGGTTGGGGGTTCAAGTCCCTCCTCCCGTGCCAAGGACGGAACCGGGCAGGCCCGCCGGTCACATCGCCCCCCCTCGACCCAGAAGTGAGACGTACATGAGCCGCGAGGACGAGCGCGCTGCTGCCAAGGCGCAACGCCAGGCCGAGCAGGTCGACACCTCCGACACCGTTGCCGCGTCGGTTGGTTCGACCCGGCGATCCCGCGTGAGCCCGCCGCAGTTCCTGCGCGAGGTTCGGGGGGAACTCCGCAAGGTCGCGTGGCCGTCCCGTTCGGAGGTCGTGAGCTACACGGTCACCGTGCTGGTCGTCACGGCCTTCCTGACCCTGGTCGTGTGGGGGATGGACTATGTGCTGCGGGAAAGCGCCCTGCGTTTCCTCTGAGCCGACCCGACCACCTGCCCTGCCCGCGCCGACGGCCCCGCCGTTCCCGGTCGCGATCCCTGACTGAAGCGAGACACCCGTGACTGAACCCGACGAGACCACCGACGTGGTCGACGCGGCTGCGCCCGCCGTGGCCGACGACGACGCCGTCGAGACCGACACGGCCACCACGGACGAGGCCGCCGACGCCGTCGCCGACGAGGACGCCGTCACCGACGACGCTGTCGCCGCCGCCGCCGACGACGACGAGGCCGTGACCGCCGCCGCCGACGATGCGGCCACCGACGAGGATGCAGTCGCCACCGACGAGGGTGTTGCCACCGACGAGGTCAAGGACGACGCCGTGGGCGACGACCTGGACGACCTGCTCGGCCTCGCGGGCGCCGACGACGTCGAGTCGGCCGCGACCGCCGAGGCTGACGCCGACACCAGCGATGACACCGAGGCCACCGAGACCACTGAGGACGACGCGGACGACGCGGACGCCCCCGTCGTGGACGAAGCCCCGGCCCGGCGCCGCCGCCCCGAGTCCATGGAGGACGTCCGTGATCGCCGCGACCTGATCCGGCTGGCGGGCGACTGGTTCGTCGTGCACACCTACTCGGGCTACGAGCAGCGGGTCAAGGACAACCTCACCAACCGCATCGAGGCCCTGGCCGCCGAGGACCGCATCTTCGAACTCGTGATCCCCACCGAGGAGGTCACCGAGTTCAAGAAGGGCAAGAAGCAGGTCTCGGAGAAGAAGTTCCTGCCGGGCTACGTCCTGATCCGCATGGAGTTGGACGACGAGACCTGGAACATCGTGCGCCACACCCCGGCCGTGACCGGGTTCGTCGGCGCCACCGCCTCCAAGCCCGTCCCGCTGTCCCTGCGCGAGGTCGCCGCGACGCTCAAGATCCCCGACCGTCTCGAAGAGACCGTCGAGGGCGAGGAGCCGGTCGAGGAGACCAAGCCCCAGGTCCGCGAGATCGACCTGGAGGAGGGCGAGACCGTCCGGGTCACGACCGGGCCGTTCGCCGACTTCACCGGCACCATCGCCGAGATCAACCTCGACCAGGCCAAGCTCCGCGTCATGGTCAGCGTCTTCGGACGCGAGACCCCGCTGGAGATGCCGTTCGAGCAGGTGGCCAAGATCACCTGAGCACCACCGTCGCGGACCGGCCGTCCCGGTCGTCCGCGACGTCGTGCCCGCGACAGCCGTCGCCGGCACGAGACACCAACGCCGACGTGGGAGGGAGCCGCCAGCCGCGGCCCCCGACTGGACCACGAGGAGAACACGCACCATGTCCAAGAAAGTCAGCGGCTTCATCAAGCTGCAGATCCCGGCCGGCCAGGCCAACCCGGCGCCCCCCGTGGGCCCCGCGTTGGGCCAGCACGGCGTCAACATCATGGAGTTCTGCAAGACGTTCAACGAACGGACGCAGCAGCAGACCGGCGACATCGTCCCGGTCGAGATCACGGTCTACGAGGACCGCTCCTTCACCTTCATCACCAAGACCCCGCCGGCAGCCCAGTTGCTGCTCAAGGCGGCCGGGCTGAAGTCCGGTTCCGGTGAGCCCCACATCACCAAGGTGGGCTCGGTGTCACGCGACCAGGTCCGCGACATCGCCGAGAAGAAGATGCCCGACCTCAACGCCATCGACATCGACGGCGCCATGAAGATCATCGAGGGCACCGCCCGCTCGATGGGCATCACGGTCAAGGGCTGAGGGAGACGATCATGGCAAAGCATGGGAAGAAGTACCGCGCAGCACAGGCACGCCTGGCCGACGGACAGCTCTACGGTCCGAAGAAGGCGTTCACGCTGCTCAAGGAGATCAACAACGTCGCCTACGACCCCACGGTCGAGTGCGCGTTCCGACTGGGGGTCGACCCCCGCAAGGCCGACCAGATGGTTCGCGGCTCCGTGGGCCTGCCGCACGGCATCGGCAAGGCCGTCACCGTGGCCGTCGTGGCCGCCGGTGGCAAGGCCACCGAGGCGCGCGACGCCGGGGCCGACCACGTCGGCAGTGACGACCTGGTCGAGCAGCTGCAGGCCGGCGAACTGATCGACGAGATCGACGCGATCATCGCCACGCCGGACCAGATGGGCAAGCTCGGGCGACTGGGCAAGGTGCTGGGTCCGCGTGGCCTGATGCCGAACCCGAAGTCCGGCACCGTCACCATGGACGTGGCCAAGGCCGTGACCGAGATCAAGTCCGGCCGGGTCGAGTACCGCACCGACCGCCAGGGCAACGTCCACACCGTCCTGGGCAAGGCGTCGTTCTC
>JAGXFT010000009.1 GCA_024637135.1 Nitriliruptorales bacterium | reverse complement strand
GCCTCGCCCAGGGCATCGCCCAGGCGCTGTACGAGGGCGTGGTCTACGACGACGCCGGCAACCTCCAGACCGGGACCCTGGTCGACTACTACACGCCGGGGACCCCGGACCTGCCGTCGTTCCGGACCGACCGGACCGAGACCCCGGCCACGACCAACCCGCTGGGCGTCAAGGGCGTGGGCGAGGCCGGCACGATCGCCTCGACCCCGGCCGTGATGAACGCGGTCATCGACGCGTTGCGCCCCCGTGGCGTCAACGAGGTCCTGATGCCGGCGTCGCCGCGCAACGTCTGGACCGCCCTGCAGGTCGCGGCCCGGTCCGGGACTGCCGACGACGACGCCGTGCAGGCCGCCGACACCACGGCCGACGACGCCGGACCCGACGGTGCCCAGGCCGACAACGCCGGACAGGCGCAGCATGCCGCCGGCAATTCCGACTCGCCCGATGGGGGTGCCGCATGATCCCGGCCAGCTTCGACTACATCAAGGCCGACTCGGCCGAAGCCGCCGTGGCCGCCCTGGGCGAGCACGGTGACGACGCCAAGGTGCTGGCCGGTGGCCACAGCCTGATCCCCATGATGCGGCTGCGCCTGGCCGTGCCGGAGGTGCTGGTCGACGTGTCGACGGCGTCGGACCTGCGCGGCGTGACCGACGCCGGTGACCACCTGGTCATCGGCGCCGCGACCACCCACGACGAGGTGGTGCACGACGAGCTCGTCCGGGCCCACTGCGGCGTGCTCAGCCACGTCGCCGAGACCATCGGTGACCCGCAGGTCCGCCACCGTGGCACCATCGGCGGTGGGCTGGCACACGGGGACAGCGCGGGTGACCTGCCCGCGACGGCGTTGGCGCTGGATGCCACCATGGTGATCCACGGCCCGGATGGCGAGCGCGAGGTGGCGGCGGCGGACTTCTTCGTCGACTACCTCGAGACCGCCGTCGGAGCCGACGAACTGCTGGTGGCGATCAAGGTCCCCAAGCTCGACGACTCGTGGTCGTGGAACTACCAGAAGTTCGGTCGCGTCGCGCAGGCATGGGCCATCGTCGGCTCGCTCGCACTGGTCAGCTCCAACGGCTCGATCAGCGAGGCCCGGGTCGGCCTGACCCACATGGGCGTCGGCCCGGTGCGCGCATCGGCCACCGAGGCCGCGCTGTCCGGCGCGTCGACCGACGCCATCGCCGACGCCGCCGAGTCGGCGGCCGAGGGCACCGAGCCGCCGTCGGACCTGAACGCCGACGCGGACTTCCGCCGCCACCTCGCCCGGGTCCTGACCCGGCGGGCGCTGGAGGCCGCGGTCGCGAACTGACGGCCTCACCACCTGTACCCACCTCGACGACGGGCTCCTGCGGGGCCCGTCGTCGCGTCCACCGCCCACTCGACGAGAGTCCCCAGCGATGCGCCCTGCCCGTACCTCCGACCTGTGGTGGAAGGACGCCGTCATCTACTGCCTGGACGTCGAGACGTTCCAGGACAGCGACGGCGACGGGATCGGGGACTTCGCCGGGTTGACCGCCCGGCTGGACCACCTCGCCGGGTTGGGCGTGACGTGCCTGTGGCTGATGCCGTTCTACCCCACGCCCAACCGCGATGACGGCTACGACCTGACCGACCACTATGCGATCGACCCCGCGCTGGGGACCTTCGGCGACTTCACCGAGTTCGTCCGCGCCGCCCGCCACCTGGGCCTGCGCGTGATCACCGACCTGGTGGTCAACCACACCTCCGACCAGCATCCGTGGTTCCAGCAGGCCCGACGCGACCCCGACTCGCCGTACCGCGACTTCTACGTGTGGCGCGACGAGGTTCCCGCCGAGGGCCCGCACGGCGTGGTGTTCCCAGGTGAGCAGGAGTCGGCGTGGAGCTTCGACGAGGTCGCCGGCCAGTACTACCACCACCGCTTCTACGCCCACCAACCCGACCTCAACGTCGCCAACGAGGCCGTGCGGGACGAGGTCCGCAAGATCATCGGCTTCTGGCTCGCCCAGGGACTGTCCGGGTTCCGCGTCGACGCGGTCCCGTTCTTCCTCGAGACGGACGGCATCGACGAGGTCATGGAGGTGGCACCGCACGACTACCTGCGCGACCTGTGCGACTTCCTGACCCGCCGCAACGGCGAGGCCGTCATGCTGGGGGAGGTCAACCTCGAGCCAGACCGTCAACGCGAGTTCTTCGGCGACGAGGACGGCGACGAACTGCAGATGCTGTTCAACTTCATCGGCATGCAGACGATGTACCTCGCACTCGCTCGTGGGGACGCGACCCCACTGGTCGAGGGCCTGCGGTCGCTGCCTGACATCCCCGCCGACGCCCAGTGGGCCAACTTCGCGCGCAACCACGACGAGCTGACGCTGGACAAGTTGACCGACGCCGAGCGCGACGAGGTCTTCGCCGCCTTCGGCCCCGACCCCGACATGCAGGTCTACGACCGGGGCCTGCGACGCCGGTTGCCGCCGATGCTGGACCGCGACGAACGTCGGACCCGGCTGGTCTACAGCCTCATGCTGGCGTTGCCCGGGACCCCCACGCTGTTCTACGGCGAGGAGATCGGGATGGGCGAGAACCTCGACGTCGAGGGCCGCCGGTCCGTGCGCACGCCGATGCAGTGGACCGGCGGCCCCACGGGCGGGTTCTCGACGGCCGCCGTCGACGACCTGCGACGGCCACCACCCGGCGGCGACTCCAGCCCCGACCACGTCAACGTCCGGGACCAGCGCCGCGACCCGGACTCGTTGTTGCGCTGGTTCGAGCACGTCATCCGTCGGCGCCGCGAGGTGCCCGAACTGGGGCGCGGGACCTGGCAGGTCGTCGACGTCGACGACGCGGCGGTGCTGGTGCTGCGGGCCGACCTGGCCGGTCGCACCGTCGTCACCCTGCACCACCTGGGGCCCGACGAGGCGGCGGTCGAGGTGGACCTGGGGGACCAGCCCGACGGGATCGCGCGCGACCTGCTGGGTGCCGACGACCTGTCCGTGGCCGACGGACACCTGTCGGTCCCGTTGGGACCGTTCGGGCATCGCTGGTTCCGGCTCGAATCGGACGATTGATCGCCCGGAGGGCCGTTGCCGCCAGCAGGTGCGGCCTACCCTCGTGTCCAGGCAGATGACCCACAGGAGCACACCATGGAGTTCACCAACACCTTCACGATCCCGGTCGGGATCGACGAGGCGTTCGCCACCCTGACGGACCTCGAGAAGGTGGCTCCCTGCATGCCCGGGGCCAAGCTCGAGACCGTCGACGGCAACGTCTACACCGGTCGCGTCAAGGTCAAGGTCGGGCCGATGAGCCTGACCTACAAGGGCAAGGCGGAACTGGTCGACCGGGACGACGACGCCCACACGGCCCGGATCGAGGCCCGTGGCAGCGAGGCCCGAGGTGGTGGCACCGCCAACGCCGACGTGACCGCCGCCCTGACCGAGGTCGAGGACGGCACCGAGGTCGTGGTCACCACGGCCATCGACATCACCGGCAAGCCGGCCCAGTTCGGCCGTGGGGTCATGGGCGACGTCGGCAAGAAGATCATCGACCGCTTCTCCGAGTGCCTCGCGCGCAAGTTCGAACCCGAGCCGGAGCCGGCCGCCGACGAATCGGGTGGTGCGGCGACGAACGGGTCGTCGGGCACCCCGGACGCGTCGTCGAACGGGGCCGCCGAGCGCTCGATGGATGGGGGCGAGACTGGTGTCACCCCCGCCGCGAGTGCCGGGGACGCCCCGGCCGCCGCGACGCCGGCCCAGGCCGCGGCCGCCACCGCGCAGACCACCGAGGCGACGACGTCCAGCGCCCCTGCCGCGCCGTCGACGGGACCGCGACGGGTCGCCGACACCGAGCCGGAGGTCGAGGCGTTGGACCTCATGGACGTGGCCGGCGGCTCCATCACCAAGCGCGTGGTGCCGGTCGCCGCCGGGCTCGGCCTGGTCGCCCTGCTCGTGTGGCTGTTCACCCGCCGAGGCAACTGACCGCACCACCGCCCGTCATCGGCCCCGGCACCCACGATCGTGGGTGCCGGGGCCGTCGGTCCGGGGGGTGCGGGCGCGGCTTCAGGGACGACGTGGTGGTGACAGGCCGTCAGGCGGCCTTGCGCGCCCACGCCACGAGGTCGAGGCAGGTCGCCACCGGCACCGTCTCGTCGTCCAGGAACCGGAAGTCCGCCGCCGTGACGCCGTGGACGAGGGCTCGGAGGTCGTCGTCCCAGGTCGCGGGGTCGGCCAGCACCGCCGTGGGGTCCTCGGCGCCCAGGTCGGCCAGTCGACCGGCCAGTTCGGGACCGTGGTGCACACCCCGCACCTGGTCGACGACCAGCCCGGCCGACGTCAGCAGGCCGGCCAGTTCGCGAGCGGTGTACTCGCGGTGGTGGAAGGGGTTCGTGGGGACGTCCGTGCCGGGGCTGAACGTCAGCCGGTTCGGCGTGGTGACGACCACCTCGCCCCCCGGGCGCACCACCCGTGCCAGCTCCGACATGGCCGCGCCCGGCGCGGACAGGTGCTCGACCACCTGCAGGCACACCACGGCGTCGAGGGTGTCGGCGACCAGTGGGAGGTCGTCGAGGTCGGCCTCGACCACGTCGATGTCCGGAATCCCGTCGTGGGCGTAGCGGCGGCGTGCATGGTCGGCGACCAGCGGATCCACCTCGACGCCGATGACGCCGCGGGCACCGGCGTCGTGGAGGATGGACAGGCCGTACCCCTCGCCGCAACCGGCGTCCAGGATGGTCCCGTGGACCCTGCCGGCCACGTGGTCGTAGGCGGCGACGTGGCGCTGGAACCAGTAGTTCTCGTCGGGGAGGTCCGGCACCGTGCGCTCGCCGGTCAGGGGCAGCGTGTGGTCGGGTGCGGCATCGGGGCCGGGATCGCGATCGGGGCCGGGGTCGGGCTCGTGCGGGCGGGTGGGTCGGGGGGTGTCCATGGGGCCAGTGAACCACCCGCCGTCGGGCAGCCCCGCCGGACCCGACGGCGTCAGGGCGTGAACACGTCCAGCCGCCGGCTGCCGTCGACGTCGCCGACGACGGCGACCAGTCGGTCCGTGCTGGCGGCCGGCTGGCCGAAGCGCAGGTCCAGCTCGACGACCCACACGGTCGACAGGTCGTCGGGGTCGAACAGGGAGAGCCGTCGATCGTCGTCGGGGCCGTGGGCGAGGAGCATGCCCTGGTGGGTCAGCAGCGGCAGGCTGGTCACGACCACCTCCGTCTCCCCGAGGAGGTCGCCGGTGACGTCGTAGAGGCCCAGGCGAGCGGCGTCCGGTGAGCGCGACCAGATGCCGGCAGCCTCGCCGGACGTCATCCCGTCGGCGGCGGCCACGAACCGGACCGATCCCGCGTCGGTCATGAAACCGGCGGCCGACCCGCCCAGTCGCCCGACCTCGCGGCCGGTCGTCGCCTCGACCAGGACGCTGGCGTCGTCGCCGAACACGCGGACGTGGTCGTCGTCGACGGTCGTGACCACCCACCACGGGCCGGGCCCGAGGTCTCGCGACCAGCGGGACTCGCCGGCGAGGGTGCGCGCCTGAAGCGTGGTGTCGTCCACCTCCACGAGCAGGTCGCCCACCAGCGTCGGCGGGGCCGACTCCCCGGTGTCGGACGCGACCCGGGCGCGCTCGAGCCCATCGGCGTCCACGTACACCAGGTCACCACCGTCGCGCCACAGGATGCCGCCCGCCCACGTCTGGCACTCGCTGCCGTCCAGGACGAAGCGGAAGCGTCCGGACCGAGTGTCGACGGTCCCGCAGCCGGCGTCGCCCGCGACGAACAGGCTGCCGTCGGCCAACACCTCCGCCTGCGACTGGGGCGACCCCGGCATCGTCCACCGATCCCGTCCCGTACTGGCGTCGATCCCGCGGACCTCATCAGCCTGTTCCGTCCAGAACCAGGTGCCCGGTCGGCCGAGCGGGCCGTCGTCGCCCAGCGGTACCACCAGGTCCGTGCGGGCGACCTCGACCGACCACTGGACGGCCCCGGTCGCACCGTCACGGCGTTCCAGCACCTGTTGGCCACGCGACCCACCCCGCTCGGTGTGGTGCACCAGCAGGTCGTCGCCGACCGGCCACACCTGCGGCTGGATCTGGGACGGCGCGGCGCCCGCACCGACGTCGGCGGACCACCGAAGTTGGACGGCGTCGGTGGGGGCCGAGGCATGGGCATCCGGGGTCGCGGGTGGTGTGGGTCGGACCAGCCACGCGCCGCCGGCGACGACCAGGACGAGCACGGCGACCACGGCGAGTCGGGCCCGGTGCGGTGGGGAGGACCCGTCCTCGGGCGATCCGTCCGGCGGGCCGTCGTGCGGGCCCCCCGGGTCGCGCTGGGGCTCGGGTCGACCGTCGGCACCGGGTTCGGGAGGGGGTGGTCGGTCGCCGACGACCATCGACACGGGACCGGCGTCCGCGTCGCTCGATCGGCGTCGTGGCGACACGCGGGCTCCCTGGCGGTCGAGGTCGCGATCGACGGTATCCGGCGGGGCGATGCCGCCCCTCGTCAACGCGATCCGGGTCATCGATCCGACTCCCACCGCCGTCGCGGTAGCGTGGCCGACCGACGAGACGGGGAGCACGGATGCGGTTGGGGATCGACCTGGACGGGGTCGTGGCCGACTTCAACGCGGGCTGGATGGGCCTGCACGCCGAGGAGCACGGCTCGGACCTGACCGCCGACCTGGTTACCAGTTGGGACGGGCTGCACCACGTCGGTGGCTTCGCCTCCATGGGCGACTTCTGGTGGTGGGCTCGGGGCGGGGATCGGCGGCCCAGCATCTTCCGCCACCTCGACACCTACCGCGGCGCGGTGGACACCCTCCACCGACTCGCCCGGGACGGCCACGACATCGTGATCCTGACCTCCAAGCCGTGGTGGGCCATCCACGACACCTACCACTGGATCGCCGACCAGGGCCTGCCCACCCGCGAGGTCCACATGCGCGACGACAAGTGGGCGGTGGCCTGCGACGTCTACCTCGACGACTCACCACTCGTGCTGCCCCCGTTGCTGCGCGAGCGTCCGGACGCCGTCGTGTGCCGGTTCGTGCGGCCCTGGAACGAACCGCTCGCGGGGGCGCAGGACGTCCACGGCTGGGACGACTTCGCGACGTTGGTCGACCGGCAGGGCTGAACTCGGTCGGCGCTCGATCGGCGCTCGGCCGGGGCGCACGAATCAGCTGTACCAGGCCACCGAATCCGTGCGCGCGTCGGTCCCGATCCCGACCCCACGGGTCGAGGTGACCACCAGGATGTCGCTGGCAAGGCTGTCGACGGCACCGTCCGGCACCGTCCAGCCCCGGTCCAGGTCCGGCCAGCGTCGCAGTTCCACGCTGTCACCGTCCTGGAGGACGAGGCCCTCCCGGGTCACGCGCGACCAGGTCCCGGACGCGCGGCCGGTGCCGACCACGCCGTCCACCGTCCCGACCAGGTCGCCGTCGTCGTCGGCCACGGCGACGTCGTGCGGGCAGGCGTCACGCGGCCACGGGAACGACGAGCGGGCGCACAGCGACCAGTCCTGCCCGTCGACCGCGATGCGGACGTTGAGGTGCTCGCCGACCCGCTCGCGCTCGGCCGTCGACACGGTGGAGACCACCTCGCCGGCGGCGGACACCAGCGTGGTGCTCGGCTCGGCCGCGTCGGCGCTTCCGGCCGTCTCCACGGTCACGCCGCCACGCCCGTCCGTGGCGGGCGGCAGCGGGAACGTGCCCGCCTGCAACGACAGGTCGGTGCCGGGGGCTGTCGCGGCGGCGACGGTGACGACGGGCGCGGCCAGGTCCACCTCCCACGCGTCCGCACCGCCGTCGCGTCGACGGGCGTGGATCGACGAGCCGTCCGCCGTCACGACCAGGTCGGGGGTCACCGCCGGGGCCAGTGCGGTGTCGACGCGGACCACCTCGCCCGTGTCGGCGCGCACCTCCCAGCCAGCGTCGACCGGGACCACCCACGTGTCACCCGACCGCCGGGCGACACGCACGGCACCGCCGTCGACGACATGGGGCATCCGGGCCGTGATGGACCCGTCGGTGACGTCGACCTCTCGGACCGCGACGTCGTCGCGCAGGATCAGTCGGCGTCGGGTCACGTCCAACATGCCTGACGCGCGCGACCCGTCCAGCGGGATCTCCCACCGGGGTGTCCCATCGGCGTCCAGCGCCACGACCACGGACCGCTCGACGAACGCGTGGTGGCCGGTGGGCGGGTCGTCGATGGGCGCCGAGGCCAGCAGTGCGAGGTCGTCGGTCGTGCTCCCCACCAGGACCGCGGTCCTGGGGTCGTCGAACGCCCGAGACCAGCGGTGGCTGCCATCGAGGGTGGCATTGGCGACCACGACCAACCCCGGGTCCGTCTGGGCGAAGGCACCCCGCCGGCTGGCCCACACCAGTTGGTCGCCGACGTGGGCCAGCCCGATCAACTGTCGCTGGATCGGGACGGGAACGGCCCATCGGTACGCGATCGGCCCCGCCGGGGCAGGTGGCGCCGGCACCATGGCCCCGGTGGCAGGATCGGGGACGCGAACATCGGGTTCGTCGCTGCCCACGGCCACCAGCACCCCGGCGGCGAGCACCAGGACTGCGGCTCCGGCGACCAGCCAGCGTCGGGCGGACGGCCTGTCGGTCCGACCCGATGGATCCGCCGGCGTCCCGCTGGGCGCATCCTCCGCCTGGCGGGCGTCGTCGCCGACCACCATCCCGCCTTCGGGCACGCGTCGAGGTGCCTCGAGCGCCGCGGGACCAGCCGTCACGAGCAACCTCCCGATGGGCAACCGTGGGTCGATCGTACGTCGGGAGTCCTCGCAGGGCGCCGGATCGGGCAGTCCTGGCTCGGACGAGGCCTGCGGATGCCGAGTGTTCGGTGGCCGCACCGGTGGCTGGACGGCCCGAGGGGTCGGGGTACGATCCCGATCGTTGACGTGGCTGGCCGCTCAGGTCCCCGTCTTGTGGGACTGCGGGGACCCGATCGGCCCTCGCCGTGCCGAGCACTCCGGGCCCACCACCATCCCATCCAAGGAACCCACTGATGAATCGTCGCGCACTGTTTGCTCTGGCAACCGCCGGTGCCCTCGTCCTGACCGCCTGTGGCGGTGACGACAGCACCGAGTCCGCCACCTCCGACCCCGTGATGTCGGAGTCCGAGTCGATGTCCGAGCCGTCGCCGGCCATGTCGGAGTCCGAGTCGATGTCGGAGACCTCGACCGAGTCGATGGCCGACCTGCCGGACCCGCTGATCCTCACCCTGACCCCGTCGCAGGAGACCGGTGGCCTGATCGAGACGGCCCAGCCCCTGGCCGACATGCTCGGTGAGGAACTGGGCGTGACCGTCGAGGCCCAGGTGCCGACCGACTACGCCGGTGTCATCGCCGCGCTGGAGTCCGGCCAGGCCCACGTCGCCGGTGGTCTCGGGCCGCTGCAGATGGTCCAGGCCGAGGCCGTCGGGTCCGACCTGATCCTGCAGGCCGAGCGCTTCGGGTCCTTCTCCTACGTGACCCAGTGGTTCACCAACGACCCCGACACCTACTGCGAGGACGAGCCCGTCGGCGTCGAGCAGGAGGGCGGCGAGACCTTCCTGTTCTGCAACGGCGTGGACGAGGCCACCGATGCTGCCGAGGGCCCGATCGGCCAGGACATGCTGAGCAACGTCGAGGGCCAGACGGTCGCGTTCGTCGACCAGGGTTCGACGTCCGGCTACGCCGTGCCGTCCCTGCAGCTGCTGACCGCCGGCGTCGACCCCATCAACGGCATCGACGCCATCTTCGCCGGCTCGCACGACAACGCCGTGCAGGCCGTCTACGACGGTGACGCCAGCGTCGGCGTGTCGTTCAACGACGCGCGCGGCCAGCTGGTCGAGCAGACCCCGGACGTCGGCGAGAAGGTCGTCGTGTTCGGCTGGTCGTCGGCCATCCCCAACGACGGGTTCGCCGTGACCGATGACATCGACGAGGCCGGCGCGCAGGCGATCAGTGACGCACTGGTCGCGATCTCCGAGACCGAGGAGGGCGCCACCGTCATGGACGAGCTGTACGAGATCGACGGCCTGGCCCCGGTCAACGACGGCGAGTTCGACGTCATCCGTGACCTGCAGGAGCAGTTGGCCGACCAGCTCGGCCTGAACTGACCTCCTGACGCACCACGATACGGGCCACCCCTGCACGTCGGGGGTGGCCCGTATCGCCGTCGGCCGTCGGACCCGGTCGAGGCCGGGGACGAACGGAGCCCGCCGCTAGAGTGGGTGGCGCCGCCGGGCGTGGCGCCGTTCGGGGGGAGCACCACGACGACGTGCTGGCCGGTCCGCCCCGGTCCGCCCCGGTCGCCCGTGCCCCGCTCGTCCCCGGAAAGGGACCCGCATGATCCAGTTCTCCAACGCGTCGGTCACCTATCCCGGTGGCGTCCATGCGATGAAGGACCTCGACCTCACCATCGAACAGGGCGACTTCGTCGTGATCGTCGGCCTGTCCGGTGCCGGCAAGTCGACCCTGATCCGCGCCGTGAACGGGCTCGTCCCACTCACGGGTGGGTCGTTGACCGTCGACACCGCCGACGGCGACGGCGGCCGCCGCAGCCACGAGGTCGTCGGACTGACCGGGGCGGGCCTGCGCGACCTCCGGGCCGAGGTCGGGATGATCTTCCAGGGCTTCAACCTGGTCACGCGCACCACCGTCCTCAACAACGTGCTCATGGGGCGCCTGCACCGCGTGCCGACGTGGCGGACGCTGCTGGGGATGTACCCCAAGGACGACATCGAGATCGCGATGCGCGCGCTCGAACGGGTCGAGATCGTCGAGAAGGCCTACGTGCGCGCGTCGAACCTGTCGGGTGGCCAGCAGCAACGGGTCGGCATCGCGCGTGCCCTGGCGCAGGAACCATCGATCATCCTGGCCGACGAGCCGGTGGCGTCGCTGGACCCGCCGACCTCGCACGCGGTCATGCGCTACCTCCAACAGATCAACCGTGAACTCGGGATCACCACGATCGTGAACCTGCACTTCCTCGACCTCGCCACCCGGTACGCCGACCGGATCATCGGCCTGCGGTCGGGGGAGTTGGTGTTCGACGGGCCGGGCTCGGCTGCCGACGACCGGGTGTTCCGCGACATCTACGGCCGCAGCCTGACGGCCGAGGACGTGATGGGCGACGCCGACGAGGCCGACGTGCAGGCGGCGGCCGGCAGTGTCCCGATCGAGGGTGGGGCACCCGAGTGAGCACGACCGCCACTCCCGGCACCCGCCGGTCGTCGCGCGCACCCGCACCGCGTCCGGACAAGCCGCCGGTGTCGCCGTTCGCGATCGCGATGGGCCTGCTCGTCGTGGTCTTCACGGCGGTGACCGTGTACGCCACCGACTTCTCGCTGGCCGGGATCGTGGAGGACCTCGGACGCCCGAACTCGTCCTTCGCCGGACTGCTCCACCTCGACTGGACGCAGGTCACGAACACGCGGGCCCTGAGCGCCTTCGTCGAGACCGTCCAGATGGCGGTCATCGGGACCATCGTCGGCGGCTTCGCGGCGCTGCCGCTGGCGTTGTGGAACAGCCGGGTCGGGGCGCCGAACAACGCCGTGTACACCATCGCCAAGGCCTTCAACAACGTCGTCCGGGCCATCCCCGACGTGCTGTGGGCGCTGCTGTTCGTGGCGATGGTGGGCATCGGCGTGCTGCCCGGCATCCTGTCGCTGATCTTCTTCTCGATCGCCGTGACGTCCAAGCTCACCAGTGACGTGCTGGACGGGATCGACCTCGGACCGGTCGAGGCCGCCCACGCCACCGGTGCCGGCCACACCGCGATGCTGCGCACCGCGATCGTCCCCCAGGTCCTGTCGTCCTACATCTCCTTCCTGCTCTACAACTTCGAACTGAACCTGCGCGCCTCGGCCGTGCTGGGGCTGGTCGGTGCCGGCGGCATCGGCCAACTGATCGACTTCTACCGCAACGCCCGGGCCTGGCGCCAGGTGTGGGGCCTGATCGTGCTCTTCTTCATCATCACCTTCCTGGTCGAGCGGTTGTCGCTGTACTTCCGCAGGAGACTGGTGTGAGCCACCCCGAGATGGACACCGACGTGGAGTCGTCGAGGCAGGAGCGTGCTGCCGCCGCCGTGCGACCCGAGAAGGGCATGGAGGTCTTCCGCTGGGTCGTGACGATGGTCGTCGTGGCCCTGTTGGCCTGGGGCCTGACCGCCGACATCCGCTTCAACCGGTTGCTGGGGGCGATCCCCGCGTTCGGGCGGATCCTGTGGCTGATGTTCCGCGATCCGGACTGGTCGGCACTGCCCGGCCTGGTGTCGGCGATGTGGGAATCGATCGCGATCGCGTGGCTCGGCACCGTGCTGGCGACGATCGTGTCCATCCCGATGGCGTTCCTGGCCGCCGAGAACCTCGCGCCGCGTCCCGTGGTCTTCGTCGTCCGCCAGGTGTTCAACGTGTTGCGCGCGATTCCGGAACTCATCCTGGCCGTGGCGTTCATCCCGGTGTTCGGGTTGACGGCACGCACCGGGGTCATGGCCATCGCGGTCGGGTCCGTGGGGACCCTGGGCAAGTTGTGCTACGAGATCATCGAGGGCCTGGACCGCGGCCCGATCGAGGCTGCCGACGCCGTCGGGGCCACGAGTCCCCAGCGCCTGCGGTGGGGCGTGCTGCCCCAGGTCATGCCCGAACTGGCGTCGTTCGCGATGTACCGGTTCGAGGTCAACATCCGGGCCTCCGCCGTGCTGGGCGTGGTCGGCGCGGGCGGCATCGGCACGCTGTTGAGCCAGTACATCTCGTTCAAGGTGTGGGAACGCGCCGGCATCGCGCTGGTCGTGGTGATCGTCGCCACCATCGCCGTCGACGCCGTCTCGGGTCGGATCCGCCGTCGCATCGTCACCGGCCCCGACGGGACCGTCGACGACTCCAGCATCGACCCCGACGCCCTCGGCGAGGCCTCGATCATCGTCCACGACCGCGGTGGCGGTCCGGGTGGCGCGGGAGACCAGTGACCCCGACCAGGCCTCCCTCGCCCGTCACCACCTGACCGCCGCCACCTGACCGTCCACCACCACCTGACGTCGAGTGCGCGCATTGGCCCGGGACACCGGGGCGATGCGCACACTCGACTGCCGATCCTCGAGAGCGCCATGACCTTCCAACGAACCCTGGACACCGGCACCCCCACCCGGCTGCCCGAGCCCGATGCCCCGGCCTCGCCAGATGGGCCCATGACCGCACGCGACCGCGCGGCGCGGATCGCGTGGGAGCACGAGTGGTTGTCGCCGGCGGCGACCAGGTCCGACGAATCGCGCGGGCGCGAGGAGCCCGAGGACGACCACGACTGGCGCACGCCGTTCGAACGTGACCGCGACCGGATCCTGCACTCCAAGGCGTTCCGCCGGCTCAAGCACAAGACCCAGGTGTTCCTCAACCCCGAGGGCGACCACTTCGTCACGCGCATGACCCACACGCTGAAGGTCGCGCAGGTCGGACGTGCGATCGCGGTCGGGCTGGGGTTGAACGAGGCCCTGGCGGAGGCGATCTGCCTGGGCCACGACCTCGGGCACTCGCCGTTCGGGCACACCGGCGAGGAGGCGCTGTCGCCGTACATGGTCACGTTGGGCGCGCCGTTGGGGGAGTGGCAGCACGCCGTCCAGTCGTTGCGGATCGTCGACAAGCTCGAGCCGTTGAACCTCACCTACGAGGTTCGCGACGGGATCCGGGGCTCGTCGTGGCGCAACGACCCACCGCCGGACACCGCCGAGGGGATGGTCTGCCGCTTCGCCGACCGGATCGCCTACCTCGCCCACGACGCCGAGGACGCGATGCGCGCCGGCGTGCTGACCGTCGACATGGTTCCCGAGCACGTGCTGGCCACCTTCGGGGAGCCGGGGGACTGGATCGAGACGATGGCCACCGACGTGATCGTGGCGTCGTCCGAGGCCGGTGAACTGACCATGCACGGCCGGCAGTTGCAGGCCTTCCACGACCTGCGCGCGTTCATGTTCGCCGACGTCTACCTGCGGGACGAGTCGCGCGAGCACAACGTCAAGGCGATCCGCCTGATCAGGTCGCTGGTCGATCACTTCGCCGACCACCCCGACGAGATCCCGCCGGGCTACGCCAGTGCGTCGGACCATCCCCTCCAGCAGGCCGTGGACTACGTGGCCGGCATGTCCGACAGCTACGCCATCAGCGTCCACGACCGCCTGTTCCGCCCGCGCGGCCTCTACTGAGTGTTCGGACGACGTCGGTCGGGTGAAGGGAGTGGTCGGACGACGTCGGTCAGGTGAAGGCCCCGGCCGACCAGCCGTGCCGCCCGAGTCGTCGGGGCGGACCGCGTGGGCAGGCGTGGCCGAGCAGACGCACGTCGTGTCGATCGTGGACGGCTGCTCCACCGGTCCCACCACCACGGAACACGCGGCGACTTGGAGTGAGTGCTACAGATTCGGGTAGGATGTGGGGGACGCGCTACCGTCGTCGATCGGCCGGTCGTTCGGCCACCCACACGTGCAACCTGTGGACGGTCGACGCCTGCCATGCCTGTTTCCCGTCCGTTCCGCCACCACCAAGGATCCCGACCATGAAGGTCATCGTTCCGGTCAAGCGTGTCCCCGACACCGCCGGCGAGAAGGTCATCGACGAGTCCACCAACACCATGGACCGCGATGCCGGTGAGACCGTGCTGTGCCCGGTCAACGAGTTCGCCATCGAGGAGGCGGTCAAGCTCAAGGAGTCGACCGGCGCCGAGGTCACGGTGCTGCTGATCGGACCGGAGGAGGCCCAGTCGACCATCCGCAAGGCACTGTCGTACGGCCTCGACGGGGCCATCCAGGTGACCGACGAGGCAATCACGGGCTCCGACGCGATCGGGACGGCGCGCATCCTGGCGGCCGCACTGGCCGACGTCGAGTTCGACCTGGTCATCTTCGGCAACCAGTCCACCGATGCCCGCACCTCGCTGGTGCCGGCGGCCGTGGCCGAGCTGCTGGACCTGCCGTCGCTGACCTATGCACGCTTCCTGGAGATCGACGGCGACGCCATCACCGTCCACCGCGAGCACGAGGAAGGCTGGGACGTCGTCGAGTCGACCCTGCCGGCCGTCGTGTCGGTCGTCGAGGCCATCAACGAGCCGCGCTACCCCAACTTCAAGGGGATCATGGCGGCCAAGTCCAAGCCGCTGGACGTCAAGTCATTGGCCGACCTGGGCGTCGAACCCGACCAGGTCGGGATGGGTGACGCGTCGGCCACGATGTATGAGTTCACGTCGCGCCCGCCGAAGGCCGCCGGGACGATCGTCGAGGACGACGGGTCAGGGGCCGCCGCCAGCGACCTGGCCGACTGGATGGAGGAGCAGAAGTTCATCTGACGCCGTCGATCGCCCGTCCCACGGGTGCCGACGCCGACCACGCGAACGACTGCCACCACCGACCACGAAGGAACCGACAATGTCTGACATCCTGGTCCTGATCGACCACTCCGAGGGCACGCCCCGCAAGGTCAGCCTGCAGATGCTGACCGCCGCACGGCGCATCGCCGCCGACACCGGTGACACCGTCGCCGCCGTCTGGCTGGGCGAGGACGCCGACGACGCCGAGGAGGTCCTGGGCGCCAACGGTGCCCAGACCCTCTACTGGTGGGACGACGAAGACGCCGACGCGTACGTCACGCTGCCGAAGGTCGAGGCGCTCGAGGCCCTGCTGGACGAACACGACGTCGGCGCCATCCTGTTCGCGTCCAGCAACCACACCAAGGACGTCGCCGCCCGCCTGGCCATCCGGCGGGACGGCGGGGTCATCACCGACGTCACCGACCTGGCCGTGGAGGACGGCACCATCGTCGCCACCAAGGAGGTCTTCGGTGGCGCCACGATCACCAAGTCGCGCGTGGCCGACGGCAAGCTGGCCCTGTTCGGCGTGTCGGCCAACGCCTTCCCGGTGGAGGCGACCGACGGCGACGCACCCGACGTGGTCGAGTTCGACGTCGACCTGTCCGAGGCCGCGCAGGCCGCCACGGTGGTGTCGGTCGAGAAGCAGGGATCCGCGGACCGGCCCGACATCGGCGAGGCCGCGATCGTCGTGGCCGGCGGTCGTGGGCTGGGCAACGAGGACGGGTTCGAGTTGATGGAGGAACTGGCCGACGTGCTGGGGGCCGGGGTCGGTGCCTCGCGCGCCGCCACCGACGCCGGGTGGTACCCGCACCGCTACCAGATCGGCCAGACCGGCCGCACGATCTCGCCGTTGCTGTACCTGGGCTCGGGGATCTCGGGTGCGATCCAGCACCGTGCCGGGATGCAGACGTCGCAGAACATCGTCGCGATCAACAAGGACGCCGAGGCGCCGATCTTCCAGATCGCCGACTTCGGCGTGGTCGGTGACCTCTACGACGTCGTCCCCGCGCTGGTCGAGGAACTCCGCGACCGCGCCGACTGACGCCTGCCCTCGTTCCTCGGGCAGGTTCGAGAACTCGCCCGGGGGTTCGTTCTCGGCGGCGTCATCCGTGGTCGAGGACAGGTGGATCTCGTCCCTCGGACGCGTTGGAGTTGCTCGCTGCGCTCGGCAACATCCAGCCTCCACCCCGTGGTCGCTGTCGCCGTGTCCTCGGCTGCCGGGGTTCCGTCGTGATGTGACGTCCGGATCCCGATGTGACTTGGGGTCGCCTGGTCGACGTTCCCCACATCTCCATGCGAAATTCACATCGGGATCGGTGCGGGCGCAGTCAGGGATCGGTGGGGTCGGGTGTCGGTGTGGTCGCGGTCGGGGTCACGTGAGGTCGGGTCAGGTGCGGTCAGGTGAGGGCGACGACGGTGCCGGTGAGGCGGGCGCGCTCGGCGGCGAAGACGATCCGGTGGCTGTCGACGCTGGCGGCGGCCGACGCCACCAGTGACTCGTCGCCACTCCAGAACGACTCGGCGACCGCGGCCACCAGGCGCGGGTCGCCGCCGCCGTGGCCCTGGTCCGCACCGGCCCCGGACGACGGGACGGTGACCGGTGTCTCGGCCTGCGTGCCGTGGTCGAACACCGTCCAGGTGGTGCCGTCGCCGCGGAGTTGGCCGCGCGTGCCGAAGATCGTGGTCCGCCGGTGGCCGGGGGCGCTGAAGGCGGTCAGCGTGAACGACGCGGTCTGGCCGCCGGCGAACGACATGGCCACGACCTGGTGGTCGACCACGTCGTTGTCGGCGGTGAACACGCAACGCCCGTACGGCCCGGTGGCCAGGGCCTGGTCGAGGTCGGCGGCGGTGGCGGTCGGCGCCACGACACGTGTGAAGTAGTGCTCGTAGGCGTTGGCCGGGTCCAGCCCACGCCGGTAGAACCGTGGCGCCGACCACGTGCAGTCCGGCTCGACCGGACAGGTCGTGCACCGATCGGTCGCGCCGGCGGGCTGGTGCTCGGGTCGGAACAGGTGCAGCGACCCGAACGACGACACGTGCGTGACCGGGTCCGGGACCATCGAGCGCACCAGGTCGATGTCGTGGCAGGACTTGGCCAGCAACAGGCTCGACGAGGTGTCCTCGCGCCGCCACGCACCTCGCACGAACGAGTGCGCGAAGTGGTGCGCGCCGATCGGTTCGAGGTGGTCGACGGACACGACGTCCCCGACCGCGCCGTCGTCCAGCGCCCGTCGCATCGCCCGCCAGTACGGGGCGTGGGGCAGTACGAAGCAGATCGCGAGCCGCACGCCCGCGCGGCTCGCGGCCGCCTCCACCTCGACGCACTCCCGTTCGGTGGGGGCGATCGGCTTCTCCAGCAGCAGGTCGTAGCCGCGCTCGGCCAGGGCCAGGGCACTGGGGTGGTGTTGGCGGTCCTGGACCGCGACGACCGCCGCGTCCGCGACACGCGGTTCGGCCGCGAGGTCCTCCCACGAGTCCCACACCTGGTCGTCGCGGAGCCCGAGGTCGGCCTGGACCTCGTCACGCAGCACGTGGGGTGGTGACGCCAGTCCGACCACGGTCGCGCGAGCCGGGAGGTCGCGCAGGTGGCGTGCGTAGGCGGCCCCGCGCGCGCCGACGCCCACGACCACCCAGCGCGTGGGCGCTCGGTGCGGATCGGCGGCGCGGACGTGGGGCACGCGAGCTCCGGGTGTCGATGGGGACGGCGGGGGGGTCGAGGGGACGGTCGGGGGCGGTCGGCAGGCCGGTGGCGGCGGTCGTTCGACGCCGCGGCGCAGCCGTCAGGCGAGCAGGACCGTGCCGATGCCGACGACGAACCCGCCGAACGCCGTCAGCGTCAGCCACCACTCGCGTCGGCCCCACGGGCCCAGTTCGGACACGCGCGCGTACGAGCGGTCGCCACCCTCCATGGCCCGCATCATGGTCCGGGCCCGAGCAACACCCAGCAGCGCCAGCGCATTGGTGGTGAATCCCAACGCGGCCAGCCATGGCTGCCACCCACCGCTCTCGATCGCGCCGGTGATCGAGAAGATCGCGAACGACAGCATGACCACGCTGCCGAGGAAGGTCGTGGGATGCACCTTCCACCACGCCGGTGGCTCGTCGGGCGTGGTCACCGGTTCCTCGGCGAGGAGTTCCCAGTCCTCCGTCACGGCGCCAGCCGATCCACGTCCCAGCCGGTGTCGGTCCGGTGGTAGACCAGCCGGTCGTGCATCCGGAAGCGCCGGCCGAGCCAGAACTCCACCGAGGTGGGACGAACGCGGATGCCGCCCCAGCGGTCGGGCCGGGGAATCTCGCGGCCCTCGGGGTACTCCTCGGACAGCGCGGCCCAGCGGTCCTCCAACTCGTCACGCGTCATCGACTGCGACTGGGGCGAGGCGATCGCGGCCACCCGGGACCCGTGCGGACGGCTGTTCCAGTAGGCGTCGGACTCGGCGTCGGTGGCCGGCTCGCTGGTGCCCTCGAAGCGGACCGAGCGATGCAGGTCGGTCCACACCGCCGTCACCGCGATCGCGGGATTGTCGTGGAGTTCACGGCCCTTGCGGCTGGTGCGATTGGTGAAGAACACCAGCCCCTGGTCGTCGACCACCCGGACCAGCACGGCCCGCGCGGACGGGACCCCGTCCGGGGTCGCGGTCGCCACGACGGCGGCATCGGGGTCGGTCAGGTCGGCGTCGCGGGCGTCCTGCACCCACGCGGCATAGGCCGCCATCGGGTCGTCCCCGAGGTCGGCGCGGGTCAGTTTCGGCAGGTCACTCATGCCTGCCAACCTACCCCCCGCGCCCGTCAGGTCGGCGGTGCCTGGCGGTACAGGGCGGGGTCCAGCAGGGCGTCGTCGGCCAGGTCGCGCTCGCCCCGCAGCAAGGCGCGCATGGTCAGGTGATCGCTGGCCCCGGCCACGTCGTGCACGCGCAACAGCGTGCGGGGCCGGTCGGCGAACCAGTCGACGACCGCCAGCGTGGCCGGGTCGCGGTCGGCGGGTGCGCGGCCGGTCGCGACCCCCAGGACGTCCTTGCGGGAGATGGCCCACAACCACGGCTGGTCGAACGCGGCTGCGAGGCGATCCACCTCGCGCAGCACCTGCAGGGTCTGGCGCGGGGTCTTGGACAGGTCGACGCCCGGGTCCAGCACCACCCGGTCGGGCGACAGGCCCAGCGTGGCGAGTCGTGCCAGTTGCCCGTCGAAGAAGTCGATGACGTCACCGGTCACGTCGTCGTAGCGCGACGGTTCGGTCAGGCGTTGCTTGGGCCGGCCACGGTTGTGGGTCAGCACGTACCACGCATCGTGGTCGGCGGTCGTCTCGATGACCTCGGGGTGCTCCACGCCGGAGTAGTCGTTGAGGATGTCGGCGCCGGCGGCCAGCACCGCCGCGGCGACGGTCGGCTTGTAGGTGTCCACGCTGATCGCGACGCCCTCGGCCGCCAACGCCGTCACGATCGGGACCAGGGCCGCGACCTCGTCGTGTGGGTCGACCACCGGCAGGTGGGTGGCGGCGGACTGGGCACCGAGGTCCACCACGCTCGCGCCGTCCACCACCAACGCCCGCGAGACCGCGAGCCGCTCGTCCGGGTCGGTCTCGGCGCGCGGGTCGGAGAACGAGTCCGGGTTGACGTTGACGATCCCCATGAGGGTCGCACCAGTGTCGGACAGCCAGTCGGGCATGCGGGCTCCGTGGTCGGGTCCGGGTCGTGCTCGGACGGGGCGGGCGTTCGGTGGCGGGCGGAAGGTCGGTCGGGCGTTCTGGCGGCCCCGGGCGGTCAGGCCGTGTCGACGCCGGCGGCCGTCCAGCCTGCACGCGGCGGTCGCACCACAGCGGTCCGGCCGGACCGGCGCAGGGCAGGTGCGCGGCGACGTCGGGTTCGCGCGTCGGGTCCGGATGGTCCGACGTGACGGGGCGGCGCAGGGCCAGGATCGTCGCGGCGACGTCGTGCGCCATCGGGACCAGCGAGGCGTCGTCCTTGGAGCGGTGGGTCAGCGGCCCGACCTCGACCGTGGAGACCGCCGTCGGTCCGAACCGGCTCGCCACGTCCAGCACCAGCCCGACGTCGACGCCGTACCGGGTGACCACGGGCAGGTCGGCCAGCACGTCGGCGCGGATCGCCACCTGTCCGGACAGCGGCTCGGTGACGTGGTCGAGGTCCGGGGCGACCAGGGCCAGCAGTGGCCGGGCCACGAACGCCGTGATCCGGCCCGGCAGGGGGCGGGATGCGCCGTCGACCTCCTGCAGGCGGGTGAAGCGACCCTTGGCCAACGCGATGCCCTCGGCCTCGACCGCTCGGGCGAGGGCATCGACGTCGGCCGCGTCCACGCCGCGGACGTCGGCGTCGCGCAGCACCACCACGTCGGTGTCGAGGTCGGCGACGCGCCACAGCGAGTCGCCCTTGCCCAGGACCGGACCGGATGGCCCGCGCTCGGCCGCGACCAGGACCTCCAGCCCGGCCGTGCGGGCCGCCTCGACGGTCCCGTCGGTCGATCCGCCGTCCACGACGACGACGCGGTCGACGATGCCGTCCAGCGTCGCGGCCAGGTCCACCAGCGCCGGAATCGCGTCGACCTCGTCCAGTGCTGGCACCACCAGCGTCCGGTGGGTGCCGTCGTGGGCCAGTGGTGGCAGCGGTCGAGGCGTGGAGTCCGGGCCGACGCCCCGTCGGGGGGCGGTGGCGGGCACGGTCGTGGGGCCGTCCACCTCACCTCCCGTCCCCGTCACCGGTGCGACGTCCCCGATCGACGTCAGGTCAGGAACTCGAGGATCGACGCGGCGATCCGCCCGGGCGCCTCGATCGGGGACCAGTGCGACACGTCGGGCAGCACCTCGACCCGGCTGACCGGGATCGAGCGGTGCAGTTCCTCGGACATCGCCAGCGGCGTCGAGCGGTCGTGGGCACCGGTCAGGATCAGCGTCGGCTGGCCCAGTTCGTCGCGCCGGATCGACGGGGCCTCGGCCAGCGCCCGGGTCGACTTCGCGTAGGAGGCGGGGTCGTTGCGCAGGAACATCTCGCGCAACAGGCCGGTCGCACCCGACTGCAGGGCGTGGGTCTGGGGGCTGACCGCGCCGGCCAGCCAGGCGTCGACCAGTGGTTCGAGGCCGTCGGCGTCGACCTGGTCGGCCCGGGTCCGGTAGGCGTCGGAGGTGGCGGGCTGGAACTGGCTGATCGCGCCGACCAGGACCAACCGGCCGACCAGGTCCTGGCGACGGTGCGCGAGGTGCTGGGCCACCAGCGAGCCCATGGAGTGGCCCACCAGGGTCACGGACGGCAGTTCGAGGTGGCGCATCAACGACTCGACGTCCTTGGCGAAGCCCTCGATGCTGAACCGGCCCTGGCCACCACTGCGGCCGTGGCCACGCAGGTCGATCGCGACGCAGTGGTGGTGCTGGACCATCGCGGCCATCACCCCGTGCCAGATGTTGGCGGTGCCACCCAGGCCGTGCAGGAAGACGACCGGTGGCCCCTCGCCCTCGCTGCGATAGTTGAGGGTGACGTCGTTGACAGAGGCAAACATGCTCGCTCGATGGGCAGGCGTGGGAGGATGGAGGTCGACCGCGGCGGTGCTCGGAAGCCACACCGGTCCGGGTGGTGCACCGGACCTCGGTGGCGGCGCGGTGGCCATCGGCGAGGACGGCCGCGGCGGCGGATCGGTCCGCGGTGCGACGGGGCGATGGTAGCCGCCGGTCCGGTCGCCTCGACGGGCCGGCCACCGGGCCGGAACCACGGCGGAACCGCGCCGGAGCGGACGTGGGCAACGATGCTCGGCGGCCGAACGCGGCCGGCTCGGCGCGACGGGTGCGCGCAGATGCCGGTCCGCGGCGACATACGATGGTGGGTCCGCCGTCACCCGTCAGGATCCTGTCATGCGCCTCGAGGTCGACCGTCACGTGGCCGCCCCGGTGCAGGTGGTCTGGGACGTGCTCGTGGACTGGGAACGCCAGTCCGAGTGGATGCTGGACGCCAAGCGCGTGGACGTCGTGACGCCCCATCGCGAGGGCCTCGGCGTCACCATCCACGTGCCGACCTCGCTGCTCGGACTGCCCGTCCTGGACGTGATGCGCGTGACCGGGTGGGACCCGCCCCACCGGCTCGAGGCCACCCACCTGGGTCGCGTCATCCGCGGGGTCGGGGCCTTCGAACTGGCCACCGAGGGCCCGGGGACGCGGCTCGCGTGGTGGGAAGAGATCGAGGCTCCCCTTGGCGCTCTGGGTGACCTCGGTGCCCGAGCCGCCCTGCCCGTGATCCGTCGCATCTTCGCGACCAGCCTGCGTCGGCTCGCGGGCGTGGCCGAGGATGCCGCGCGGGCCGACCAGGTCGGGGGCTGAGCGACGATGTCCCACGCCCGCAGCACCGCCGCGCCGTCCCGACGCCCCGCTGTCGTGGCCGTCGTGCTCGCGTTCGCGCTGGCGCTGTCGGGCTGCGCGACCGCGTCGGTGGCCCACCGCCAGGCCGAGGCCGACGACGACGGCGTGCAGGTCACCGGGACACTGGGCGGTGCGCGCGTGGCCATCTCCGAGGGGGTTCCGGACGTCGTGTTCGGTGACTGCGATCCGGGCATCGAGATCGACCAGGACGTGTGCTGGTCGGCTCGCACGATCGACGGGATGACCGTCGCGATGGTGATCGAGAACCCGGACGTGCTGGTTGCCGGCGAGGCCGTCGACGTCATCGGCGACACCTGCGACCTCGACTGCGACGACGTCACCGACGGCGTCGTCGTGGACGTGCGCTGGGACGGCCGCCAGGTCCGTGCCACCAGTGGCCGCCTGGAGGTCGGGTCGGTGGACGAACGGGTGTCCGCGGCGGTGGACGTGAACCTGGTCGGCGGGGACGGCCTGGACGGCACCTTCAACATCCGGGAGCTGCGTCCCGAGGAGCGTTGAGGTGGTCGACACGCCGGGTTCGAGCCACGGCCGCGGCCCGGTAGGTTGACGGCCCCGGCAGGAGTGTGACGATGCAACCAGGACCGCCACGGGGGGCCACCGAGTCCCTCGACGTCACCGTGACCAACGACATGGCCGCCACGATCGACGGCGACGTGATCCACCCGGTGTACGGCACCCAGGCGCTGGTCGGGCACATGGAACAGGTCTGTCGGAACCTGCTGGTGGACCACCTCGAGGCCGGTGAGGAAGGCGTGGGTCACCACCTCGACCTGACCCAGCGGGCACCGGTCCCGATTGGGGCCGAGATCCAGTTGGTCGCCACCGTCGCCCAGGTCAGTTCGCAACGACTGATGTGCGAGGTCGTGGTGCGCCACGGTGGCCGCATGGTCGCGCGCGGCTCGGTGGACCAGCGGATCGTGCGGACCCGCGACTTCGCCGCCGAGATCAGCGGCTGACACGCCGGGCACGTGCGGTCGCGTCAGCGGCCGAGCAGGCGCCCGAAGCGTTCCGACAGGGCCCGCCCGAGCCGCCCGTACTGCTCGTCGTCCCGCACGGCGAGGCCGGCCGGGTCCTGGGGGTCGTCCACCGGCAGGTCGTCCGGGGGTGCCATCGCGGCCACGATGATCAACGGGTCCGAACCCCGGTTGTCGATGCCGTGGACGGTGCCCGCCGGCACCAGCAGCGACCCCAATGGGTCCAGTCCCACCTCGCCCTGCTCGGTCACGAACCAGGAGCGTCCACCGATCACGGTGTAGGCGACGTCGCCGTCCGGGTACTGCAGCACGCCGGTGGACTGCTGGGGTTCGATGCACCACTGGTCGAGGGCCAGGACGTCCGTCGCCAGTGTCCGCACGCGGGTCGCCGACCCCGTGCTGAACAGCACGTAGTCACGCAGGTCGATCGGGACGACCTGGCCACTGGCGTCGACGTCGCTGACCGGCATGTCCGTCACCTCGTCCGGCCCTGGCGCGACCCCGTCGGGATCGGTGGATCGGGCGTCGTCGGGCGACGTCGGGTCGGTGTCGGCATCGGCGGGGTCCATGGCCGAAGCGTACGTGGCGCACGATCCCGGGCGCACGCCGCGCGGACTAGGATGTGCCTCCCGGACCGGTTGTGCACCGAGGGCGGCGGCGGAACGCCAACTCGGCTCGGGAGTCTCGCCCTAGTCTCAGCGACGATGTGTCTCCAGTCCCGCATCCCTGTCGAACGGTCGCCCCTTGCCCACTTTCCAGCATGCCGACACCAGCGCCGGTGATGTCGACGCCGCCGTGCTCGTCGTCGGTGTCACCACCATCGACGGCGACGACACGGAGGACCTGGTCGTCGAGTCCGTGGGCGAGTCCGTCGGCCACCGCCTGGGTGTCGACCTGGTCGACCTGTGTCGGGCGGTCGGCATGGACGGGTCCCGCGGCACGCACGTGCTGGTCCCGACCGGCGACGGCGTGGCCTGCGCGATGCTGGTGCTGGTCGGCCTCGGCCCGGCCGACGAGGTCGACGCCGACGCCGTGCGCATCGGCAGTGCGGTGGCGGCGCGGGCGTCCAGTCGCCGCGCGACGCTGGCCAGCACGTTGCACACCGTGGACGTCGGCGACCCCGGCGCGGCCGTCCGGGCGGTGGTCGAGGGCACCGAACTGGCCACCTACGCCTACCGCGACAGCAAGACCGACGAGGACACCCGGCGGCTCGACACCGTGACCCTGGTCGGCGGGGACGCCGACGTCGTCGCGGCCGGCATCGAACGCGGTGGCATCAGTGCCGAGGCCACGATGCTCGCACGCGACCTCGGCAACACACCCCCGGGCGACAAGCGGCCGCCCGCGTTGGCCGACCGCGTCGTGGAGTTGTTCGCCGACCTCCCGGTCGAGGTCGAGGTGTGGGACCAGGCGACGCTCACCGAGCACGGGTTCGGGGGCCACCTCGGCGTGTCCGCCGGATCCGAGGTCGAGGCCCGTTTCGTGCAGGTGCGCTACCGGCCGGAGGACGCCACCCGCCACGTCGCGATCGTCGGCAAGGGCATCACCTTCGACTCCGGCGGGTTGTCGCTCAAGCCACCCGCGTCGATGCAGTGGATGAAGATCGACATGGCCGGGGCCGCCACCGTGCTGGCCGCCGTGCGCGCGGCCGCCCAGGGCGCACTGGCCGTGAACCTGACCGCCATGCTGTGCTTCGCCGAGAACATGCCCGGTGGCACGGCGACCCGGCCCGGTGACGTCATCACGATGTTCGGCGGGACCACCGTCGAGGTCCTCAACACCGATGCCGAGGGTCGGCTGGTCATGGCAGACGCGTTGGCGTGGAGCGCGAACCTCCAGCCGCCGGTCGACGCCCTGGTCGACGTCGCCACCCTGACCGGTGCCGCGCTGGTGGCGCTCGGGCCGCGGGTGGCGGCGGTGCTTGGCAACGACGACGACCTGGTCGGCGAACTGCTGGAGGCCGCCGACCGGGCCGCCGAGCCGCTGTGGCGCCTGCCGCTGGCCGAGGAGCAGTACGCCCCGCAGCTCAAGAGCGAGGTCGCCGACCTGCGCAACGTCGGCGGCAACGGTGCCGGGACGATCCGGGCCGCGCTGTTCCTGCAGGAGTTCGTGCCGGACAACCTGCCGTGGGCCCACCTCGACATCGCCGGACCCGCGTTCAACGACGACCAGGTCTTCGACGGCTACATCCCCAAGGGGGCCACCGGGATCCCGGTCCGGACCTTGGTCGACTGGTTGTGGACGACGGGCTGACGCCGGTCCGACGGCGGGCCGTGGTTCGCGTCCCGGCGGTCCGGGTGGCACCCTGTCGAGTCCGGTGCCGACCTTCGGCACCGTCGTCATGTGGAGGGCCGAACCGATGGATGTGCCTGCGGCCGTCCTGGCCCTGATCCTCACCGAGACGGCCGTCGGTGGGCTGGTGTTCACCTGGTTCGCCCCCACGTGGGGCCGGGTCCGCCACGGCTACGAGATGCTGCTGACGTCCACGCTCGCGCTGATGGCGTGGGGTGCGTGGGCCGCGCTGGACCTGCCCCTGGAGACCGTCGCGGCCACGTCGGGCCGGGCCGCCATGCTGGCCGGCTGGACCGGACGCGGCGTCGGCCTGACCGCGGTCCTGGCCGGCCTGGCCGTGGTCGCACTGGCCGTGCGACTGGCCCCGGTGATCGGCAGGGTCATCGGGATCGCCGCGACCGTGGTCGGGGTCGCCACCCTGGTCCCGTTCGCCGGGCTTCGCACGCTCGCCACCGGAGCGGGGAGCTGGCCGGTCGGGGTCGTCGAGGTGGTGCTGGGCGCCGTGCTGCTCGGCGCGATCTGGGACGGCATGATCCTGGGCCACTGGTACCTGGTCGAACGGCGCCTCTCCAACGAGTCCATGGTGTGGATCGCGCGGGTCAACGTGGCGGCGGTCGTCGCCGGGTTCGTGGCCGTGGGCCTGTCGGCCCAGAACCCGCCCCCGTGCGTCGGCCTGACCGGGGCCCCCCTGGCCGCCTGTGCCTCGACCATCTCCCCGTTGCTGTCGGTGAACAACATGACCTTGCTGATCGGTTTCGGGGTCATGGCCCTCATCGCCGTCATCGCCGGGTTCAACCTGAAGTTGGCGAACGAGGGTGGCCGATCGATCCAGGCCTCGACCGGCATGTTCTACCTGGCAGTCATCCTGGCTCCCGCCGCCGAGTTCGCCGCCAAGCTCCGCTTCTTCTGAGCGGCTGTCGATCCCCGCTCGACGAGTCGGCTGACTTGTCCAGGTCGCCCCTGCCCGCGTCGCCACTCACTCGCCTGACCTCCGGCCACGGGGCCGGGCGGGTTACTCGGGGTCGCGGTCGCGGTGGGCGAGGACGGTGCCGTTGCCGTCGGAGAGCACGACCGGCTGGGACCACGGGGTGCTGGCCAACGCCGCGGCCACGTCGTCGGCTCCGGCGCTGGCGTGGCGCACGACGACCATGCCGCCGACCCGCAGCAACCGGGCTGCGATCGTGACCAGTTCGATCGTCGGTTCGTCGAGTTGGACCACGACCAGGTCGTAGTTGCCGTCGCTCAGGCGGGCCGAGGTCTCGTCGGGATGGCCGTTGATCAACCGGATGTGGTCGGCGATGCCCAACTCGGCAACCGAGTCGCCCATCAGGGCGTGGCGCCGGGTGTCGGGCTCGATGCAGGTGACGATCCCGCGCGGATCCATGCCGTCCAGCAGCCACGCGGCGGTCACACCGCCGGCCGTCCCCAACAGCACCGCGTGGCGGACGCCGCGCTGGTCGGCGAGGTGGGACAACAGCGCACTGACCCCGGCGTCGGGCACGCTGACGGTCTGGCCGACCCGGGCTCGAACGGCGGCCAGGACGTCGTCCTCGGGGTGGATGGTGGTCTGCAGCGCGCTCACGTCCATGGGATTCGACCCTCCTGGTCGGCCGACACGATAGTCGCCTGCACCCGCCCACACCCCATCGCCGGCCAGGCCCTCGACCCCCGCCCACACCAATCATGGGCCGATCGCGGGCCGACCGTGGGCGGTCGAGCACGACCCGGACCCCGATACCTTGGCAGCCACGACGAAGGTGTTCCAGATGAGTTCCCACGATCCCGACGGGTCGGTGCCCGACGACGCCACGGCACCGCCGCAGACACGTGGGTTCCACGACGCCCCTTCGTCCCCGGTGTCGTCCGACACCGACGCCACCGCCGGCTCACCGTGGCGCGCGCCCGACCGTCCCGGGCGTGTCCGAGTGACCCCCGATCCGGCGTCGCCCCCGTTGCAGACTGGACCGCCCACGCCCGCCACGCCGCCGCCCGGCGCGCCGGCAGCCAACGGGGCGCCTCGCCCGCTGGCCCCGCCGACCGGCTGGAACGCCGGCAATGCCGGTCCCGGATCGCCGGCCGGGTCGGTCCGTCCGCCCGACACCACCGGCACGGTCGCGGCCCCGGCGGCCACGAAGCCCCGCCGCGGTCGCGGCGTCGTCGTGTTCCTCGCCGCCCTCCTGGGTGCCGGGGTCGGCACCGTCGGGACGCTGGCCGCCAGCGACGCGTTGTCGCCCCAACCCGCCGCCGAGACCGCCGAGGCACAGCCGGTGCAGGCGCCGACCGTCGAGGTGCAGGGCGACGACCCCGGCATCGTGTCGACCGTTGCCGCCGCCGTCACCCCGTCGGTGGTGCGCATCGACATCCTGGGTGGCAGCGCGGGCGCCGAGGAGGAACTGGGGCTCGGCTCGGGCGTCATCTACTCCTCCGACGGGCTCATCATCACCAACAACCACGTCGTGGAGGTCGCCGACGCGCTGCGGGTGAAGCTGGCCTCGGGCGAGGAGTTCACGGCCGAACTGATCGGGACCGACCCCCTGTCCGACCTCGCCGTCGTCAAGATCGACACCAGCGGCCTGCCGGCGATCTCCCTGCGCGAGGACTCGCCGGCCGTCGGCGAGACCGCCATCGCGATCGGGTCGCCGTTCGGGCTGGACGCCTCGGTCACGGCCGGCGTCATCTCGGCCGTCGGTCGCGACATCACGGTGCCCGGTGACGAGCAGGTGCAGGTCGTGCCCGCCGTCATCCAGACCGACGCGGCGATCAACCCCGGCAACTCCGGTGGTGCTTTGGTCGACCAGCAGGGCCGACTCCTGGGCATCAACACCGCGATCCTGTCCGGGTCCGGCGGTTCCCAGGGGGTCGGCTTCGCCATCCCGACCGCGCAGGTGATCGCGACGGCGGAGCAGTTGATCGAGACCGGCGAAGTGCGCCACGCCCTGCTGGGCGTCAGCGGTGTCGACGTCACCTCGGCCATCGCCACACGACTGGAACTCGACGAGGACCAGGGTGCGATGGTCTCCGTCGTCTCGCCCGACTCGGGTGCCAGCGAGGCGGGCATCCGCGTCGACGACGTCATCATCCGACTGGGTGACCGGGACGTACGGACCGTCACCGACCTCGTCGCCGCCGTCCGCAGCCATCGACCCGACGAGACCGTCGAAGTGGTCTACGTTCGCAACGGTGAGGAACAGACCGTCGACGTCGTGCTCGGCGAACTGGACGAGTAGCACCTCCGACCGCACCGTGCAGCAACCGATCGGCACGATGACCGTGCCCGGAAACGCCAGGGGAACCAGTGTTCGACAGCTTCGGGTTCCAGGAGATGCTGGTGATCGCCGTCGTCGCGCTGGTCGTGTTCGGCCCGGAGCGCCTGCCGGAACTCGCCCGCGAGGCGGCCGTGTGGCTGCGCAAGTTCCGCGCCTCCGCCAGCTCGTCGCTCGAGGACCTGCGCCGCGCCGCCGACATGGAGGACCTGGAGGAGGAGCTGCGGTCGTTGCGACAGGAACTCCGAGGTGCCCGGGACGACGTGACCCGGCCGCTGCGCTCCCTGGGTGAGGAACGACCGCGCACGTCCGACCGGTCGCCACCCATCGACATGGAGGCGACGTGACGGACGGCTCCGGTCACCGACGGGTGACGTCGTCGGCCGTCCTGGCGACAGCGGCCGTTGGCGTCGTGGCCGGCAGCTGGAGGATGGTGCGCCACGGCGCGGCGTCGGAGCGCGGGTTGGCCCGGTTGGACCACATCCTCGGGCCCCGGTGGCGGCGTCCTCGCGGCACCGCGGTCGATCGGGTCGTCGCGGCCACGACCGACATCGGCTCCGTCTACGGGCTGGCCGGCTCGGCCCTGGCGTTGGCCCTGACCGGACGCCGGCGGGCCGCCCTGGACGTGCTGGGGTCGGGCGCCGTCGCATGGGGACTCGCCCAGGGGGTCAAGCCGTTGCTGGACCGTGATCGTCCCTACCAGGGCGGACTCGGTGACCTCCTGGTCCACCCACCCATGGGGTCGTCGTGGCCGTCCGGGCACACCTCGGTCGCCGCGGCGGTCGGGACGGTGGTCGCCGACAGCGGCCCCGTCGGCCTGGCCAGCGCGGTCGGCACGGCACTGTGGGTCGGCTGGTCACGCATCTATGTGGGCGCACACCACCCCAGCGACATCCTCGCGGGGCTCGGCATCGGCGTGCTCTCGGCCGTCACGTGGCGCGGTCTGGCCGACCTGGTGCGCCGGTCCCGGACCCGCTGACGGGATGCCGCCTGCGACCTCTAGACGTTCAGCGGCAGCGACCGTCCCACGACCGTCGACGGCGCCAGCGCAAGCAGGGCGTCGGCGACCTTGATGATCTCGCGACTGACCGGTGCGTCGGGCTCGCTGATCGTGATCGGCGTGCCCTCGTCGGACCCCGCGCGCAGGCGCGGATCGATCGGGATGCGGGCGAGCAGGTCGGTGTCCAGTTCGTCGGCCAGCAACTGGCCGCCGCCGGACCCGAAGATCTCGTGGACCGTGCCCGAGGAAGGATCGGTGAAGCCGGTCATGTTCTCGATCACGCCGACCACGTTCATGCCGGTCTCCTCGGTGGCCTTGCCGGCACGCAGGGCGACCTTCTGGGCCGCGGGCTGCGGGGTCGTGACGACCAGCATCTCGGCATTGGGCAGCATCTGGGCCAACGAGATCGCGACGTCACCGGTGCCCGGCGGCAGGTCGAGCAGGAGGAAGTCGAGCTCGCCCCAGTAGACGTCGGCGAGGAACTGCTGCAGCGCCCGGTGGAGCATCGGGCCCCGCCAGATCACCGAGCGGTCGGGGTCGGTGAAGAACCCGATCGAGATCAGTTTCACGCCGTGGGCCTGCAGCGGCATCACCATGCCCTCGAAGGCGACCGGTCGGCCCTGGGCACCCATCATGCGTGGGATGGAGTAGCCCCAGATGTCGGCGTCGAGGATGCCGACCTCGTGGCCCCTGCGGGCCAGGGCGACGGCGAGGTTGGCCGTCACGGAGGACTTGCCGACGCCGCCCTTGCCGGACGCGATGGCGATGACACGGGTCTTCGAGCCGGCCTCGGCGAACGGGATCGTCATCTCGGCGTTGCCGGCACCACGCTCGGACCGCAGTTGGGTGGACAGGCTGGAGCGTTCGGCCTCGTCCATCGCGCCGAAGGCCACCTGGACGTCGTCGACGTCGTCGAGTGCGGCGACCGCGGCGGTCACCTCGCGTGTGATGGTGTCCTTGAGTGGGCACCCGGGAATCGTCAGCTTGATCTTGACGCCGACCCGGCTGCCCTCGATCGCGATGGCCTCGACCATCCCCAGTTCGGTGATCGGCTTGCCGATCTCGGGGTCGTCGACGAGGCTGAGTTGCTGGCGGACCTGTTCCTCGGTGGGCACGGCTGACGACCTTCTGCGGCGAGTCGTGGGCGGCGGGACCGAACGGTCCCGACCACGACCGGATGGACGGGGGAGGGGACTGCGGATGGTATCGACCATGCGTTCGTGGCCCGGCCCTTCGCTACCGTGCTGGCCGGCCGGTCGGGACCCGCCCGCGGTGGTCCCGCCCCGTCACCGCGGTTCATCGTGGCCGGCCGGATCGTCCCACCCACGATCGCTGACGAGGACCCATGTTGCGCGCCCCCACGTCGACCTCGGTCGCGTCACCGTCGGGTCGCCCCCGGCCGCGGGGGACGATCCGGCTCGCGGTGGTGGTCGCGATGGCGGTGTCGTTGACCGGATGCCGGATGGGGGTCGAGTCGCGGGTGGAGGTCACGGCGTCCGGTGCTGGTGTGGTCGCCGTGGAGGTCGACCTCGACCAGGACCTGCTCGACGTGCTGACGGTGACGGGATTCGACCCCGCCCCGCCGGCCGTGGACGGGTGGGAGGTCACCCGCACGGCGCTGGACGACGGCGAGCGGATCGCGGTCACCGCCGCCTTCGACGACCCGGGCCAGCTCGCGGACCGGATCGCGGACCTGCAGGACGGCCTGACTGACGACGACCCCCGCCTGATCGAGTCCGTCGACCTGGTCGTGGGCGACGACGGGAGCACCCAGGTGGACGCCACGGTCGGTGTGTGGCTGCCGTCGTCCACCGGTGTCGAGGGCCCGGGGTTCGCCGACGCCGCCGACCTCGCCGACCTGGCGGCCGATCCCGAGGCGTTCGCGGCCACCTTCACCGTCGTCCTGCCGGGCGACATCGTCGAGCACAACGCCGACGTCGTGCGGGGCAACACCGCCACCTGGCAACTGGCGCCCGGCGAGGTGATCGAGGCCCGTGTCACGGCCGACGCGCCCGACCTGGTGGGCGGCTGGGTCCTGACCGCGATCGGGGTGGCCGTGCTGGCCCTGGTCGTCGTGCTGGGGGTGTGGTTGTTGCGTCGTCGCCGGCGGGAACGCGACGTCGCGCCACACGGTCGCGTCAGCCGCCTGCAGCGGTAGGTGGGCGTCGCTGGCCGCGCCCGGTCAGCCCTGCAGCGCGAGCTCGACCATCGTGCAGTCGCTGCGCCACCGATCGACGGCCTGGACACCGTCGCTGGCGTTGAGGCGGTTCGCGAGGCCCATCCCGGCGATCCGGGCGAACTCGTCGGAGTCGTTGTCGACCACCCGGACGTCGGCCTTCATGGTCCCCAGCGACGCCTTGACGTCCTTGGACTTGACCACCACGTCCACCGTCGGGACCTGCTCGAGGTTGGGCAGTTCCTGTTCGGTGCCGCCCTTGATGACGAACAGGCTGCGGCCCTGCTGGACGTACCACATCGGCCGTGTGGCGGTCCCGCCGCTGGGCTGGGGGATGGTCACCCACGCGATCGAGCCCTTCTTGAGCGCGACCTCGGCGGCGTCGCCGACCACGCCCAGGGCCGTCGCGGACTGCTGGGCATCGACGTAGACCGGTACCCGGCCGATCTCGGTGCCGTCGATCAGGAACACCAGGTGGTGTTCGTCCGACGTCGCGATCTCGATCGGGGTCCGGATGGTGTCGCGGAACAGGTCCTCGAACATCTCGCCGCGCATCTCGATGAACGCCCACGGGCGTTGCCACACCACCACGTCGTCGGGGTCGACGATCAGGATGGACTCCTCGTAGGTGCCCTGGGCCGCCTGGTAGACCCGGTTGACGTGGAACGGCCGGGTCGACCCCGGCAGCTCGCCGACCACCTTCAGGATGGGGTCGGGCAGGCCTTCGTCGTCGAACGTCTGGGCGTCGAAGGCCATCGCGGACAGCAGTTCGATCGTCATGGTGGCGTCCCGGGTCGTCGAGCTCGTGCGCGGCGTGCGGCGACCGACGGCGGCCACCGGGAGGCCGGACCGCGACGGCGGGGCGGGTCGACCTCGACCGCCGAGGATAGTGCGGTCCCTGCCACCCGATCGCGACCGCCGACGTCCCCGACGAACCGGTCCGACGGCCTCCGGTCACGTCCGCCCACGCCCGTCGTCGGAACGCGTAGCGTGGCGGGACCGTTCGGCCCATCGGAGGAACCCGCGTGCCCGGCTACGACCTGCACACCCACTCGACCGCCAGCGACGGCACGACCAGCGTCACCGACAACGTCGCCCACGCCCGTGCGCTCGGCCTGGACGGCATCGCCGTCACCGACCACGACACGATGGCGGCCGTCGACGAGGCGCGCGCAGCAACCGGGGACGACCTCGAGATCATCCCCGGTACCGAGTTCTCGGCCGAACTGGCTGCGTCCTCCGTGCACGTGCTGGGCTACTGGACCGACCCCCGCGATCGGGCGCTGGCAGCGGAGATGGACCGGCTCCGCAACGAGCGCCTGCGCCGGGCCCAGGACATCGTCGCGAAGTTCCACGGGCTGGACGTCCCGGTGTCGATGGACCGGGTCCTCGAACTGGCCGGTGGTGCGCCCGTCGGACGACCCCACATCGCCCAGGCGGTGGTCGAGACCGGTGCGGTCGCCACGACCCAGGAGGTGTTCGACGACTACCTCGCCGACGGTGGCCCGGCCAACGTCGCCAAGCATGCCGTCCACCCCGTGCGGGCGGTCGAACTGCTGATCGGGGCGGGCGGTGTCGCCGTGCTCGCCCATCCCGGGCTGTTCGGCAGCCGGACCGGTGAGGTGATGGACGACGAGGTGATCGAGGCCATGGCCGCGGCGGGCATGGTCGGGATCGAGGCCGACCACCCCGACCACACCGACGAGCAACGAAGGACCTACAACGACCTCGCCGTGGCGCTGGGCCTGGTGGTCACCGCCGGCTCCGACTACCACGGCGACGCCAAGGAACAGGACCTGGGCGACGCCACCAGTCCCGCGGCGGCCGTCGAGGCCCTGCGTGACTGCCGTCCCGGCTGACGTCCTGCCGGCGCCGGTCAGGGTGGACGTCCACGGCACCACGGGCCGTCGGACGAGACCGGCAATCCCCTCTCGCCGCACACCCGGCAACCTGTAGTGTTGGAGCCGATCGTCGGGGGGTGCACCCCGGCCGACCGAGGAGTCGCAAGTGTCCGACGTGCCGCCAGTGCGCAAGGCCAGCAAGATCGTGCCCGTTCCCACCATCCACTTCAGTGAGGGTGCCCTGGCCGGCACGGTCATCCGGCTGGACCAGGACGAGGCCACCCTCGGTCGCCGTACCGACAATGCCTACGTGCTCAGCGACCCCCGCATCTCCCGCGTGCACGCCTCGGTGCGCAAGGAGGCGGGCGCGGTCATCATCACCGACCTGGGCTCGTCCGGCGGCACCAGCGTCAACGACGAGGAACTGTCCGGGCCGACCGTGCTGGAGCACGGGGACAAGGTGGCCTTCGGGCCGTTGGCGGGCGTGTTCGAGGACCCGGCCGCCGCGTCCAAGGGCGAGGAGACCACCGAGGTGTTGGAGGTCCCCAAGATCGAGACCGGCCCGCACCTGTCCCCTCGCCAGCAACAGGTGCTGGAACTCATGGCCGAGGGCATGACCAACGCCGAGATCGGCGACCAGCTCGGCGTCACCGAACGCACCGTCAAGGCCTATGCGCAGGAGCTCTACGACAAGCTCGGTGTGCGCAATCGTGCAGGTGCGGTGGCCGAAGCGGCCAAGTTGGGCCTGCTCTAGTCACGTTCGCCCCGTCGTTGGACCGGTCGCGGCGGCGGCCGGGGCCCGGCTCAACCCAGCCCTTGCTGCTCGCCGACGCGGGCATCAGGCTCGGCGACGGCCCAGGTCGGCTGCGCTGCGCTTGAGGATGGGCTCGTCCGAGTCACGTTCCGGTCGACGGTCGCCGTGGTGGCCGGGCCTCGGCTCACCCATCCCTTGCTGCTCGCCGGCGTGGGCGTGGGTCGCGGCGACGTCGTTGGTCGGCTGCGCTGCGCTTGAGGATGGGTTCGTCCGAGACACGGTCCACCGCGGCTCCCTCGCCGTCTGCGTACCTGGATCGGTGGGTTTCCGTGCCTCGCGGTGGTCGGGGGCGGCGTGAGGATGGGATCGGGCGATGGGAACCGGCGGGACTAGCCTGCGGGCGGTGAGACGACTCGGAGATGTTGATGAGCGAGCCGACGGGCGAGACGGAGCCCACCACCGCGAGTGCGCCGGAGGCCGCCGACAGCACGCCCGATGCCGGTGGCGACGCGCCGGCGGCGACGGAGGAGCAGTTGGGGGACGCGTCCACCGGGTCGGAGGTCGGGGAGCCGGGGCCGGGGGAGACGGAGGGGCCGGCGATCGATGATCCGCCGGCGGAGGAGGTGGCGTCGGCGGTGGTGGACCCGGCGTTGCAGGCGACCCTGGCCAAGGGGTACGGGTTCGAGGAGCCGTCGATCACGTTCGGGCGGCCGTTGGCGGGCGACCTCGAGTCGACGGTCAACACGGTCGCCGTCAAGGCGCCGTTGGCGTCGCTGAACAAGCACGGGCTGATCGCGGGTGCGACCGGGACCGGCAAGACGAAGTCACTGCAGGTCATGGCCGAGGAGTTGTCGGCGGCCGGGGTGCCGGTGTTCCTCGCCGACCTCAAGGGCGACCTGACCGGCCTGGCGGTGCCATCGGGCGGGCACCCCAAGATCGACGAGCGCATGGACGGCATGGAACTGCCGTGGGCGGCCGAGTCGTTCCCGGTCGAACTGCTGTCGATCTCGGGCGAGATCGGTTCGGCGTTGCGGGTGCCGGTGGTCGAGTTCGGACCATTGCTGCTGGCCAAGGTGATGGACTGCAGCGACACCCAGGAGTCGGTGCTGTCGGTGCTGTTCAAGTTCGCCGACGATCAGGGCCTTGCGCTGTACGACCTGGTCGACCTGGTCGACGTCATCAAGTACCTCACCAGCGACGAGGGCAAGGAGGTCCAGGCCCAGTACGGCGGGATGGCGACCTCGACGCTGAACGTGCTGTTGCGCAAGGCGATGGAACTGGAGACCCAGGGCGCCGAGCGCTTCTTCGGCGAGCCGACCTTCGACGTCGACGACCTCAAGCGCACGCGCGACGGCCGGGGTGTCATCTCGGTGATGAACCTCACCGACATGCAGGACCAGCCCAAGATCTTCTCCACCTTCATGATGTGGCTGTTGGCCGAGCTCTACGAGACCTCCCCCGAGGTCGGCGACCCCGACCAACCGGTGCTGGCGTTCTTCTTCGACGAGGCCCACCTGCTGTTCAACGACGCCTCGAAGTCGATGCTGGACGCGGTCGAGATGACCGTGCGGATGATCCGCTCCAAGGGCATCGGGGTGTTCTTCGTCACCCAGAACCCGACCGACCTCCCCAACGGGGTGCTGGCCCAGTTGGGCAACCGCGTGCAGCACGCCCTGCGGGCGTTCACGCCCAACGACAAGAAGGCGCTGGCCGACACCGCCGACACCTTCCCCGAGACCGACCACTACGACGTGCGCGCCACGCTGCAGGGCCTGGGCACCGGCGAGGCGTTGATCACGGTGCTGGACCCGGACGGTTCGCCGACCCCGACCGTGGCCACCCGGATGGTCGCGCCCCGTTCGACCATGGACCCGGTGTCGGCCGAGCAGACCCAACAGGTCGCCGGCGAGGGCGACCTCGGTGACAAGTACGCCGAGGAACTGGACCGCGAGTCCGCCCGCGAAGTGCTGGCGAAACGGCTGGACGACGCGACCGCGGACCAGGCCGACACCACCGACGACGCCGCGTCCGACGACCCGGACGCCAGTGGTCCGGACGCCACCACGACCACGGCCTCGTCGGAGGCCACGCCGGAGCCGAAGAACCCGAGGGTGTCGGGGGCCGGATGGAAGACCATCGAGGACATGGCCGCCGCCGTGACCCCCCATGGCAAGAAGTCGCTGGTCCGCAGCGGCGTGAAGATGTTGCGCGGCGTCCTCGGGAATCGCTCGCGCTGACCCCCGTCGCCGTCGGACGTGACGGCGGCACAACTGCCGGAGCCACCATGACCCTCACCAGCCGCACCGGCGCGACCGTCCTCGGCCTGTCGTTCGTGGTCCCGGCACTGCTGGCCGTCCTCGTGCTCGCCCGTGGGATTCCCGGTGCCGTCCTCCTGGGGCTCGTTGGCATGGTCGTCGCCGGCCTGGTCCTGCTCGTGCTGCGAGTGGTCGTGACGCCGGCCTCGGGCAGCGGGCATGGCAGCGGCCCGACCTGACGGCTGCGTCAGGTCGCCGGTCCCGATGGGAACCCATATCGTGCGCTCCACCGGCGCCCCCGTGCCGGCACGCCACCCGGGATCGCCATGACCGCCACCATCCGCGCCGTCGCCAACCAGAAGGG
>JAGXFT010000074.1 GCA_024637135.1 Nitriliruptorales bacterium | reverse complement strand
TGGATCGACGGGACCACCACCCGCGAGTCGTGGAGCATGGCCTGGTCGGCGACCCGGCACAGGTCGGCGAGCAGCAGGTCCTCGGGCCCTGAGGACGCGAGGCCCTGCGCCAACGCGATGGCGGCGACCGACGAGCCCACGCCGGCCGGGCCGGTGACCGTGACCAGGTGGCCGGGGGCACGGACCTGGTCGGGGTCGGGGTCGGGCGCCACGCGCGTCGACTCCCCGATCATCGTGGCGTGCTGGCCCAGCAGGTCCAACAGGAGCGGGCGGTCAAAGGTGGGAGGCAGGACCCCGCTCGCCCCCAGGTCGGTCCACTCGCGCGGATCGGCGGCCACCACGAGCGCCACCGCGCCACGCGACCGGATCTCACCGATCAGGTCACGGTCGACGCCCGGGACACCACCGTCCAGCAGCACGGCCGAGAAGGCGCGTCCGGACCCGAGCCGTGCACGCACCTGCGCCGGCGACACGCACTTCACGAACTCCCCGGGGATGGCCCCCGACGTCGCCCAGTTGCCGAGCCGGCCGAACCAGTCGGCCCGGGCCCGACCGAGGCCGAGGAGGACGTAGCGCTCCGCCATCAGGAGCCACCTTCGGACGGCGTCCCGGACGCTGCGTCCGTGGGCGCGACCTCGGCGTGGTCGGGACTCGCCGAGTTCGCGGGGGTGCCGTCGGCCGGGTCCGCGACACCGGGGCTGGCGTCGGTGGGGAAGGAGTCGTCCCGGCGCAGGCCGTCCCCGGACGCCCGTGGGTTGGTCGAGGCGAGGTGGACGCTGGCCTCGTCGGCCGCCCGGGCGACCGCGAGCACCAGCGACGGGTCGTCGAGCGCGACGGTGACCATCGTGGCACCCCCGTCCCGGTCGGCGGTGACGACCGCGACGTCGGTGGCGACGAAGCCGGTCACGCCGTCGTCGGTCGCGAGGATGTCCACCCGGTCGCCCGAGGCGAGGCTGCCGCCCATCGCCTGTGCGGTGGGCAGTTCGAAGCTGAAGTGGGACGTGCCCGGGACGTCGTCGGCGGCGCGGACCATGCTCCGGTTCAGCAGGTCACCCGGCGCCAGTGCGGCGAGCGCGACCGCCCCGTCCAGGTCGACGGACGTGAAGGCCCGGGCGGCCTGGTCGGCAGGCAGGTCCATCGCGACGAGCCGGAGGTCGCCCGGCGCGACGGTGTCACCGGGTGTGAGGTCCGTCGCGACGACGACGTAGGAGGTGGTGGGCGCCGCCGTGGCGGACAGCCATGCGGCGAAGACCCCGATCACGGCCACCGTGATCAGGAGGGCGCCGACCACGGCACGCCCGCCCGGCAACGTGCGCCGACGGGTCACCTGCCGTCCTCCGGCGTCGGATGGGTCCTCGTCGTCCGAGCGGGACGGGGCGGTGGTGGTACCGAGGTCGGCCACGGGGGGGCCTCCAGGTGTCGTGCAACGGGGCGGGGGGGCGCCGTCGTCGGGGGCGGGTGAGCAACGGGCGGGGTGGAGCGGTGGTGGCGGTCGGGTCGGGCGTCCGGGTCGTGGCGTTGGTCAGGCGTGCTGCCATGATGGCGGACGTGGGGGCGGCGTGGGTGGTTCGTGGTCACCCGGGGCCACGGTCATCGCCGATCCATCATCACGGCGCGGATGGCATGGTCGGGGAGGTAGGAGGGGTGGCGGTCGTCCGCGACGTCCAGCGAGACCACGTCCTCGCCCACGGCGATGAGGCGACCTCGGACCGGTTCGGTCCGTCCGTCGACCATGATCGCCACGACCGGGCGGTCCTCTTCCCACCGTGCAAGTCGCTGCAGCAGTGTCAGGTGGTCACCGGGTGGGCGATGACCCTGTGCGACCGGGATCTGGACACTCGGATCCACGCGCGCCGCGACGATCGCGTCGGTCCGGACGTGTGTGAGCTGGTCGGCGCCCGTGACCAGGACGACGTGGTCGACGGCGACCGCCACCAGGGTGCCCTGCACCCCATGGTCACCGCGGAGCAGCAGCGAGGTCCCGACCCGGCGTTCGGCGAGGTCGCGCAGGGTTCCGGCGAAGGTCGCGGACTCGGCCGAGACGCGCGTCATGAGCCGTTCGTCGCCGCGTGCCTCCACGGCCGCGCGGAGGGCCTCGTCGTCGCGCAGTCGGACCGTCGGGTCGCTGTCGGGTTGCCAGCTCATGTCGCGCCCCCGCCGTCGACTGGTGGGAGGCGAAGGACCTGTCCGGGCAGCAGCAGGTCGGCGTTGCCGGGGTCGACCAGCAGGTCCCGGTTCGCCTCGACCAGTCGGAGCCAGTAGTCCCGCACGTGGTGGTCGGCCGGGTCCCGGCCGCAGTGGGTGGCGACCTCGGCCTCGGCGATCCGCCAGAAGTGGTCACCGGGGGCCACCGTGAACCGGGCGTCCCGGTCCGGGGCCTCCGGGGCCTCGGCGGGATCCTCGTCGGGCAGCCGCTGCATCCTCGGCCCGTCGTCGCCGTCGCCAACGGTCCCGTCTGGGCCCAGTCGGACCATGGTGACGTCGGTGGCCGTGGCCGTGGTCGGGGCCGCGGGCAGCCGCCGCAGGTGCACGCCGGCAGTCCCTCGGCCCGCCGTCGCGGGACCGTGCGCAGTCCGGGACGTTGCCGGTGCGCGGTCGTCGACCGGTCGGGTCGTGGCGAGGTGGGCCCCGGCGCGGGGCGCGGCGGCGGCGTCGGCTCCCGGACCGGTGTCGCGAGTGGCCGCTGCGGTGGTCCTGCGTGCCTCGGTGGGGCCGTGGACCGCGATCGTGTTGCCGGTGCCGAGGGGGGGGCCCGCGAGCAGCCCGGTGCCGACGACGGCGACGACCAGGTCGCGGGCGTGGCCAGTCGGCAGGATGGCCGCCAGGGCGACGGCGGGCCGGGCGTGGGTCAGGTGGGCCAGGACGGCCAGCACCGACGCGATCAGCAGGTACCACGACAGGCAGAGGGCAGCCACACGGATGACGCCCATCACCACGCCGACCGGCTCGGCCGCGCGGGCCCAGTTCGTCCATCCGTCCAGGTCCGTCGCCGTCGGTCCGAGTGCGGGGTGGTCCAGTCCGGTCACCACCACGATGGTGGCCACGAGGGCGAGGATGCCCAGGCCTGCTCGACCGGTGTCGCGGCTCGACATGGGGACCACCTGTTCCTCGCACGGCACGCGCCGTCGGCGCTGCCCGCGAGATTACATGGAACGACACAGCCGTGCACGCCGGAGTCCCCACCGGCTCTGGAGCGGCCGAATCGGGTCGCTGTCGGGTCGGCCGCGGGGGGTCCGAATCCGCCGTCGATCGGACGTCGGTGGCCTGGCAACCGGTGGGTGGCCGTTCGGTGACCGCGGGCCGTGCCCGTCGGGCCGAGCCTGCCACCCGGAGGCCACATGTCGGACAGGTGAACGGCGAGATCACCGCGTTTTCCACAGCCCCATGCGGAAAAGGTGCTGGCCTCGGGTTGTCCGCAGTCAAGCGCCGACTGTCCACAGGATTTCCACAGGGAACAGTGGACAACCCGTCGCGCAGGGACGGAACTGTGGGCGGTGTGGCGGCCGAGGCGCGTGGTTGCCCACAGGTTGTGGAAAAAGGTGGGGAGAAGTGACACCCGTGTGGTTAACGGATCATTGCCACTTGGTGAGCGTCCAGAAGCCGCCGAGCAGGGCCACGAAGCCCATGGCCAGGGCCCAGTTGGGGCCCAGGATCGGCCACGTGGCGGTCACGTCCTTCAGGAAGACGTAGCCGGCAAGGATGATCAGCAACCCGAACACCAGCAGTCCGACCCCCAGGCGCGGCACCCAGTCCGGGCTGGGCGTGGGGTTGACCGGCGGCGGGGCCTCGCGGGTCGGGCGCGCGCGCTTCTTGCCCTTGCGGCGGTGGGTGGACTCCGGCATGGCGGCCTCGGTGTGGCATCGGGAACGGCGGACGAGACGACGCGTCGTCGGGCGGTTCGCGTCCTGCGACCACGCGCAACGGCAGTACGGGCGATGGTAGGCGTGGTCTCGTCCCCACGCCGTTCGGACCACCGGACCAGCCCCGGGATATCCTCACGAACGTCGAGCAGGCTGGCAGGGGTCGTCCCGCCGCTCGCATGGGGCCGTCCATCGCCCCGTTGCACCGGGACCACGCCTGTCCCGCCCCGGCAGGAGATGACTCGTGTCCACCACCGTGACGCAGGCCGACCGGCGGGTCGGCGATCCCACCGGCCCGTCGGCGTGGTCGACGGCCCTGCGCGTGCTGGGGTGGGTGCTGATCGCGGCTGGTGTCGTCGTCGGCCTGTTCATCGTCTACCTCCTGTTCTGGACCGACCGCCAGACCGCTGCTGCCCAGGAGGACCTGGTGCAGGGGTGGGAGGAACTGGTCCTGCCCGAGGCCCCACCGGCCGACGAGCCACTCCGGCTCAGTGACCTCGCCAACATCCCGGTCCAGGACCAGGCGTTGCCCGCGGTCGACGAGCCCGACCCCGACCCCGATGAGCCCGACAGCGGCATCCCGGTCCCGACCGACCCCGGTGACAGCTACGCGCTGCTGTGGTTCCAGCGCGGCGACGAGTTCATCGTCACCGACGGACCGGTCGGCGCGGTCCAGGGGGTCACCCTGGACGACCTCCAACTGGGACCCGGCCACTACCCGGACTCCGAGGCACCCGGCCAGGCCGGCAACGTCGCCTTCGCCGGGCACCGCACCACCTACGGCAAGCCCTTCCACAACATCGACCTGCTCGAGCCGGGTGACGAGATCCACCTCGTCGACGGCCGCGGCCGTCACTGGGTCTACGACTTCCGCGAGATCGAGATCGTCTCCCCGAGCGACGTGTGGGTGGTCGACGACGGGGCCCTGGACGGTGTCGAGAACCTGTTGACCCTGACCAGCTGCCACCCCAAGTACTCGGCCCAACAGCGCATCGTCGCCTTCGCCGAGTTGCGGGAAGGTGCGGGTGCCGTCGCGTCCGACGGGTCGGACCTGTCGGACGGCGCGTCCACCGAGGCGTCGGAGGCAGCCGACGACACGACCATCGAGGCCGGAGGTGTTCGATGAACGCGTCCGAGACGCCGACCTGGCAACGGGTGCTGATCTGGGCCCTGTGGGTGGCGGCCGGGCTGGTGGCGGTGGTGCTGCTGTTCGAGGTCGTGTTCCCCTGGTTCGAGGTGACCTACTACAACCCGACCATCAGTTGACGCCGGCAGTGCCGGCCGGTTCAGACTGGCGGTCGTGACGGACCCACGTCGTGCCGGTCCAGTCGTCACCGCCCGATCGAGGCGGCGTCGAGCGGCCGACGGTCACGCCCCGCGGCTGGCCAACACCGTCGCCAACGACGCCAGCGCATCGCGGGCACCCCCCGCGGGCAGCCCGTCCAACAACGGGTGCGCGGTCGCGACCAGCAGGTCGATCCGGTCCCGGACGGCGGCGATGGCCCCACAGTCGCCCAGGTCGTCCACCAACCTCGCGATCGTGGCGTCGTCCAGGTCGGGGTCACCCAGCGCGGCGTCGAGTCGGGTGGCGTCGTCGCGGTCGAGCCGGGCCATGGCCTCGGCGACCAGCACGGTGCGCTTGCCCTCGCGGAGGTCGCCGCCGCGGGCCTTGCCGGTGTCGGCCGGGTCCCCCAGCACGCCCAACAGGTCGTCGCGCAGTTGGAAGGCCACGCCCAGCGCGTCGCCGGTGGCCGCCAGTCGCGCCATCAGGTCGTCGTCACCACCGCCCAGGCGGGCACCCAACTGCAACGGCCGCGTGAACGTGTAGCGCCCGGACTTGAGGGTGGCCACGCGCAGGGCGCGGTCGAGGTCGGTGGTGCGGGTGGCCGCGACCTGCACGTCCAGCACCTGGCCCGCGATGACCTCCAGTCGCAGCGCGGCGAAGTCGCGACGGCCGGCCACCATCAGTGCCGATGGGGCCGTCGTCCGTTCGAAGGCCTCGTCGGCGATGGCCGCCACCAGGTCGCCCACCAGCATCGCCATCGCCTCGCCGTAGCGGTCGGGACTGCCGGCCCAGCCGTGCTCGCGGTGGCGCGCCGCGAAGCCCCGGTGCGTGGTTGGACGACCGCGGCGAGTGTCGTCGGCATCGATCACGTCGTCGTGGATCAGCGCCCACGTGTGCACCAGTTCCAGCGCCACGGCCGGGCCCAGCACGTCGCCGGTCGCCCCGGCCAGTTCGTGGCCCAGCAGGACCAGCAACGGCCGCAGTCGCTTCCCGCCGGTCGCGACGTAGGCCACCAGTTCGTCGCCGACGGGCGTGAGTTCGTCGTCGATGGCCACGACCCGGGTCCGGGCGTCGCGGACCGCGGCGTCCAGCGCGGGCCCCAGTCGGGTCAGTTGGTGGCCCGACCAGCGCGCCCAGTCCGCGTGGGCGGACGACGCGGCGAGGTTGGTGACCGGGTCGGGTCGGATCGGGTCGGGCGGGATCGTGGTCTCGTCGGGGGCCGCGGCGGGCGCGGGGTCCAGGACGCCGTCGGCTGCGGGCTGGTCGGACGCCCCGGCGGGGGAGGGCGGACAGTCCATGCGGGTCTCCATCGGTCGTGCTCGCGGTGGTGCGGTCGGTGGCCCACACGTGGTGTGGCGACCGGATCTGGCCCCTGCCGACGCTAGACTCCCGCGCCACCCGCCGTCCAAGCGAGAACCCCGCTGACAGTCCAGCCCCGCGCGCCCGACCCGTCCGAGGCCGGGTCGACGTCGCCGACGGACACGCAGGGACCGTTGCCCTCGCCGAGCGAGGCGTCCCGGCCCTGGCTGGTCTCGTGGCCGCCTGGCGTTCCCACCTCCTGGACCTATCCCGAGGTCGGCGTGCACCGGCTGCTGGCCGATGCCGCCCGCGACGTGCCCGACACGGTCGCCGTCCGCGACGGGTCCCGCGAACTGTCCTGGTCGCAACTGGCGACCGTGGTCGACGACGTGGCCCGGGGGCTGGTGCAGTTCGCGCCGGACCGGGTCGTCCTGCGCTGTCGGGGGGGACTGGACGCCCTGGTCGTCGCGCTGGCCACGTGGCGGTTGGGTGTCGTGCTGGAGGTCGTCGACCCGACCCTGGGCCGCGCCGCGCGGTCGCGCGTGCAGGGCCTCGACGACGACTCGTCCGGTGAGGACGGCGCGGACGACGAGGAGGGCGCGGCCGGCATGGACGACGGGGGCGACCGGGTCGCGGACCGGGCGGGCGACGACGTGGGCGATGGCGAGTCGAGCGAGGTCGTCGTGCTGGTCGTGGACGCCCTCGAGCGGGTGGCACGGTCGGGGGTCAGCGCGGTCGTCGTGGCCGATGTCGCCCGGGTGCTGGATCGCCGGACGGGCCGAGGCCGCCTGCGACGGTTCCTGGAGGGGCGGGGGCCCCGTCTGCCGGGGCGGGTCCGGTTGAGCACGCTGGTCGCGCGCGCCGGGCAGGCGAGCTTGCGCCCGGTCGATCCCGACCACGACGCCCTCGTCCTGCACACCGCGGCCGGACCGGTCGTCGCGACCCAGCGGCAACTGGTGGCCAGCGCGTTCCAGGTGCGGTTGTGGATCCCCGACATGGCGACTGGCACCGAGGTGGTGGCGGCATCACGGGCGTGGTGGCAGCCCGGTGGGTGGGTGCTGGGGCCGATCCTCGCCGCCCTGACCGGCGCGACCTGCCAGGTGGCCGACGCCGACCTGGTCGGCGCGACGATCCCGGGCGCCACGATCGCGTTCGCGACCCCGGCGGCGTGGGCCGACCTGGTCGGTGGTCGTGGCTGGCGCGCCGCGATCGGTCGGCGCCGCCCCCCCGCGCCGCTGACCAGCCTGCGGGTCGCCGGCGTCCTGCTGGATCCCGGCACCACCACCCTCGAGCGACCACTGGTCGACCGCCTGCTCGAGGCCACCGAGGGCGCGCGGGTCCGCCACGCGTGGCAACCGGCGACCGCGGTCGGTCCGGTGCTGGCCCAACCGCTCTACGGCCGCTTCCACGGTGACCCGGGAGCGCTGCCGCTGCCGGATACCGTGCTGGCGAACCACGGTGGCCGGGCGTGGGCCCACGGACCGCAACTCGTGGCCACCACACCGGACGGCTGGGTCGACCTCGACGACCCGACGATCCCGCTCGGTGCACTGGACCCCGACCACGACGGACCTGGCCCGGACGGACCCGTCGACACCGACGACCCATCCGGTCCGAACGCCCCCAGTTCCGACCCAGAACCGGACAGCGAGTCCGACCCCGAGGCCGTCACCGAGCGCGAGCCCGACACCGGGTCCGGCACCGGGTCCGACACTGGGTCGGGGGATGCCCCGATCGATCCCAGGAGCGCAGGCGCATGACCGCCACGACCAGCCCCGTCGCCGCCCTCGCTCCCGATGGCGCCGACCGTCGATCGCTGCGGCTGCTCGTGATCGACAACTACGACTCCTTCACCTACAACCTCGTGCAGGAGCTGGGCGTGCTCGGCGCGACCGTGGAGGTGGTCCGCAACGACCACGTCGACATGGACGCGCTCGTGACCGACCCACCCGACGGCATCGTGATCTCGCCCGGACCCGGCACCCCGGACGACGCCGGGCAGTCGATGGAGGTGCTGGCGGCCATCGACCGGTCCGTGCCGGTGCTGGGCGTGTGCCTGGGCCACCAGTGCATCGTGCAGCACTACGGCGGCACCATCGTGCACGCGCCCGCGCTGTTCCACGGCAAGACGAGCCTGGTCTACCACCGTGGCAACAGCGTCTTCGACGGCCTCGCGAGCCCGTTCGACGCGACCCGGTACCACTCGCTGGTGGCCCGCCGCGAGGACCTCCCGGTCGACCTCCGGGTCACCGCCGAGACCTCCGACGGCGTCGTCATGGGCGTCGCCCACCGCGAGGCCGACGTGCACGGCGTCCAGTTCCACCCCGAGTCGATCCTGACCGGGTCCGGCCGCGACCTGCTGTCCAACTTCGTGGGCGTGGTCCGACGCCACCGGGCCGAGGCCGCCGAAGGCTGACGACGGTCGGCGTGCGGCGATCGCGGACCCCGTCGATCGCCGCTCGGTCGTTCAGGTGCCGCGCAACGCGCCGACGGCACCGTCCAGGGTCGCCACGCCGATCACCGGCAGGCGTCCGTCCGCCGCGGCCTCGAACGCCGCCACCTGGGCCAGCGGGACCACCAGCAGTTCGGCGCCGGACGCGACCGCGCCCGCGACCTTCTCGTCGACCCCGCCGATCGAGCCCACCGTGCCGTCCACGGCCATCGTCCCGGTGACGGCGATGGTGCGACCGGCGAGCAGGTCCTCCTCGTCGACCAGGTCGTAGATCGCCAGGGCCGTCACCAGGCCCGCGCTGGGACCGCCGACGCGCAGGTCGCTCTGGGCGATCTCGCGCGGCAACCCCAGGCGTCCCAGTTGCATGCCGACGGTGATGCCCAACCCCGAGCGTTCGCCGCCGGGCAACACGTCCACCACCACGTCGACGTCGCGGGCCACGCCCTCGCGTCGCACCGACAGCGTCAGTGCCGTCCCGACCGCCGCGTCGGCCGTGAGCCCGGCCAGTTCGTCACCGGTGTCGACCGGCTGTCCGTCGACGGCCAGGATGACGTCACCGGTGGCCAGCAGGCCGTCGGCCGGGGCATCGGGCAGGACGTGGCCGACCAGCACCTCCGACACGACGTCGACCTCCTCGCCGGCGAGGTCGAGCGCGGCCGCGGCGGCCTGTTCGAACGACGACGCGAACACGTCGGACTGGCGCGTGAAGTAGTCGCGGGTGCTCCCGTCGGGCCCCACCACCTCGCCGATGGGCCGCAGCGACCGGTTCTCGCTCAACCGTGCGCGCACGACCTCGGCGATGCCGGGCTGGCGCACGAACACCGTCAGCACGACCAGTTCCCCGTCGAGCGGGGTCGTCGGGCCGCTGACCTCGATGGTGTTGCCGATGTCGAAGGTCGGACCTGGCGACTCCTCGATGACCGGCATCGGGACGACCAGCCCACCCAGCACCAGTGCCGTCGACATGCCCCGGAACGTCCATCGCACCCATCGTCGTCGCGGCGGCAACGGCGGCAGTCGACCGGCGCCCGACGGCAACGCAGCGGGATCGGTGGTCCCTGCGTCGTCGACCGTCGCAGCGTCGCCGCCCGTGGCGTGCCCGATCGGTTCGTCCGTCCGATGGCCTCCCGTGGCGCCGGCCGGGTCTCCGGGCCGGTCGCCGTTTTGGGTCGGGGCGGCGGACGGGTCGACGTCGTCGGGGCGATCGGCGGCCCACCGGGTGGCGCTGGCTGCTCGCCACTGGCCGCTGGCGATGGCGACGATGAACGCGGCCACCAGGGTCAGCCACAGCGCCGACACCAGGGCACCGTCCTGGACGACGGCGAGGGTCCCGGCCAGTGCCCACAGCCCCAGGCCCACCACGACGCCCGACGCGGCCGCCACCCGACTGGCACGTCGGCGGCTCCCCAGCAGCGGCCACAGCACCGCGCGCAGCACCCGGCCACCGTCCAGCGGCGCCCCCGGCACCAGGTTGAACACGGCCAGCCCGAGGTTGAGCCACCCCAGCATCCCCAGCACCTCGGCGGCCGTCGGGGCCAGCCCGAACCAGTCCATCGCACCCGTGACCATCCCGAACACCGCGGCGAGGTTGAACGACACCCACGGGCCGATGGCGGCGATCACGAACTCGTCGCGCCAGGTGCGGGCGTCGTCGTCCATCGCCGTCAGGCCACCGAACACGAACAGGGTGATGCCGTGGACGTGGTGGTCGCGACGACGGGCCGCCAGTGCGTGGCCCAGCTCGTGGGCGAGGATCGACGCGAAGAACCCGATGGCGGCCACGACCGCGATCGCGATCGTGGCGGCGGTCGCGCGGTCCGGGTCGGCCAGGGTCGTGGCCAGGCTCCACACCACGGCCACCGCGATCAGCAGCCACGAGGCGTCGAGTCGGACGGGAACCCCGCCGACGTGCAGCAGGGTGATCCCGTGGGACGTCATGGAGGCACCGTATCGAGCGTCCGAACGTCGTCGGTGTGGCGACTCGCCGGGGTTGGCGGATGCCGGGACAGGTGGCCATCGGGGGGCCTATGGTGGCCGTGTGTCCCCCGACGAAGGCCATCCATGGAACTGGACGACCGCACCATCGCCCACCTGCTGGAGATGACCGACGAGGTGGGGGTGTTGACGGTCACGACCGGGTTCGCCCCGGCCGGCGACGACGGGCAGGCCGCCCGCATCGAGTGGAAGAACCGGTTCCGTGAGGTCCGGGCCACCGTCGAGGGCAGCGACCTGGCGGCACTGGAGGAACGAGTTGCCGCGATCGACGACGACATCGAGTCGTTGCTGGACCCGCGGGGCCCGTCCGGTGGCCGTGCACTGGTGGTGGGCGTGGCGTCCGGTGAGGTCATCCGCTTCGACGTGTTGACGCCGTTCGACGATCGCGTGCTGCTGCGCAACCGGCCGTACCTGCGGCCGCTGGTGGCGGCCATGGACGAGGGGCGCGCTGCCGGGATCGTCGTGGCGACCCGGTCCGGCGCGCGCGTGCTGGAGTGGTCCGCCGGCGGCGTCCGGGTCCTGTCCGACCTCGACTTCGAGATGGGCCCGGAGGCGTTCACCGGCACCATGGGCGGGCCGGCCGGCAGCGCCGGTCGCGGCCAGCAGAGCGTCAGCCACAAGGACCAGATGGCGGACCGGGTCGAGGCCAACCGCGAGCGCTTCCTCAAGAACGTGACCGCGGTCGTCGGGGACCATGCGCGGTCGCGCGACTGGGACCGCATCGTGATCTCCGGGTCCAACCGGATCGGCGACCGGATCCGCGACCTGCTGGACGGCGGGGCGGTGGACGTCCACCTGGTCGACGAGGCGTGGGAGGACGTCAGTCCGGGCCAGGTCGCCCAGAAGGTCTGGCCGGTGCTCCGGTCCGGTCACGCCCGCCGCGAGACCCGCCTTGCCGAACGCGTCCGTGACGTCGCGCTGTCGGGCGGCGCCGCCGTCATGGGCGCCCACCGGGTGGCCCCGGCGGCCAACCTCGGCCGGATCGACCACCTGTTGTTCGTGCGTGGTGTCGAGGTCGAGGGCTACGTCGGCGAGGACGGGTCGCTCCACGCCGCCGTCGCCGGGACCGAGGCCCAGGCCGACCTCCCGTTGGAACCCGAGCCCCACCTGGTCGAGCGCGTCGTCGAGCGCGTGCTGGCCACCGGTGGCCGCGTCACCCGCCTGGACGACGAGGACGCCGCCCGCGAACTGGCCGCCTACCAGGGCATGGGCGCACTCCTGCGCTGGTGATCCGAATGACGGCCCGAGGCACCAGATGATGGAACTGGTGGCGTCGACGGGCCGTGGCGGCTGAGCCGATCGCGCCATCGCTGCGTCGGACAGGATGCGTTCCGGTCCAGGGTTACGATGGCCGATCCACCATCGCCCCGTCCACGAAGGACCCGCGGTGTCCCGCCTCGAATGCGCACGTGTCCCGTGGGACGTGACCACCCGACGACTGCTCGCGGCCGTCGCCGTCCTTGGCATGACCATCATGGTGCTGATGGCAGGGGCCGCATCGGCCGACGCGCACGCCTCGCTGGCGTCCTCGGACCCCTCCGACGGGGCGGTGTTGGCCGACCCACCCGACGTCGCGGCGTTCACCTTCAACGAACCGGTGTCGACGACGACCGGTGCCCTGCGGGTCTACGACGACACGGGCGCGCGGGTCGACGACGGCGTCCTCGACCAGTCCGCGCCGGACTCCGTCGAGGTCGGGCTGGGGTCGTTGCCGGCCGGCGGGTACGTGGCCACCTACCGGGTCACCTCCGACGACGGGCACGTGATCCGGGGTGCGCTGACGTTCCGGGTCGGCGACACGGCCGAGGTCGACGACGACACGGTGGCGGCCCTGTTCGCCGGGGGCGACGGCGTGGTCACGGCGACCGCGACGGTGGTGCGGGCCGTCGACTTGGGCGCGGCACTGGTGGCACTGGGCGCGCTGGCCGCGGCCGCCGGCATCGTGGCCACCGAGCGCCACCGCCGACTCGCCACCGACACGACTCGCCGCGCCGCCCTGGTCGGTGTCGTGGCGTCCGCGCTCACGGTGCCGCTGCAGGCGATGGCGTCGTCCGGGCTGGGCGTGGCGGCGCTGGGTTCCACCGAGGTGCTCGCGGACACCGTCACCGGCACCGTCGGGGTCAGCGCCCTGACCCGGATCGCCGGCCTGGTGCTGGTGCTGGCAGTGGTCCACCCGGGCGCCCGCGAACATGGCGCCGGGTCACGGTCATCCGGTCCACGCGGTGGCGCATGGACGGCCATCGGGGCCGGCCTGCTGGTGCTGGGCTCGTTCCTGCTGGACGGTCACACCCGCACGGTCGGTCCGCCGGTCGTCATGCTGGTGGGCGACGCCGTGCACCTGGCAGCCGGTGCGGTGTGGGCCGGTGGCCTGGTGGTCGTGGCACGGGTCCTGCGCGGGCTGGACGAGGGCGTCGCCACCCCGGGGCTGCCCGGTCCGTCGTCGGCCGACGTCCCCGCGCTGGACCCGGGACCCGTGGTGGCGCCGGCCACCGCAGCGACCGATGGTGCTGGCGGTCACGGCGTGGTCGCGACGACCGGCGAGCACACGGGGCTCGCCACGGTCACCACCACGACCGGTGCGCGCGTCGTCGACGAACCCGGCACCGAGACGGGCCTGGCCACCGACGCGTCGGCCCGACCCGCCGCCGACGGGGTCGATCCCGGCACGGGTGGTGACGACTCGCACGCGGTGGCGGCTGTCGTGGCGAGGTTCTCGGGATGGGCGTGGTGGTCGATGCTGGCGTTGGTCGTCGCCGGGTCGGCGATGGGGTGGGCGCTGGTGCGCCGACCGCGAGCGCTGGTGGGCACCGACCAGGGCTGGACCCTGGTGGTGAAGGTGGGCATCGTCGTCGTGATCCTGCTGGTCGCGGCCTGGAACCGGTGGCGCCTGGTCCCGGCGGTTGCCGGGACCGACCCGGACGGGACCAGCCCGGCCGTCGCACTGGCGCACCTGCGTTCCAGCGTCCGGGTGGAGGTGGTGCTGCTGGCGGTCGTGCTGGCGACGACCGCCGTGCTGGTCGGGTTGCGCCCAGCCGCCGAGGAAGCCGGCATCAGTGGCGCCTTCGACACCGTGGTGGCGCTAGGCGACGACGCCAGCCTGAACCTGGTCGTTGACCCCAACCGCGCCGGCCGCAACGAAGTCCACGTCTACGTGCTGGACGCCACCGGCCGTCCCCTGGCCGACGCCACCGACGTCACGATGGACCTCGAACAGGTGGAGGCCGACATCGGGCCCCTCCAGCGCACGCCGCGACCGGCAGGCCCCGGCCACTGGATCCTCGACGGCTCGGACCTGGCCGTGCCGGGTACCTGGGAGGTGACGACCATCGTGGGCGTCGACCGCTTCACCCAGGTCCAGGCCACCGTCGAGGTCGTGGTCAACCCCGGCTGACGCGTCGCCCCGTCGGGTCTGGTGTCCAGCCGACCGCCCCGTGGCGATGGTGGTCGGCCGCGCACTGGGGCGGGGTCGAGGAACGTGCTGTGCGGCATACGATGACGGGCCCTGCTGCCGGCGATCGGAGCCCATCGTGCGCCTGGTCAGCCGTGCCGGCCTGTTGGCACTCGTCGTCGTCGCAGCCACCGCCACGGCCGCGTCGGCCCACCCCGGGTTCCGGCCCGGGGACGTCCCGGCCGGTGGCCCCGCGGAGGTCGTCCTGGTCGTTCCACACGGCTGTGGGGTGGACGGCCAGGAACCGGTGGACGGTGGCCCCTCCAGCCCCACCACGGTGGTGGCCGTTTCGATGCAGGAGGGCCTGCGACTGGACCCGCTCCCGCGCGACGGGTTCACGGCCACCGTGGAGCAGGACGACACGGTGGCGGTGTGGGAGGCGACCGACGGTGGGGTCGACGGCGAACTGGTGCTCCCGGCGATCGTCGAGGTGGCGGGCACCGTCGGCGAGGACCTGCTCGTGCCGGTCTACCAGGAGTGCGCCAACGGCGAGTTCCATCGCTGGGCCGCCGGACCGGGTGAGGACGGCGACCCGGTCGTGACGCTCGGCATCGCCGCCGGTGAGCCCGAGCCGTTGCCCACCCCCACATCGGTCGCTGCGTCCCCCACGCCCGATCCGACGCCCTCGGCAACCCCGCCCCCATCCCCGACCCGGTCGCCCACCACGACGCCGACCCCGTCGCCCACCCCCAGCGCGATGGCCACGGCGACGCCGTCCCCGATGGCCACCCCGTCGCCGCTCGCCGCGGCGGACCCCGAAGGGGATGGCGGGGGCGGTGCCGGTTGGTGGCTGGTGGTGGCGGCAATGGCCCTGGTGGCCGCGGGCGGGGTCGCCTGGGCGCGCCGCAACGGCGACGAGGACTCGGCGACGTGATCGGGTCCGGACGGCACGGCGACCCGACGTCCCGGTCGACTGCGGGACGGATCGCACGCATCGTGGCGGCGGCGCTGGTCGCGGTGGTGGCCGTGGCCGCACCCGCCGCCGCGGACCCGCCCGGACCCACCAACTACGAGTCGTCGATCACGGGCGTCACGCCGTCGGTCGACGGCCTGGACGTGACGGTGCTGGGCGGTGACGCCTTCCTGCAACTGCGCAACGACGGTCACGAGGTCGTGGTGCCGGGCTACGACGAGGGCGAGCAGTACCTCCGCTTCGACCCGGACGGAGCGGTGTTCGTCAACCTGCGGTCCGCGGCCCACTGGCAGAACGCGGCCCGCTACTCGGTCGCGGACTCGGAGGTCCCGGCCGACGCCGGTCCCGACCAGCCACCGCGCTGGGTGCAGGTGTCCGATGACGGCACGTGGGCGTGGCACGACCATCGCATCCACTGGATGTCACCGACCACGCTGCCGGGCGACGTCGACCCCACGCTCGACGAGGTCCAGGTCGCCTACGACTGGCCGGAGCCACTGGAACTGGTGGTCGACGGCGCGACGGTGGCGGTGGCCGGCCGGTTGACATGGCTCCCCGACGCCTCGCCGGTCCAGGCCCTGCTCGCGGCCGTGCTGGGGCTGGCGCTGGTGCTGGGGGCGCTGGTCGTGCGCGGACCCCGGACGGCCATCGTGGTCGGGGTCGGCGTGGGCGTGGTCGCGACCGGCGTCGTGGGGTTGGCCGCGACGGTCGGGTTGCCACCCGGGGTGCAGGGCGAACCGCTGCCGCTGGTGTTGACCGCGATCGCGGCGATCGTGGCGGTGGCGGGGCTGGCGATGCGTGGACGGACCGCGGCCGCCGGGGTGCTCGCGGGCGCGGCCGGCGTGCCGTTGCTGGTGTGGGCGGCGACCCAGTCCGGCGCCGTCACCGCGCCGGTCGTGCCGCCCGCGGTCCTGCCCGCCGTCGTCGTGCGGGTCGTCGTTGGCGTGGCCGCCGGGGTCGGGGTCGGTGCCCTGGTCGCCGGCGTGCGGGACCTGTTCGGCCAGCCGTTGGGTCCCTGACCCGGGGCGCGCGCCGAGTCCGCCGATCAGACGGCGGGCGTGACCGAGGGCGTCGGGCTGGGCGGCGGCGTGGGCGACGGCGCCGGTGTCGGGCTGGGCGGTGGTGGTGGCTCCGGTTCCGGCGTCGGCGACGGTTCGGGGAACGGGTTGTCGGAGGTGGTCGGTTCGGGGTCCGGGTCGGGGGCCTGTGTCACGACCTCCTCGGGACCCAGGGACACCACGATCGTGACCTCGGAACCCACCGGCAGTTCCTCGCCGGCGCCGGGTTCCTGGCTGACGACCACGCCCTCCTCGACCGAGGGCGAGAACTCACGTTCCACCAGCACCAGCAACTGCTGGCCCTCCAGGATC
>JAGXFT010000073.1 GCA_024637135.1 Nitriliruptorales bacterium | reverse complement strand
GCCGGTGTCATCGGTCGCCAGGGCCGCCGACGCACAGGTCTACACGCCCGACGGGTTCGAGGACGCCTCGACGCCCCGACCGTTGGCGACCGACGAGATCCCACGCCTGCTGGACGAGTACCGCGCGGCCGCCCGCCGGGCACTCGACGCCGGCTTCGACGCGGTCGAGATCCACGCGGCGAACGGCTACCTCCTGGAACAGTTCCTTTCGTCGGTCCTCAACGACCGCGACGACCGCTACGGCGGCTCGCTCGACAACCGGGCCCGGCTCCTGCTGGAGGTCGTCGACGCGGTCGCCGACGAGGTCGACCACGGTCGCATCGGCATCCGCCTGTCGCTGGGCAACGGCACCGCCGGTGCCGACGAGCCCGACCCGGCACCCATGCTGGCGCACCTGGCCGCCGAACTGCCGTCCGACCTGGCCTGGCTCCACGTCGTCGAGCGCTTCCGCGGCGACGGCAGCACCGACGACCGGGTCGACGACCGCACGACCCTGTTGCGGTCCGCCACGGACATCCCGCTGATCGGCAACGGTGACTACGACCTCGACCGGGGCACAGCAGCCGTCGCGGCCGGACGGGTCGACGCGGTCGCCTACGGGCGCCGGTTCCTGGCCAACCCCGACCTGGTGGACCGGTTCCGCACTGGCGCCGAGCTCAACGCGTGGGACACCGACACCTTCTACGCGGGTGGGGCGACCGGCTACACCGACTACCCGACCGTGGCCCAACTCGAGCACGGCGCCACGGTGCCGGCCAGCGACGCCGCCTGAGCCACCGGGGTCAGTCGCGGCCGAACAGGTCGCGGGTGTAGATCTTGTCACCTGCGCCGGCGTCGACCAGGTCCGACGACCATCGGTTGGTCACGACCAGGTCCGACCGTGCGATGAACTCGTCGAGGTCGTCCACGACCTCCCAGCCGTGGAAGTGGGTGGCATCCAGTTCGGGCTCGTGGACGATCACCGTGACGTCTGCAAGGGCCAGTCGACGCATGATCCCCTGGATCGACGACGACCGGAAGTTGTCCGACTCGGCCTTCATGATGAGGCGGTGGATGCCGACCACGCGGGGCTCGAGTGCGAGGATGTCGGCCGCAACGAAGTCCTTGCGGGTGGCGTTGGCCGCGACGACGGCCTTGATCAGGTTCTGGGGCACGTCGGAGTAGTTGGCCAGCAGTTGCCGGGTGTCCTTGGGCAGGCAGTACCCGCCGTACCCGAAGGACGGGTTGTTGTAGTGGTCACCGATCCGCGGGTCGAGGCTGACGCCCTCGATGATCTCGCGCGTGTCGAGCCCGTGGGTCGAGGCATACGTGTCCAGCTCGTTGAAGTACGCCACCCGCAGGGCCAGGTAGGTGTTGGCGAACAGCTTGATCGCCTCGGCCTCGGTGGAACCAGTCAGCATCACGGTGACGTCATCGTCCTCGGCCGCCTCCGCCAGGAGGTTCGCGAACTCCTTGCCCCGCGGGGAGGTGTCACCCACCACGATCCGGGACGGGTGCAGGGTGTCGTGCAGCGCCAACCCTTCCCGCAGGAACTCCGGCGAGAACATGATCGCGGCGTCGGGGTACGTCCGGCGGATGCCCTCGGTGAAGCCCACGGGGATCGTGGACTTGACCACGATCGTGGCGTCCGGCTGGATCGCGACCACGTCAGCGATCACGGACTCGACCGAGGACGTGTCGAACTCGTTGGTGTCCGGGTCGTAGTTGGTCGGCGTGGCCACGATGACGACGTCGGCGCCCCGGTGGGCCTCGTGCGGATCGAGGGTCGCGGACAGCCGGAGGTTGCCGGCGGCGAGGTGCTCCTCGACGTCCTTGTCAACGATCGGGCTGCGGCCCGTCCGGAGAAACTCGACCCGCTCGGCATCGATGTCGAGCAGCACCACCTCGTGGTGGTGGGCGAGGGCGATGGCGTTGCCAAGGCCGACGTAGCCCATCCCGGCGATGGCGATCTTCATGGCGGCATCCACGGGCTGGTCGACGCTGGCCATGCTACCGCGGGACCGATCCGGCCCGGCAGGGACCAACGTCCCGTCGGTGCCTGCTCGACGTCGTCCTAGAAGGTGACGTCGCCGGTGCGCCGGTTGCCGATGAACGGCCACGACTGCATCTCGTCCAGCCCGTACTTGGTGATGGCGTCCTTGACGACCGACCACTCGACCGTGCCCTCCGCCGCCAGTTCGGCCAGCACGGTGATCGTGATCGACTCGGCGTCGATGCGGTGGAAACGCCGCAGCATCTCGCGTGTGTCGGACCGACCGAAGCCGTCCGTGCCCAGCACGGCGAACCGTCCCGGGATCCAGTCCGCGATCTGCACCGGCGTGGCCTTCAGCCAGTCCGACACGGCCACGTAGGGACCCGTGGTGCCGTCCAGCGCGGTCCTGATCTCGGGGACGAGCGGCTCGTCGGCGTCCGGGTTCATCCGGTTCCAGGCCTCGCACTCGGTGCCGTCGCGCAGCAGCCTGTTCCAGCCCGGCGTCGACCACACGTCGGCGCGCACGTCGAAGTCCTCGGACAGGAGTTCCTGGGCCCGCAGGGCCTCGTACATGATCGTCCCGGACGACAGGATGTGGGCCTCGTGCTGGCCGACCTCGCCCTCCCGGTAGCGGTAGATCCCGCGCACCACGTCGGCCGGGTCCAGGCCCTCGGGCATCGCCGGCTGCAGTCGCGGTTCGTTGTAGACGGTGAGGTAGAAGATGACGTCCTCGCCGCCCTCCACCGTCACGTCGGAGAACATCCGCTCGATGCCGTTCTGCATCAGCACGGCCAGTTCGTAGGCGAACGAGGCGTCGTAGGCCTCGATGGCCGGGTTGGGCTGGGCGAGCAGCAGCGAGTGGCGGTCCTGGTGCTGCAGGCCCTCGCCGTTCAGGGTCGTCCCGCCGGCCGTCGCGCCGATCAGGAAGCCACGGGCGCGCTGGTCCGCCGCCGACCAGATCTGGTCGCCGGTGCGCTGGAAGCCGAACATCGAGTAGAACATGTACAGCGGGATCATCGGCTCGCCGTGGGTGGCGTAGCTGGACCCGACCGCATGGAACGACGCCATCGCGCCGGCCTCGGTGATGCCTTCGTGCAGGATCTGGCCCTTGGGCGACTGCTTGTAGGACAGCAGCAGGTCGGAGTCGACCGACTCGTAGGCCTGCTCCGTCGGGCTGTACAACTTCAGCGTCGGGAACATCGCGTCCATGCCGAAGGTCCGGGCCTCGTCCGGGATGATCGGGACCAGCCGCTTGCCGATGCCGCCCGGGCCGTCCTTGTCGCCCTTGTGCCGGAACAGGTCCTTGAACAACCGGACCAGCGCCATCGTGGTGGCGACCTCCTGGTTGCCCGACCCCTCCTTCAGGGAGTCGTAGACCTCGTCGGCCGGGAGTTCGGGCATGGTGTAGTCGACGCGCCGGTCGGGGACCGGGCCACCCAGCTCCTCGCGCCGGGCCATGAGGTACTGCTGTTCCTCAGCATCGTCGTCGAAGGTGATGTAGGGCGGGAGGTCGGCCTCGATCTCCTCGTCGGAGATGTCGAGGTACAGGCGGTCGCGGAAGGTCTTGAGCGCGTCCTGGTTGAGCTTCTTCATCTGGTGGACGGCGTTGCGCGCCTCGAAGTCGGGCCCGAGCGTCCAGCCCTTGATGGTCTGGGCGAGGATGACCGTCGGGGCACCGTGGAACTCGGTGGCGGCCTTGAACGCCGCGTAGACCTTGGCGTAGTCGTGGCCACCCCGTGGCAACTTCTCGATCTCCTCGTCGGAGAGGTGCTCGACCATCGCGAGGAGTTTCGGATCGGCACCGAAGAAGTCCTCACGGATGAAGGAGCCGGGCTTGACGGTGTAGGTCTGGAACTGGCCGTCGGGGACCTCGTTCATCCGGTTGACCAGCAACCCGTCGACGTCCTTGGCCAGCAGGTCGTCCCACGGGCTGCCCCACACGACCTTGATGACGTTCCAGCCCGCCCCGCGGAACACGCCTTCCAGTTCGGTCATGATCTTGCCGTTGCCGCGGACCGGCCCGTCGAGCTGCTGGAGGTTGCAGTTCACGACGAAGGTGAGGTTGTCCAGGCCCTCGCGCCCGGCGACGCTCAACGCACCCAGGGACTCGGGTTCGGCGGTCTCGCCGTCCCCCAGGAACGCCCACACGTGCTGCTCGGAGGTGTCCTTGAGGCCGCGGTTGTGGAGGTAGCGGTTGAAGCGGGCCTGGTAGATCGAGTTGATGGCCGCGAAGCCCATCGACACCGTCGGGAACTCCCAGAACTCGGGCATCAGCCGTGGGTGGGGATAGCTGGCCAGCCCGCCCGGCTCGACCTCTCGCCGGAAGCCGTCGAGCTGGTCGGTGGTCAGCCGCCCTTCCAGGAAGGCCCGGGCATAGATGCCCGGGGACGCGTGGCCCTGGATGTAGATCTGGTCGCCCCCGCCCGGGTGGTCCTTGCCACGGAAGAAGTGGTTGAACCCGACCTCGTAGAGCGACGCCGCCGACGCATAGGTGCCGATGTGGCCGCCCACGCCATGGACGATGTTGGCCCGGTGGACCATCACGGCGGCGTTCCACCTGATGTAGGCCCGGATGCGACGCTCGATGTGGTCGTCACCGGGGAAGTCGGGCTCCCGCTCGGGCGCAATGGTGTTGATGTGGTCGGTCGTGGTCAGCGCGGGCACCCCGATGTTGCGCTGGCGGGCGCGTTCCAGCAGCCGCAGCAGCAGGTAGCGCGAACGGGCCTGGCCGCCGGCGTCGGTGACCGCGTCGAACGACTCCAACCACTCGGCCGTCTCCTGCTCGTCGACGTCCGGGTACTGCACCGGGATGCCGTCGGTGATGATGGACTCGGACGCGTCTGCCATGGGGGAACTCCTCTCCGACCACCAACCCTACGTCGTGTCGACGAGGGCCGCCCCCGAGATCCGGACCGGCACCCGGACGTGGCCGCGCCCCCGCGTGCGCGACCAGCGCTCGCCCCCGACGACCACGGTCGACGATGCTCGTCGGGCGTCGACCATGGGGTGAGGCGGCACGAGCCGACTCCTCCCGCACGACGCGGGAGCCTGCGACACTGTCCCGAGCACGGGGACGAGAGGAACCACGATGAAGTACATGATCCTGATCGCCGGCGAGGAGCCAGACACACCACCGAGCGAGGAGGCCCAGGCCGCGGAGATGGAGCGGTGGTACGCCTACGACGCCGAACTGCACGAGGCCGGCGTCTACGTCGCCGGCGAGGCCCTGCAGCCCTCGACGACCGCGACCACCGTGCGCGTCCGCAACGACGAGACGCTGCTCACCGACGGGCCCTTCGCCGAGACCAAGGAGGTCCTGGGTGGCTTCTACCTCATCGACGTCGAGAACCTCGACGACGCGCTGGCCTGGGCCGCGAAGTGCCCGTCGTCGACCTACGGCGCCAACGAGGTCCGCCCGGTGATGGAGATCCCGGAGTTGTCCGGATGACGTGTCGGGCCAGCAACCATCCAACGGCATCCAACCGCGCCGGGCCGCGGGGGTGAACCATCCGCTCGACGGTGGGGCACCCATGGAGTTCGTCCTGGGGGACGTGCTCGCCCGGGATCGGCTCCGGCTGGTCGCGTCGTTGGTCCGGCGGTGTGGCGGCGACTTCGACCTGGCCGAGGACGCGCTGGCCGAGGCCATGGCCCAGGCGGCCATGGCCTGGCCACGTGACGGCCTCCCCGATCGACCCACGGCGTGGCTGCACACGGTGGCCCGCCGACGGGCGATCGACCTGGTCCGGGCATCGTCGCGACGTGGTCGACGTGAGCGGTCCGTGGCTGCAGACCCCACCGACGCCGTGTCCGGGGCGTGGCAGGACGTGGTGGAGGATCGAGGTGACGGCATGCTGGACGAGCCCACCGCAGACGACCAACTCCGGCTCGTCTTCGCGTGCTGCCATCCGGCGCTGGCAACCCCGGCCCAGGTCGCCTTGACCCTGCGCTACGTCGCGGACCTGGACACCGACGAGATCGCTCGCGCGTTCATGGTGCGGTCGACCACGATGGCCCAACGGCTGGTGCGGGCCAAGCGCAAGGTCCGCGACGCGGGGATCCCGTTCCGCGTGCCGGCCGACCACGACCTCCCCGATCGGCTCGCGACCGTGTTGGCCGTGATCTACCTGGTGTTCAACGAGGGCTACGTCGCGACGGCGGGCCTCGACCTGCAACGGGTCGACCTGGCGATCGAGGGCATCCGCCTGGCCGCCCTGCTGCACGACCTCATGCCCGACGAGGCCGAGGTCGGGGGCCTGCTCGCACTGACGCTGCTGACCCATGCCCGGGCCGCGGCACGAGTGGACGCCGACGGCCGGCTGGTGCGCCTGGCCGACCAGGACCGCACGACCTGGGACCACGACCTGCTCGATCGCGGCCGGGACCTGCTGGAGGCCGCCCTGCGACGTCGGACCCCGGGGCCGTACCAGGTGCAGGCCGCGATCGCGGCCTGCCATGCCGACGCCCCGACCTTCGACGACACCGACTGGCGCCAGATCGAGGCGTTGTACGCCGACCTGGTCGCGCGCACGGGCTCGTCCGTGGCCAGGCTGAACGCGGCCGTCGCCCACGGCCAGGGCCACGGTCCCCGGGCGGGGCTGGCGGCGCTGGCGCCCCTGCGCGACGACCCGTCCCTGGCCGACTACCCGTACCTGCACGTGGCCGTGGCGGAGGCCGAGGCCGACCTCGGCCGGGTCGAGGCGGCGCGGGAGGCGTTCACGCGCGCCCGCGACCTGGTCACCAATCCGGCCGAGCGCGACCACCTCGACCGCCGCGCCGCCGGCCTGGACGACCGCGCCGACCCGGGTGGGTCCAGGGGCCCTCGACCGGGAGACGGCTGAAGAACTAGGGTGGGGGGCCTGTCGCTCCCCCACCACAGGACCCGCCCGTGCCGCGGACCTTCACCCGGGACCAGGCCGCCGCCCTGCTGCCCGACATCCACGAGCGGACGAACCGGCTGGTCGCCGTGCGTGCCGACCTGGTGGGCGCCACCCGTGCCCACAACTCCGGTGCCGACGTCGCCATCCCCGACATCAAGGCGCTGGAGGCCAACATGAGCGACCTGCTGGACGGGTTCCGCGCCTGGGGGCTGGACGTGCAGGGCTATGCGCCGCTGCTGTTGGACTTCCCCAGCGAGCTCGACGGTCAGGACGTGTTCCTGTGCTGGCTCGAGAACGAAGCCGCCATCGACTGGTACCACCGGGTCGACCACGGCTTCATGGGGAGGCGTCGCCTGCCCTCGCGCTAGGGCGCTCGGGCAGGTTGCAGAACTCGCTGCGCTCGTTCTGCGGCCTCGTTCAAGAAAACGCCTGCGGGTAAGGAAGAGGGCTGGACGTTTGCGAGCCCCTGGGCGAGCAAACGCCAACGCGGCCGACGGACGGACGCCCTCGCGCTAGGGCGCTCGGGCAGGGTCCGGCGGTTCAGGCGCCGACGGGTTGCAGCAGGACGACGCTGCTCTCGGTGGTGGATGCGACCGGGTTGAAGGGCACGAGGTCGACGACCAACTTCAGCTCGTAGCTCAGGTCACCCGTGTCCTCGTCCAGGTCGGTGAGCGGGATGGTGTCGGGACGCCACTCGAGCTCGGCGGTCTGGCGACCGTCGGCCCGGACGAAGAATCGCCGCGCGGGCGGCGATGCCAGTTCGTCGTCCGGATCCAGTGGCGGGTTGTCCGCCCCCACCAGCTTGAGGAACACGTTCCAGCCGATGTTGGTGTTGCGGTCGAACTCGGTGAAGGTGATGGTCGCGTCACCCTCGACGTTCGCGTTCGCGACGTCGATGGCCACGCGGAGCTCTGCGTTCGTGCACGATGCCATGATGGTCCTCCTCGGAGGATGTCCGGGCGACTCCTGGCCGCCCACCGGTGACGGTCACCGGGTTGGTGTGGACACCGTGCCGTCGGGGGTGCCCCCGGCGACAGCGGGAATCCCCTACACCCCACCCTCGGCCTGTTCGTGACCAGCCTCGGCGCCGTCCGCCCCGACGGCGCCGGACAGGTCGAGGCGGTCGTCCGCCACCAGCCGGACGAGGTCGGTCCGGGACCGGATCCCGAGCTTGCGGTAGATCCGGGTGAGGTGGGCCTCGACCGTGCTCACCGCCATGAAGGCGCTCCCGGCCACCTCGCGATTGGTCGCGCCGCCCGCCACCAGGGCGGCCACCCGGACCTCCGTCGAGGTCAGTTCTCCGGCGGTCGTGCCGGGGGCGACCCGCTCGAGGTCGGTTGCCGCCAGGGTCGCCCAGCCGTGGGCGCCCATGTCGGCGAAACTGGCCCGAGCAGTCGCCAGCGACCGCGCCGCGCGGGCACGCAGTCCCACCCGGCGCGCCGCCCGCCCCTCGTCCAGCCGGCAGCGGGCGGCCTCCGGACGCAGTCCCAGGTCCTCCAGCAGTGTGGCCGCGGCCGACAGCGCCGACAACCCGCCGTCGACGTCGCCACGGGCCACGGCGACGACGCCGTCGGCCCAGCTGGCCAACGCATCGGTGCGCGGCAGGCCCAGCCGGCCAGCCTGCTCGGCGAGCCGGGCTCGATGCACCTCGGCCTCGTCCGTGCGGCCCGCAGCCACGAGCGCGATCACGAGGTCGTGCAGGACCGGCTCGGCGCCGGGGTGGGCGAGCCCGTCGTCGCCCACCAGGTCGACGGCGGCCAGCAGCGGGTGCACCGCGGCGAACGGCTCGTCACGAACCAACGCCACCAGCCCACGCACGTGAAGCGCCCGCGCCCGACCGAGCCGGCCGCCCGGCATGCCCGGCCCGGACGCTAAGCGGTCGGCGTGTGCGCAGGCCTCGTCGCCGTCACCACGCCAGAGCGCGACCAGCCCCGCAGGATGGGCCAGCCATCCCTCGGCGTCCCGGTTACCGGAGTCCAGCGCGGCCGCCAGGCCCGCCTCGACCGCGGACGGCGCGACCGGGAAGTCACCCGCCGCCACCGCCACCACCGCCTCGTCGTAGGCCCGGTAGGGGCGCTCGATCTGGTAGCCGCGGGCCGCCGCCCAGTCCTGGACCTGCTGGAGGGCGTCGCGGCACCCGGTCGGT
>JAGXFT010000008.1 GCA_024637135.1 Nitriliruptorales bacterium | reverse complement strand
GGTCGACGGAACCCACATCAGGAAGCGGTACTCACATCAGGATCGGCGGTCCGGGCGCGCCCGACCCAAGGACTCGACGCAGGCTCGAGCACACGGCGGGCGCGCGCTAGCCGGCGCGGTGGTCGCGGGCGACGTGGTGGGTGGTGCGCCGGCGCGTGGGCGTGGTGGCCGGCGACGGCTCCCGAGGGGCGTCCGACGTGGCGTCCTCGTCCTGGCCCATGGGCTCGTCGGAGGAATCCTCGGAGGCATCCGGCGACGTCGGGCCGGGGACGGCCGCGGGGGGCGTGGAGACGGATCCGCGGCGACGGGTGGCTCGGCGCGAACCGGACGAACTGCTCGACGCCGCGGCGCGATGGTCGATGGCGACGGCAGTGGAGGCCGCGGCCGCCGCGGTCCCTGCCGACACGTCGTCGCCAGCCTCGCCGGCCTGCTCGTCACCGCGCTCGTCTCCCGGGCCGGGCTCGGTGGCCGCGTCCGGCATGACCTCGGCCGGGCCACCGGGGCTGACGGGCTTGTGGCGTGGGCTGGGGGTGCTGGCCTGGTGGGGTTCGACCTCGCCTCGGGCGACCGCCAACACCTCGTCGTCGTCGAAGGGACCGGACCGCAGGATCGCGGGCTCGGCGCGGGTCAGGTCGACGATGGTCGACGGTGCGGTCTCGACCCGGCGGCCACCGTCGACGTAGACCGCGACGTCGTCGCCCAGTTGCGACTGCGCCATCTCGACGGTCGTCGCGGCCGGGTTGCCCGACAGGTTGGCCGAGGTCATCGCCAATGGACCGACCGCCCGGATCAGGTCCAGGGTGATCTCGTCCATCGGCATCCGGACCGCGACCGTGCCCTCGTTCGTGCCCAGGTCCCACGCCAGGTTGGGGTCGGCCTGCACGACCAGCGTGAGCGGCCCCGGCCAGTACGCCGCCATCAGGAGCTCGGCCATCTCCGGCACCTCGGTGACCAGTCCCATCAACTGCTTGGGGCTGCGAATCAACACGGGCAGCGGGAACCGCCGCTGGCGGTGCTTGGCGGCGAAGACGGCAGCCGTGGCCACCGGGTTGAAGGCGTCGGCGGTGACCCCGTAGACGGTGTCGGTCGGCACCACCACCAGCCTGCCATCGCGAAGTGCCTCGGCCGCGACGCCCACCGCGTCGTCGCGGTCGGTGGTGGCGTCGACGATCGCACTGGTCTCGTCAGTCATCGAGGTTCCTTGTCGGGGTCGTGGCCGTGCCCGGCGCGCGAGCACGCACGGCGCGATCGCGACCAGCCAGGTCACCGACCAGTGTGACGTCTCGCAGGCCCGCCGTGCCAGCCGCGGCCACGGCGTCGTCGCCACGGCGTTCGTCGATCTCCACCACGACGGTGCCACCGGGTGCCAGCCACGTCATCGCCCCGGCCAGGATCGCGTCCACGACCTCGTGGCCGTCCGCGCCCCCGACCAGTGCCGCATCCGGGTCGTGGTCGGCCACCTCCGAGGCCCAGGTGCCGCGGTCGTCGGCGGGCAGGTACGGGGGGTTGGCCACAACGACCGCGACCCTCCCACGCCAGTCGTCCGCCAGCGGCTCGAACAGGTCGCCGGCCACGACGTCGACCCGGGCGTGCGGCGCGAGGTGGTCGCCGACCCGCCACGGCTCCGTCACCACCCGGCTCGCCAGGCGGGCGACGTTGGTCGCGGCCAGGTCGCGTGCCGCCGGATCACGCTCGACCGCGACGACGTCGGCCCCCGGTACCTCGCTGGCGACGGCCAGCGCGATCGCACCCGTGCCCGTGCACAGGTCGACCACCCGCCGGTCGGCCGCGGGCCACGCCAGCGCCGCCTCGATCGCGACGCCGGCCACCACCTCGGTCTCCGGTCGCGGCACGAACACGCCCGATCGGCACGCCACGGCCACGTGGCGGAACGCCGTGTGCCCGACCACCACCTGCAACGGCTCGCCCCCCACCCGTCTCGTCACCATCGCGTCCAGTCGTGCCCGGTCGACCTCGCCGCCCACCACCGCAGCCTCGACCAACCACCGCGCCTCCTGCGCCACCGTGATCCCCGCCGACGCCAACCGTGCCCGCACCTCGTCGACCATCGCGCTGGTCACCGACGTCACGCCCGGCCGCCGCTGGGCTCCACCACGCGTCCTCGCGGCACCGTCCCGACACGGACCGCCACGGCCGACACGTTCGACTCGACCCGGTCCACCACGATCGTCGAACCCGGATCCGCGGCCTCAACGACGGCCCGTCCGTGCGACCCGGGCCGCCCCGTGGGGGCCATCGCACGGTCCACCTCACCACCAGGTCCGCCCAGGTCCGGGGAGGTGGTCATGACTGGTCCAGTTGCTGGTGGCGTTCGACCTCGCGGAGGGCGTCGACGACCTGGTCCAGGTCACCACCCAGGACGTCGGCGAGGTTGTGCACGGTCAGGTTGATGCGGTGGTCGGTGACCCGCGACTGGGGGAAGTTGTAGGTGCGGATCTTCTCGGACCGGTCACCGGTGCCGATCTGGTCGCGCCGCTCCCCCGCGCGCTCGGACGCGGCCCGGTCCTGTTCGGCGGCCAGCAGCCGCGAGCGCAGGATCCGCAACGCCTTGTCACGGTTCTGGTGCTGGGACTTCTGGTCCTGGCACGACACCACCAGCCCGGTCGGCAGGTGGGTGACGCGCACGGCCGAGTCGGTCGTGTTGACGCTCTGGCCACCCGGACCCGACGACCGGAACACGTCGATGCGGAGGTCGTTGGGGTCGATCTGGACGTCGACCTCCTCGGCCGCCGGCAGCACCGCCACCGACGCGGTCGAGGTATGGATTCGCCCGCCCGACTCGGTCACCGGGATGCGCTGGACCCGGTGGACGCCGGACTCGTGCTTGAGGTGGGCCCACGCGTCGCGACCGACGACCTCCAGGGTGGTGTCACGGACCCCGCCGATGCCCTGGTCGTTCTGGGTCACGATCGCGGTGGTCCAGCCGTGCCGGGACGCGAAGCGGGTGTACATGTCACGCAGTTCGGCCGCGAACAGGCCCGCTTCGTCGCCACCGGCGGCCGCGCGGACCTCGATGATGACGTCACGGCCGTCGTTGGGGTCACCGGGTGTCAGCAGGTCGGCGAGTTCCGCCTCGGCCGCGGCGATGGTCCCAGCGGCACGGTCGACCTCGGCCTGCCAGGTGGCCCGATCCGCCCCGTCGGCGTCGCGGGCCAGGTCGGTGGCGTCGTCGTGGGTGGCCTGGGCCTCGGCCAGCCGGTCGGCGACGGTGACGACCCGGGTGAGGTCGGCATGCTCACGTCCGAGGTCGGCGAACTCATGCGGGTCGGTGGCGCCGTCGGCAAGGCGAGCCTCGACGTCGGCCAGCCGTTCCCGGGCGGCGTCCAGGCGGTCGGCGAAGGCGTCTTCCATCCGTCACCACCTCCTCACCGGGCTGGTCGCCGGGCGTCCCCGGACGTGCGACGGCGCCGGCCACCCGGTGCGGTGGGCCGGCGCCTCGAGGGTGCCAGACGTCGCGTGGCGACGTCGTGCGTCGGTGCGGTCAGCTGGCGTCCTGCGACTTCTGGAGACGACGCTTGAAGCGGTCGACGCGGCCGCCGGCGTCCACCATGCGCTGCTTGCCCGTGTAGAACGGGTGGCAGTCGTTGCACAGTTCGACGCTGACCTTGTCGACGGTGCCGCCGGTCTCGAAGCTGTTCCCGCAGGAACAGTTCACCGTCATGGTCTTGTACTCGGGATGGATGCCTTGGCGCATGATGAGTTGTCCTCGTGGTCGTGGGTGCGACGCCCGAAACAGCGCCGTCTTGGGGCACCGGCTGGACAAGCGCGGTGCCGAGGGGCAACGTCGCCGGAGCAGGAGGTGTTCCCGGCCGGGACGAGGCGGTGCGCCATGGTAGCGGCACCGGGTCTTCCACGGACCGCTCGGGAGTTCCCCGGGACCGCCGGACCAGGTGGTCCCGACCGCTCGGTCAGGAACATGGCCCACGATGCGATGCAGGTGGTTGCGCGAGATACCATCACGGCACTGTTGACCACGAGGTTGCCACCCATGTCGCTCTCGCCACCGCCGGCCCCGGCGATCCCTGCCGCACAGATGGGCGCGACCGCCCAACGGGCCTTCATGGTCCGGGTCTACGCCCACCTCCTGATGGCCATCGCGGCCTTCGTGGGCCTCGAGTGGTTCCTGTTCTCCAGCGGCATCGCCGAGTCGTTCCTGGGCCTGGTCCAGCAGACGAACTGGCTGCTCATCCTGGGTGGCTTCATGGTCGCGTCGTGGATGGCCCAGCGTGCCACCGCCTCCCAGTCCCGCGGTGTCCAGTACGCGGGCCTGTTCGGCCTGGTCGCCGCCTACTCGCTGATCTTCACCCCGATGCTGGCCATCGCGGCCACCAGTGCACCGGACGGCACGATCACCCTGGCCGCCGGGATCACCCTGCTGGGCTTCGTCGCGCTGTCGGGCATCGCCATCACGACCGCCGTGGACTTCTCGTTCATGCGGTCGCTGCTGATGTGGGGTGGGTTCGCCGCGCTCGGACTGATCGCCTTGGGCGTGTTCGGGGTACTGAACCTCGGCGCGTGGTTCTCGGTCGCGATGATCGCGCTGGCCGGCGGCGCCGTGCTCTACGACACCCAGAAGATCTACCACCACCTCCCCGCCAATCGCGAGGTCGGGGCCGCGGCGTCCCTGTTCGGGTCGATCGCCATGATCTTCTTCTACGTGCTGCGCCTGCTGTCGCGCCGCTGAGGCCGACCCGTCGTCGCACCTCCGCCACCCGGTCCCGACGCCTCGGCTGACCGCCAGGTGTGGGCCAGGACCTGTTCGACGAGGACCTGTTCGAGCGCTGCACCGACGGCGTGCTGGTCGGGTGGACCTTCACCGACTGCACCGTCCGCGGCGGCGACCTGCCCGGACTGGACACCCGCCAGTCGTTGTTCAGCGCGTGCACGTTCGCCAACACCGACCTGACCGGGTCGGTCCACGACGGCAGCGCGTTCACGAACTGCACCTTCGCCGGGACGAACCTGGCGACCGTGCGCTTCGTGGGGTGCAAACTGACCGGCAGCGACCTCAGCGGGGCGAGGTTGCTGGCCATCGAGGTGGAGGGCGGCGACTGGTCGTGGACCAACCTGCGCCAGTGCGACTTCCGCGGGCGGTCGCTGACGGGCGTGCGCCTCGCCGCCGCCGACCTGGACGGGGCCGTGCTGATCGGCGCCGACCTGACCGGCGCCGACCTCGAGGGCGCGAACCTGCGCCACGCCGACCTGTCCGGGGCCGACCTGCGCGGCGCCCGCATCGACCGCGCGGTCTTCGACGACGCCGACCTGACCGGGACGAAGGTGGACCTGGCCCTTGCCGTCGCCCTGGCCCGCAGCCGCGGCGCCGAGGTCGACCTGACGGGCTGACTCGTCCCGG
>JAGXFT010000072.1 GCA_024637135.1 Nitriliruptorales bacterium | reverse complement strand
CGGGTCGATGTCCGGCGTGGTCGACCAGGGTGGCGCCGGCGCGGCCGGGACCACCCCGACCGACGGCTACTTCGACATCGAGGGCGTGCTGTCGCGCCGGGTCGACGCCGGATCGACGACCGTGGACGTCCGCGCGGTGCGGGCCCGCCAGACCGCACGCCTCGATGCTGTGCTGGTCCAGCCGGCGCTGGAATGGCTGGTGCTGGGCAGCGACGGTGCCGGCCAGGCCGTGCTGCGCAGCTTCGACCAGCGGCCACGCCGCCAGGCCATGACACTGGACGGCGCCGATGGCGTGGACGCGACCGCCTACGACGCGCTCGGCAACGAGACGTGGTCGAGGACGGCTCCCGGCGACACGGTCACCGTGCGCATCGAGCCGGGCGGCTTCGCGATCGTCCGCGGTCGCTGACCCGGTCGGGCGGGCGGAGGATGGCTGGTTCCCGGCACCGATGAACCCAGCGGCGGTCCGGGCCGTAGCGTTGGCTGCGACACGCCCCCCGATCCCTTGGAGCCCGTCCGTGTGGACGTTCGACGGCCTTCCCCTGCATCCGTTGCTGGTGCACGCCCCGGTGGTGCTCGTGCCACTCGTCGCGACGGGACTGGTCCTGTACGTCGCGTGGCCGTCGTCGCGCCGGGTGCTGGGGCCGATCCTGGCCACGCTGGCGATCGGTGCCGCGATCACGGCGATCCTGGCGACCGAGGCCGGCGAGCACCTGGCCGAGAAGCTCCAACGCGGTGAGGCCGCCGAGGGCCACGAGGAGAACGGCGAACTGGCGCGGTTGGGTGCGAGCGTGCTGGCCGTGGGCACGACCGCACTGGCCGCGCTCGATCGCTTTCGGCCCGACTCGCGGCTGGCCGGATCGCGCCTGCCCGGGATCGTGATGGTGGTGGTCGGCCTGGGCACGACCATCGCCGTGGCCCTCGCCGGCCACTCCGGGGCGACCCTGGCGTGGGAGGACAAGTTGGAGGCAGCGCTGGGCGCGGGCAACGACGGGGAGGCCGCGGCAGCCTCGGAGGCGGCCGCGACCTCGCCGTCCCCGTCGCCGACCCCCACCGCCGCACCCTCCCCCGCCGCCACGACCCCGACGGCATCGGCGACACCAGAGGAACCGGCGGTCGACGTGGCGCTGGGCGAGTGGACGATCGTCATGAGTGTCGACGAGGTCCCGCCCGGCCCGACGCTGTTCCGGATCCGCAATGCCGGGACGCACACCCACGCCTTCCGCGTGCGGACCCCCGGCAGCGGTGGTGATCGCCAGGAGTGGCGGTCGGAGTCGATCGAACCGGGGACGACCATCACCTTCGAGATCGACCTGCCGGTGGGCACGCTCGAGGTCGACTGCCCGATCGAGGACGACAGCGGCGAGCACGACGCCCTCGGGGCGCACACCCCGGTGGATGGCGACCGATGTGTCGCCGGGATCAGTGGCCGAGGTGGGTGCGGCCGCCGGCGGTGTGTTCACGCTCGGTGAGGTGGCCGCGGCGGCGGATCGCGCGGACGAACAGGCCGCCACCGACGACGAGCAGGAACAGGATCGACGGCACGGCCGACAGCACGCTCGCCGTCGTGCGAGTGCTGTCGCTTGCGGACGCCGGTCCGGCGAGCGCCACCATCAGCACGATGATGCCGAGGTAGACCGCGAGTCCGACGAGGCGGACGTTCGTGGGGTCGATCGGACGTCTCCCCGTACGCCGATCGACCCCCGCTCGGCCGCCGGCCAGTGGTGTTGCGTGCCGCTGGGTGGTGGCCATGGTCATACCCCTGTTGAGGCTGGCGGGATCCCGACCCGGATGCCCAGCCGGTTCCGCACCGACCAGTGACCCTGACCCTGACCCTGCTTGGTGGTGCCAGCATGGCATGCCAACCCTGGCTGCGACAGCGACGGCGGTCCACATCGGGGGTGACCGGGGTCCCGGACCGACCGGTCGGTCAGCCCCCGGTCACGACCGGACTCGCCCACCCCACGGGATGGTGGTGGCGCGGTGGCCAGACGATCCGGTTCGCGACCCCGGCCACGAGGAGTCGGCCAACCGCTCGAGCCGGACCCGGTCCACGATCGCCTCGCTCGTCGTCACCAGTTCCCGATGGAGTTCGTGCAGGGGATGCGACTCGTCGGCCGCGCGTTCCTGGAAGTCGCCCAGGGCGCGGCGACCCTCCGCCCGGTCGGGGTCGAGGCCGGCGAACTCGCGGTCGAGTGTCGTACGAAGGTGCGGGTCGGCCGCGCTCGCGGCGCTCAGCAGCACGACGTAGGTGTCGGTCACCTCGCGATCCCGGGCCGCCAGCCGGTCGACGGTGTCGTCCCGGGCGTACGCGTCGAACAACAGGTCGGCACCGTCGAGGGTGTCACGGATCCGCGAGCCGTACGGGACCAACTCCACGGCTGCCCAGGCGATCGCGAACGCGACCCGGCCGGCGTTCCACGAGTCGCCGTGGCCGACCTCGTCAGCCGCCGACCGCAGTTCGGCCACGCGGCGGGCCGCGGCCGCCAACTCGCCCGTCGGGTCCAGGTCGAGTCGACCGGCAGCGTCCCGGCGACGCATGGCCGGCGCGAAGGCGGCGGCCGCCACGACCGACAGCATCGTCGAAAACTCGTGGTCAGAGGCACCGCGGGCCAGCAGCTCGAGGTCCGCCACCAGCTCGGGGCTGTCGTCGGTCCGGTCGGTTCGCAGGACCAGCACGTCGGGATGGTCGACGACGTGGGCGCGCAGGGCACGGGCGCCGCCGTCGTTCACGCCGCGCCGCGTCACCGGGTCCGCGACCAACCGCTGCACCAGGTCGTGGCCGCCGGGGCGTGCGACCAGTGACTCGACGACGTGGCCCTGGATGGCATCGGCGACCGACCCCTCGGGATCATCCCCGACCAGTCGGCGCAACATGTCGGCCTGGTCGGGGTGCCACGCCACGTACCCGATGCGCAGGGCGCGCTCGACCAGTGCCTCGGACGGCGGGACCGACCGCATCGCGGCCACCAGCAGCCAGTCGGTCATCCCGTGGGACTCCAGCGCGACCTGATCGACGATCCGCGCGACCTGGTCGGGACCGAGCACCGCGAGCGCGTCCGCCACCACTCGAAGCGCGTCGGCGTCGTCCGCCTCGACCAGGCGGTCGACCACCGAGACCAGCCCGGCGGGTCCGAGCGCCTCGACGAACTGCTGGGCCCAGGCCGGGTTCGCGTCTTTGGCCCGCAGACGTCCCAGCAGGTCGAGCAGCCGGACCGAGTCGTCCTCGGCGATCGCCCGGGCCACGAGCTCGGCCGGTGGGAGCGTGGCCGCCGACAGTGACGGGGTGGCGACGGGGACCGACACCCGGCCAGCCAGGCCGGCCACGATCCAGGCGGGCAGGTCGGTGCCGGCGCCCAGCCGCGGGTCCCACGTCGCCCCGATCCGTCGCGCGGCCGTGTTGCCGGCGACGGCATGGTCGTCCACCACCTGCGCGAAGTCCGCGCGCGCACGCACCAGGTCCTCCTCGGCAGCGAGGGACAGCAGGTGCCAGTCGGGGCCGATCCACGGTGCGTCGTCGCCCAGCAGTTCGCGGGTCGTCCGGTGGCGCTCGATGCCGTGCATGCCCGCGCTCGCCACGACGAGGTCCTCGACCGCGTCCTGTCCACGCCGCTGGGCCTCGAACGCCCGTGCCCGGAGGTCGTCGAGTTCGCCGGCCCAGGCGACCAGTGCCCGGCGCAGGGCCTGCACGGCGTCGACCAGCCGGCCCAGCCCGTGGTCGACGTCCGCGTGCGCCGCGGCGTAGGTGGCGATCGCCCGCCCGTACCAGTCGTCGCAGCGGTCGAGCGCGTCGAGCCGCGACCGGACCGTGCCCAGGTCGGCGGCCAGGCGTGCACAGCGGGCCGCCGCCACCCGCACGTCCGCGGGATCGTCCTGCAGCTCGTGGGAGGCGCCGACCGGCGTCCAGTCCGTCATGATCCCCGACTCCGAGCGAAGGTGAGGTCGAGCAGTTCGAAGGTGTCGGCCCCGGCGTCCACCCAGCGCGACGTCTCGCGGGCGGCGTCGGCCAGTTCCGCGAGCATGGCGTCGATCGCGGTGTCCCCGTCGTCGAGCGCGTCACGCACCGCTGCATGTCCCCGGCAGTCGGGGAGCCGCAGTCGGGCCGGCTCCGGCAGGCCGTCACCCAACGCGCGCAGGCTCTCCGCCAGCCGCCTCATGGACCGCGGCGACGTCGCGACCACCCCGCCACCGCCACCTGCCCGGTCAACCATCAGTCACCCTCCGTCCATGCAGCTCGCCACATTCGGGCAATGGAATGGTACAGAACAACATGGAACATGCACAACCGATCGCAACCTCAGGGGTCTCGGAGGTGCACGTCGCGAGCGACGGTCAGATCCGAGGTCGCCCTCGGGTCACCCGGCTAGCGTTCCTTGGCATGGCGAAGACGAACGAACACGGCGACCCGGTGGACCTGGAGGCCGGTCCGCGGACCGTGCGGATCACCAGCCCCGGCAAGGTCATGTTCCCGACGCGCGGCGAGACCAAGCTCGACCTCGCGCGGTTCTACCTCACCGTCACCGAACCGCTGTTGCGGGCGACGCGCGACCGCCCGGTCCTGCTGGAGCGCTACCCCAACGGGGTGCGCGGCAAGAGCTTCTACCAGAAGCGCATCCCCGACTCGGCGCCGGACTGGCTGACCACGACGACCGTGTCGACGGTCAACGGCACCGAATCCCGCGCGCTGGTGATCGCCGACATCGCCCACGTGCTGTGGGCGGTCAACATGGGGGTCCTCGGCCTGCACGTGTGGCCGTTCCGGGCGTCGGACCCGCAGGACGCCGACGAGTTGCGGATCGACCTCGACCCGACGACCGGCGTCACCTTCGACATGGTGCGCGAGACCGCCGGCGAGGTTCGCGACTTCCTGGCCGAGGAGGGCATCACCGCCTACCCCAAGACCACCGGCAGCAAGGGGCTGCACCTGTACGTGCGGGTCGAACCGGGCTGGGACTCCTACGACGTCCGCCGTGCCGCGGTCGCCGTGGCCCGGGAGATGGAGCGCCGCCGCCCCGACCTCATCACCGGCCAGTGGTGGAAGGAGGAACGGGGCACGCGGGTGTTCGTCGACTACAACCAGAACGCCCCGCACAAGAACGTGTTCGGGGCGTGGTGCGCGCGTCCGCGGGTGGGCGCGCAGGTGTCCACGCCGTTCGCGTGGGACGAGTTGGCCGACATCGACCCCGAGGTGCTGACGGTCGCGACCGTGCCCGACCGGCTCGTCGAACAGGGTGACCCGTGGGCCGGCATGGACGACGACCCCCAGTCGATCACGCCGCTGGTGGAGCGCTACCGGGCCGACCTCGCCGCCGGGGTCCCGGACGCGCCGTGGCCGCCGGTCTATCCCAAGCAGCCCGACGAGGCCCCACGCGTCGCCCCCAGCCGCGCTCGCAAGCCCGACCCCGACGAAGCCGACGAGGATTCCGCCGGGAACCCCGGCGGCGATTCCGCAACTAGGGTCGAACTGCCGCGTGGCGCAGGTGCCCACGGGTGAGCGGAAGGGCCGGACCCATGTCGATGAACATCAACGACGACGGGCCGCCGCCCTTCACGCCGCCGCCTCCACGGGTGGAGCCCAGCCCCCGGTGGGTGCGCGCCGAACTGGGCGGGATGACCGTGGCCGACTCCCGACGCGCGATGCTGCACGTCGCGTTCGGGCCTCCGATCCTGCCGGGGTCGGACCACCCGCTGCTCCCGGGGTACTTCTTCCCGCTCGACGACGTCGCCACCGAGGTGCTGGACGAGGCCCACGACCGCGACGGCCGGCGCTGGTGGCACGCCACCGTCGACGGGACGACCACCGAGCACGCTGCCTGGGCCCTGGTGGACCCGTTCGGACCGACCGCCGACCTCGCGGGCCACGTCACGTTCCGCTGGGACGCGATGAACGCGTGGTACGAGGAGGCCGAGCAGGTGTTCGTGCATGCCCGGGACCCGCGCAAACGGGTCGACGTGATCCAGTCGAGCCGCACCGTGGAGGTGACGGTGGACGGCGTCCGGCTCGCGCGCAGTTCCCGACCCAGGCTGGTCTTCGAGACCGACCTCCCGACGCGTTACTACCTGCCCCCGGAGGACGTCGAACTGGAGCTGCTGGGGGCCAGCGACACCACGTCCGCCTGCCCCTACAAGGGCACGGCGAGGTACTGGTCCCTGGTCGACGGGGGCGATGCCGGGCGCGACATCGCGTGGAGCTACCCCGACCCGGTCGCGGAACAGCCGAAGCTGGTCGACCTGGTGTGCTTCTTCAACGAGAAGGTCGACCTGTCCGTCGACGGCGACCGCGTCGAGCGGCCGCGCACGCCCTGGCTGTAGGTCCTCCCCCGGCCGACGACTCACGGGGGACGGCCTGACGGCGGCCCGCCGTCAGGCCGTCACGAACCATGGTTCCGTCAAGCGGTACAGGATGCATCAGTCCATTGACGCCACGCACAACCGTGGTGACAATACGGCGAAGATGCGCCGTCTCGTCCCGGAATTCTGGCTCAACCGAGTTTCGCCAGCCGGAACGGGACTGGTGATCACGAAGCCCCAGGGCCCCGCTCGCGGGCCTCGCAACCCCCCACACAACGCGAGGCTTGCCATGCCGAACCCCATCCTCAGCATCGCCGTCACTGGCCTCCTGGTCCTGTCCGTGGTCGGCCTCGGATCGGCGGCATCGGCTGGCCCGCCGACCGACGACGTGGTCGCCACCTGTGAGCGGCTGGCGCGGTCCGGGGCGAACGACGAGGTCGAGGTCATCGAGGAATCGCCCACCCTCCCCGAGTACTGCAAGGTTGCAGGCGCCCTGTCCAAGCGCATCGGTTTCGAGATCCGCCTGCCGACCACGATCTGGAACGGCAAGTTCTACATGACTGGGTGTGGCGGGTTCTGCGGCAACGTCAACGCCGACGCCTGCAACGCCGCGCTCGCCCGCGGCTACGCCATCGCCGCGACCGACGGTGGCCACACCGCCGGATCGGGGGACGGGTCGTGGGGGTACAACGACATCCGAGCCGAGGTCGCCTGGGCGTTCGGTGCGGTCCACCGAGTGGCCAACCACGCAAAGGCACAGATCCGACGGCACTACGGCGAGGGCCCCGAGTACTCGTACTTCGCGGGCTGTTCGGGTGGCGGCCGTGAGGCACTGATGTCGGCCCAGAAGTTCCCCAACGACTTCGACGGGATCATCTCCGGTGACCCGGCGAACTTCCAGGCCTACCTCGCCGGGGTGTCCCAGAGCTGGATCGAGCAGGCCCAGTTCGACGACTCAGGCGCCCGGATCTTCACCGTCGCCGACTCGGCGGTGGTCGGCCAAGCCGTCTACGCATCGTGTGACGACCTCGACGGACTCGCAGACGGCGTCATCGACGACCCCCGCAACTGCAACATCGACCCCGCCGACCTGGCCTGCCCCGCCACCGATCCCTGCCTCGACCCGGCTGCCGTCGACGCGCTGGCCAAGATCTGGGACAGCCCACGCAACAGCGACGGCCAGGCCCTGTACCCGGGCGGGCTCCCACAGGGCTCCGAACCACTGTGGCCGGGCTTCAGCGTTGGCTTCGGCGACGGGCTCTCGGGCGGCGGCAACTTCGCCCAGGAGTACCTGCGCTACCTCGCGTTCCCTCGCGACCCCGGCCCCGACTACTCGCTGTTCGACTTCGACTTCGACACCGACGTCAACCGCTTGAAGCCCCGCGCCCACTTGTACAACGCCACCAGCAACGACCTGTCCGGCTTCGAGGCCAATGGCGGGAAGCTGCTGGTCTACCACGGCTGGGCCGACCCGCTGATCACTCCCTATGGCACCGTTGCCTGGTACGAAGACCTGACCGCCAACTCGGGCGGGCTGACCGCCACGCAGGACTGGGCCCGGCTGTTCATGTTCCCCGGCCTGGGCCACTGCTCCGGCGGGCCCGGACCCAACCAGTTCGACACCCTGACCCTGATGGAGGACTGGGTCGAGCGGGGTGACGCCCCCGAGAGGATCATTGCGACAGGTGGGGTCGTGCCTGACCGAACCCGACCGGTCTACCCCTATCCGACCGTCGCCCGCTACGGCGGTTCCGGATCGATCGACGACGCCAACAACTTCGTCCCGGTCGCGCCGTAAACGCCCGGACGGCGACACCACCGCCCACGGCTCGTTGTTCCTCCTGTAGGAACAACGAGCCGTGTACCCCCGTCACGTCACGGCTGGTCCAGGACTGCTGGGTGGCCGCCAGCCGGCAAGAACGGTCCTTGAGGCCCGCACACGCTCGTTCCTCTTACAGGAACCGCCGGGGCAGCGAGAAGCCGAGAATCGACGGCTGGCGCTAGCGTCGGAATCCCAATCTGCGACCGATCGGGAGGTCGATGGTCCCCACCAGCACCACCGCCGACGCTGCCCGCGGTCCCCTCGTCGGGCTGCGGGTGCTGGACGTGTCGACGATCCTGGCCGGTCCGTTGTGTTGCCAGATGCTGGGCGACTTCGGCGCCGACGTCATCAAGGTCGAACATCCCCAGAAGGGTGATGGGATGCGGGGCCACGGGGCCGCCAAGGACGGCGTGCCGCTGTGGTGGAAGGAGATCTCCCGCAACAAGCAAACCATCGGGCTCAACATCGGCGACCGGCGTGGCGCGGAGATCCTGCTACAACTCGCCACCGACGCCGACGTGCTGGTCGAGAACTTCCGCCCGGGGACCCTGGAACGATGGGGCCTCGGCCCCGACGTCCTCCACGCGGCCAACCGAGGACTGGTGTTGGTGCGGATCTCCGGATTCGGCCAGGTCGGCCCCTACAGCGATCGACCCGGCTTCGGCACGCTGGCCGAGGCAATGAGCGGCTTCGCCCACCTGACTGGGCAGGCCGACGCCCCACCGACCCTGCCCGCATTCGGACTGGCCGACTCGATCTGTGCCATTGCCGCGTCGTCGGCGACGATGATGGCGCTGTATCACCGTGATGCCCGTGGTGGCCAAGGCCAGGTCGTCGACATGAGCATCCTCGAGCCGATCATGGCCGCGGTCGGGCCCGGCCCGATTGCCTACGACCAGCTCGGGATCGTCGAACAGCGCCACGGCAACCGGTCGACCAACAACGCTCCGCGCAACACCTACAGGACGTCCGACGACCGGTGGGTGGCGGTGTCGACCAGTGCCCAGTCGATCGCTGAGCGCGTGCTGCGCCTGGTCGGCCACCCCGAGGTCCTGGAGGAGGACTGGTTCGCCAGCGGGCGCCAACGCGCCGAGCACGCCGACCTGCTGGATCGGATGGTCGGCGACTGGATCTCCCAGCGCACCCGGGAGCAGGTCATCGACGAGTTCACCCGGGCCGGTGCCGCGATCGGGCCGGTCTACGACGCCGCCGACATCGTCGCCGACCCCCACGTCCAGGCCGCCGAGATGGTCACCCGAGTCGTCGACGACGACCTCGGGGACATGGCGCAGCACAACGTCATGTGGCGCATGTCCGAGACCCCCGGTTCGATCCGTTTCACCGGCCGGCCACTGGGCGCCGACACCGATCGCCTGCTCGTCGACGACCTGGGCATGGACCAGGAGACCGTTGACGCCCTCCGTGCCGACCACGTCATTGCCTGACCACGCATCGGCGCCCCACCGCCCCGTCCGACCAAGGAGCCCGAAGATGTCCGACGCCTCCCACCCCAACCCCGCGAGCGGGTCCGACCCCGACCTGGTGATCACCAACGTCCGCGTCGTGCGACCGGGCCATGACACGCCGGAGGACCTCGACATCGCGATCCGCGGCGGGAGCTTCACCGCGATCGCCTCCGGACTGGCTGCCGAGGCATCCGGCTCGACGAAGGTGATCGACGGCGGCGCACTGGTCGCGTTCCCCGGTCTGGTCGACGCCCACCAGCACTGGGGCATCTACAACCCCCTGGAAGAGGACACCGCCAGCGAGAGCCGCGCCTGCGCCCAGGGCGGGGTCACCACGGGGATCACCTACATCCGGACCGGCCAGTACTACCTCAACCGCAGTGGCCCCTACGCCGGGTTCATGCCCGAGGTGCTGGAGCGCTCGGCAGGCCGCGCCCACGTGGACCACGCCTTCCATGTGGCCCCGATGATGCGCGAACACATCGACGAGATCCCGTCGCTGATCACGGACTTCGGGGTCGCGTCGTTCAAGATCTTCATGTTCTACGGGGGCTACGGCCTGCACGGCAAGTCGTCGTCCCAGAACGAGTTCCTGATGATCCCCGACGACGAGTCCTACGACAGCGCCCACTTCGAGTTCGTGATGCGGGGCGTGCAGGCCGCCCGCGAGCAGTTTCCCGACCTCGCCGACCAGATCTCGCTGTCCCTGCACTGCGAGGCCGCCGAGATCATGCAGGCCTACACCGACCTGGTCCAGGATCGAGGCGAGCTGTCCGGCCTGGAGGCCTACTCGGCGTCCCGCCCACCGCACTCGGAAGGGCTGGCCATCAGCATCGCCTCGTACCTGGCCCACGAGACCGACCTGCCGACCATCAACCTGTTGCACCTGTCGTCGGCCAAGGCCATGGACGCCGCCCGCCGCATGGCGACCGCCTTCCCCGAGGTCGACTTTCGTCGCGAGGTCACCGTCGGGCACCTCACCCGGGACTACACCCAGACCGGCGTGGGTGCCAAGGTCAACCCGCCAATCCGAAGTCGTGACGACGTCGAGGCCCTGTGGGACTCGGTGCTGGCCGGCGAGGTCGACTGGATCGTCAGCGACCACGCCTGTTGCCGGGACGAGATGAAGTTCGGCGACGACCGCGACGACGTGTTCCTGGCGAAGTCCGGGTTCGGCGGGACCGAGTACCTGCTGGCGGGCGTGCACACCGAGGGTCGACGACGAGGCCTCGGCCTGGGTCGCATGGCCGACCTCCTGTGCGCCAACCCCGCGGCGCGGTTCGGGCTCAACGGCAAGGGACGGATCGAGGTCGGCGCCGACGCCGACCTCGTGCTGTTCGACCCAGACGCGACCTTCACCGTGGCCGCGGCGGACTCCGAGTCGACCCAGGAGTACACCCCGTTCGAGGGGATGGAGCTGTCAGGTCGGGTCGAGCAGGTGTTCCTGCGCGGCGTGCAGATCGTGTCGGACGGTGAGGTGGTCGGCGAACCGACCGGCCAGTACTTGCGCCGGCCGACCGCGCATGGTGGCGACTCGTGAGCGAGCCGGGCTCACCCACCACCCTGTTGGACCTCGTGGCCGCGGGCGTCACGACCTACGACCTCGGCCGTCCGTTGTTCATCGGCATGCCGCAGTCCCCCAACCACCCGGCGTACTGGCACTCACTTCCGCGACGCCACGGCGACCTGGTGCGGCCAGACGGCGGGTCCGCCGCCAACGACGTCGTCATCACCGGGACGCACGTCGGCACCCACGTCGACGCGCTCAGCCATGTCTCCCACGACGGACGGTTGCACGGCGGCGCCGACGCGAGTGCGGCCCAGGTGGGGGGACGCTTCGACGACCTGGGCATCCACACGGTGGACCCGTTCCTGGGCCGCGGCCTGCTGCTCGACATCCCCGCCGCGGTCGGGGTCGAGGTCCTGGCCGGCGGCCACGAGGTGACCCCCGACGAACTGTCGCGGGCCGTCACGCGGCAGGGAACAGAGCCGAGACCGGGGGACGTGCTGTTGGTGCGAACCGGGTGGGGACGCCACTTCGACGACGGCGACCCCTTCGTGGGGCGCGAGTCCGGCACGCCCGGGGTGGCCGCCGACGGCGCACGATGGTTGGCCGAGCACGACCCGCGGGCCGTCGGGGGCGAGACGATCGCCTTCGAACGGACCGCCCCGGGGGCGGGGCACGCGGTCCTGCCCGCCCACCGGATCCTGCTGGTCGAGCATGGCATCCACATCATCGAGACCATGGACCTCGAGGAACTGGCCACGGCGCAGGTGCACAAGTTCCTGCTCGTCATGCTGCCGTTGAAGTTCGTGGGTGCAACCGGCTCACCCGTCCGTCCACTGGCGGTGGTCACCGATGGGTGACCCACCCCTGGTCCACCAGTTGGCCGACTTCGCCGCGACCGCGACCGCGAAGGGGGTCCCCGACGAGGTCGCCGCCAGCGTGCGCCAACGGGTGCTGGACATCCTCGGCATCTGTGTCGCGGCGACGCCACTGGACTCCAGCCGGGCTGTGCTCGGGTTCGTGGACGACCAGGGCGGCACCGGCCAGGCCAGCGCCGTCGGGCTCGACCGGGCCGTGCCGGCCCAGCAGGCTGCCTTCGCCAACGGAGTCATGGCCCATTCGCTGGATTACGACGACACCCACCTGCCGTCGATCCTGCACCCCAGTGCCTCGGTGGTCCCGGCCGCCCTGGCCGCTGCCGAGCTCTCCGGCGCGGACGGCGCGGCGCTGCAGGTCGCGGTCGCGATCGGCCTGGAGGTCACCGTCCGGCTCGGCATGGCCGGCTACGACCAGGACGCCGGGAACTCGCTGTTCTTCGAACGTGGCCAGCACGCCACCTCGATCTGCGGTGCCGTCGGCGGGGCGGCGGCTGCGGCGGTCCTGCTGGGACACGACGCCGACCGGATCGGTCACGCGATGGGCATCGCCGTCTCCATGGCCTCTGGACTGCTCGAGGCCAACCGCACCGGCGGCACCGTCAAGCGGCTCCACTGCGGCTTCGCGGCGCAGTCCGCGGTCACAGCCGCCCAGCTCGCCGGACGCGGCATCACCGGCCCGCCGACCGTGCTGGAGGGCCGGTTCGGGTTCTTCGCCGGCTTCCTCGACGGGCACTTCCACGCCGACGAGCTGACCGACGGCCTCGGCGAGGACTGGGCCGTGCCCGGCATCCACTTCAAGCCCTACCCGGCGAACCACTTCACCCACACCGGGATCGATGCGGCCATCCGGCTGCGCGAGCGGGGGATCACCGCCGACCGGATCCAACGGCTCCGCCTCGCGGTCGCCCCGCCGACGGTGCGCACGATCGGGCAACCGATCGAGGTCAAGCGCGCCCCCGAGACCGGCTACCAGGCCCAGTTCAGCGGTCCCTACACGGTGGCCGCCGCGCTGCTCGGTGGCACCGGGTTGGGGTTGGGGCTGGACGACTTCACCGACGACCTGGCCCGGGATCCCGTCCGCCACGATCTCATGGCCCGGGTCGACGTCGTCGGCGACGACCGCTGCGCGGCGATCTTTCCCGACGAGTTCCCCGCCGTGCTGACGGCCACGCTGGCCTCGGGCGAGCAGGTGGTCGAGGAGGTGCTGGCCAACCGCGGTGGCCCCCAACGACCCCTCACCGACGCCGAACTCGCCACGAAGTTCCGCGACAACGCCAGCCGTGGACTCGACGACGACGTCCTCGCACAGGTCGAGGAGGCCGTGTTCGACCTGGCCGGCCTCGACGACGTCGGTGCGGTGATGGCCCCGCTGCGGACCAGCGACTGAACCACCGACGCCGACGAACTCGCCCCGGTGCGACCCCACGGCGGTGACGCGGATCACATACCGAGGTAGGCCCGACGCACCTCGTCGCTGTCCAGAAGCTCCGCGCCGGTTCCCGACACGTTCACCTCACCGGACTCGATGACGTAGCCACGGTCCGCCAGTTCCAGCGTTCGTTGGGCGTTCTGCTCGACCAGCAGCACGGTGATCCCGAGCTCGCGGATGTGGTCGATGGTGGCGAAGACGTCCGCCACGAGCTTGGGGGCCAGGCCCATCGACGGTTCGTCGAGCAACAACAGGCGCGGTCGGGCCATCAGGGCCCGACCGATGGCCAGCATCTGCTGTTGGCCGCCGCTCATCGTGTCCGCGCGTTGGTCGGCTCGTTCCGCGAGCAGCGGGAACAGGTCGTGGACCTCGGCCAACGCGTCCCGGCGATCGTCCGCCGGCCGGGTGAACGCACCCATGAACAGGTTCTCCCGCACGCTCAGGCCGCCGAACAGTTCCCGGTTCTCGGCCACCATGACGACCCCACGCCGGACCAACTCGTGGCCCGGGAGCCCGCCGACGGGTTCGTCGTCCACCAGCACCGAGCCACTGGTGGGTGCGAGCAGGCCGGCGATCGTGCGCAGGGTGGTGGTCTTGCCGGCCCCATTCGCGCCGATCAGGGCCACGACCTCGCCAGTGCCGACCTCCAGGCTCACCTGGTGCAGCACCTGCAACCCGTCGTAACCGGCGTCGACCGTGTCAAGAACCAGCAAGGAGGTCCTCCTCGCCCAGGTAGGCCTCGATGACCTGGGGATCACTGGTGACCTCCGAGGGCGTCCCCGAGGCCAGCAACTGTCCGTGGTGGAGGACCAGGATCCGGTCCGACAGCCGCATCACGGCGGCCATCACGTGCTCGACCAGCAACAGGCTGACGCCCTCGCCCCGGATGTCCAGCAGCAACGTCAACAGCGGCTCACGCTCGGCCGGGGTCAGCCCGGACAGGACCTCGTCGAGCAGCAGCAACCGGGGATGCAGGGCCAGGGCGCGCGCGAGTTCGAGACGCTTGCGGGCCGCGGTGGGCAGCGCCTCGGCCAGATCGTCGACCTGGTCGCTCAACCCGACCCGGTCCACGACCGAGCGCGCCTGCTCGCGCGCCTCGACGATCGACGTCACGCCGGTCGCGGCCGGCACCGTCACGTTGTCGAGCACCGTCATCGAGCCGAAGGGACGCATGAGTTGGAAGGTCCGGCCGATCCCCCGCCGGGCAATCCGGTGCGGCGGCCAGCCGGTGATGTCGTCGTCGTCGAACACCACGGAGCCGGTGTCGCAGGGCAGCCGACCCCCGATCACATTGAAGAGGGTGGTCTTGCCCGCCCCGTTGGGCCCGATCAGCCCGACGATCTCGCCGGCCTCGACGGTGAAGCTGACGTCATCCACGGCCCGCAGCCCCGAGAAGGTCTTGGTGACCCCGGTGACGGCCAACAGGTCGCTCATCGTCGCCACCGATGTGCCAACGAGCCGTACACACCCTTGGGCAGGAACAACAGGATCAGGATGAGCAGGATCGCGAACAGGACCAGGTCCAGACCCGAACGGCCCGCGACTGCGTCGAGGAAGGCCGGAGGGTCCCGGACGATCCCCGCGGTCCACTCCCCCAGCGGGATCAGGATGAGCGCCCCGACGACAGGCCCCCAGATGGTTCCGGTCCCGCCGATGACCGCCGGCAGCAGGATCGCGACGGACTCGGCCGGCCCGAAGGCCAGTTCGGGGTCGATGAAGAAGAACACCTGGACGAAGAAGGTGCCCATCACCGCCGTCATTGCCCCGCTCAGGGCCACGGCAGCAACCTTGTTGGCCGTGCCGTCGACCCCGGCGGCGGCTGCACCCTCCTCGTCCTCGCGTACCGCGACGATGAACATCCCCCGCCGACTCGTGACCAGCAGGATCGTGATGGCGACCAGGACCACCACCAGCGCCAGTCCGATGAAGTAGTAGTTCGGCGACGTCGTGGAGAACTGCATCATCCACCATGACGACTCGGGCCGCACCGGGACCTGGAGGCCCTGGGTGGCATTGAGCCAGCCCTGGGCCTGGACGACCAGGCGGAGCATCTCGGCGAACGCGAAGGTCGCCAGGGCGAAGTAGGCCCCGCGCAGGCGGTAGCGGAACGACAGCCACCCGGTCAGCGCGCCGAAGCCAGCCGCCAGGACGGCCCCGACCACCATGCCGATCCACGGCGAGATCCCGTGGCTGACCAGCAGGTAGGCACCCGTGTAGGCGCCGATGCCGAAGTAGGCGGCATGGCCAAAGCTGAACTGCCCGGCGAACCCACCCATCACGTTCCAGCCGACACCCACGCCGGCCGAGATCAGCACGCGGATCGCGACCGTGCGCCCCGATCCGTGCAACCACAGCGGCACGGTGGCGAGGATCGCCGCCATCGCCGCCAGGACCAGCAGTTGGGACTGGGCCTCGGCCAGGCGGGCCCTCATTCGGCACCACCACCGAACAGGCCCTCGGGCTTGAGGAACAGGGTCGCGATGAAGATGATGAACACGGGTAGCAGCTTGCTCTGGCCCGGGAACAACAGGCCGCCCAGTTCCTGCGTGAGCCCGATCAGCAGTCCACCCACCAGCGCCCCGCCGACGTTGCCCAGCCCACCCAGCACCACGATCACGAACGACAGTATGTTGAACTGCGCCCCGGTCGTGGGTTCGAGGGTCAGGAACGGCAGGACCAGCACGCCGGCGGCCGCGGCCACGGCGGTCCCGATGCCGAAGGTCATCACCTGGATGCGGCCGACCGGGACGCCGACCAGGGCGGCCCCGGTCGGGTTCAACCCCACCGCCCGGATGGCCGTGCCGGTTCGGGTGCGGTTCAGGAACGCGAACAGCCCGCCGGCGATCACCAGGCCGCCGAGGAAGGCCAGGATGCGCGGCAGCTCGATGATGGCTCCACCAAGCCGCAACGGGAAGTCCAGCGGGCCGATGGCGGCACTCGCCCACGGGATCCGGACGGAACGTGGGTTCGCGGCGAACACCAGCAGCAACGCATTCTCGATCAGGATCGCGAGCGCGAAGGTCAACAGCAGTTGGTTCTCCAGCGGCTGTCCCATCGCCGGGCTGATCACCACGCGTTGCACGGCCGCACCGACCACGAACATGATCACGGGTGTGATCAGCAAGGTCAGGTACGGGTCGATCCCGGTGGTGGTCGCGATCAGCCAGGTCACGTACATCGCCAGGGTCAGGAAGGCGCCGTGGGCGAAGTTGATGATCTCGAGGACGCCGAAGATCAGCGACAGGCCCATCGCGACCAGCCCGTAGACGCCCCCGATCAGGAGCCCGGTCAGCAAGGCCTGCAGGGCGATCGTGCGGCCGGGACCACTGGCGGCAAGTTCCGAGACCTCGGCCCAGCGCCACACGACGACCAGCACCGCGACCACGACACCCCAGGACCACCTCGGGATGTCGAGGCGGGTCCGCAGCGTCTGGGTCGCCTCGGTGCGACTCATCGAGGCACGGTTCGAGCGCACCACCACACCGCGCCGGATGCGGGACGCCTCATCGGGCTCGCGGCTGCCGGGGGACGGCGAGGCCGGATCACTCCTGCCATGGCACGGCGGGGAAGGTCAGTTCGGCCTCGGCGAACTCCTCGGGGTAGACCTGGACGACCTCGCCCTCCTGCACCTGCATCAGCACGGGCTGGGCGTTCTCGTTCTCCCCGCTGTCGTCGAAGGTGATCGGACCCGGGAAGGTCAGCAACGGTTCGGCGACCTCGACGTCCTGGATCGCAGCGGCGAGGTCGGCGCCATCGCACGAGGCGGCCTGGCCGGCTGCGGTCGCGATGACCTCCACGGCCTGGTAGGCCAGGACCGCGGCGGTGCGCATCGCGTCACCGTTGGCTTCCTCGAACCGGGACCGGATGTCCTGCACCCGCTCCTTGGTGGCGTCGAAGTGGTAGTTGGAGTCGAAGATGCCGGTCGAGGCGTCGGGCGCGTCGGTCGGGAATTGCGGCAGGTCGTAGGCACCCTGGGCGACCCCGACGATCGCCCTCACGTTGGGCTGCACGGAGTTGGCGGTCTCGGCCACCAGCACGCCGTCGTTGTAGTACCCGGTGACGACCAGCACGTCAGGTTCCTGCGCCGCGACCCGTTGCATCTCGGTGGTGACGTCCTGGACCTCGAAGGGGTTGTAGGCGATCTCCTCGAGAATCTCGATCCCGACGTTGCTGGCCTCGGCCTTGAAGGCGGCCAGCACGCTGGTCCCGAACGACGTCTCGTCGTGCATGTAGACCACGGTCTCGACGGGTTCCCCGGACGCCTCGCCCAGTGCCGCCAGGTACTGCGCGCCGAAGGTGCCCATCGCCGTGGCGTTGGGCTGGATCCGGAACACGAAGTCGTTGTCGGGCGACGTGATGGCGTCGTCGACCGCGACGTCGATCACCAGCGGCACCTGCTCGCGCTGAGCCAGTGTGGCGAGGTTCGTGGTCACCGCGGACTGGTAGGTGCCCACCAGGGCGTTGGCGCCGTCCTGGATCAGTCGCTGCGCCTCGGTCTGGCCGATCTCGGGTTCGCCCTGGGAGTCGGCCGACGAGATGGTGATCGACAGGCCGTCCACCGACAGGTCCTCGGCCGCCATCTTCGCGGCGTCGTCCATCTGGGTCCCATCCAGTGCGAGCCCACCGGTCAGGGGATGGACCGACCCGATGTTGAGTTCGGTGCAACCGGCTGCGGTGGCGTCGCCACCGGTCTCGGTCGCTGTGGCGCTGCCGGACTCGGTCGCTGCGGCGCTGCCCGACTCGGTCGTCGCACCCGTCTCGGAGGCGGCATCAGTCGCTGTCTCCGACTCGCCATCCGTGCCGTCGCCCCCACAGGAGGCCACCAGCAAAAGGGCTGCCCCCACGGCCAGGAACCGTGTCCGTCGCATGCATCTGCCTTTGTTGTCGCCGTGACCGGCCACACCACGTTCCGACAAGCGGTACGTCGAGCCTGGTCCTTGGTTCGAGTATGGCAGGGGAAGCGCTGGTACCGCAAGCAATTCGCTGTTATTGTTCCCATCCAGACACGATCAGAACGTCATTTGCCGCAACTTCGACGCTCAATGACCGCGGTGGGAGGTTTCTGTGAGCGGAACACTGGTCGGTGGCGAGGAAGCTCCTGCCGGTGGGACCGTCGCCGCGGCCCGTGTGGCCGACGTCCTGCTCGCCATCGGCGAACGCTCGACCCCGGTCGGCGTCACGGAACTGGCGCGCCAACTCGCGCTGAGCAAGGCCGTGGTGCACCGCATCCTCCAGTCGTTGGCCGACCGACGCCTGTTGGCCTTCGACGCCGTTGCCCGGACCTACGACGTTGGTCCTGCCGCCGTCCTGCTGGGCTCGCGGGCGTTGCGTGACCAGGAGGTGCGGACGGCTGCCCTGCCAGTCCTGCGCCAGATGCAGGTCGCGACCGGCGAGACGACGACGGTGTCCGGCCTGGTCGGCGCGGCCCGTGTCTACCTCGAACAGGTCGTCAGCCAGCGGGAGATCAAGATGATGGTCGAGATCGGCCGGCCCTACCCGCTGTACGCCGGGTCGTCGAGCAAGGCCATCCTCGCGTTCGTGAGTCGGGACCTGCGGGAACAGGTGCTGGCGGGGGAGTTGGCGGCCATGACTGACCAGACCATCACCGATCGGGGGGTCCTGGAGGACGAGTTGGTCGCGATCGCCCGCCGGGGAGTGGCCGTGTCCCGCGGTGAACGCCAGCACGGGGCGGGCAGCATCGCCGCCCCGGTCTTCGACGGGCACGACGACGTCGTGGGCGCCATCAGCGTCTGCGGACCCATCAGCCGCTTCACCACGGCGGTGCTGCGTCGCCACGCCCCCGTGGTCCAGCGGTCCGCCGAGGAGATCAGTCGCGTCCTGGCGCGCCGCGCCGACCACGACGACGGATCACCTGATGGGTGACGAACCGATGGGTGACGACGTGACGCGGGCCCTGGCCGAGCTGGGCGAGTTCGTGGCCCGACTGCACGGGGAGGACGTGCCAGGCCCGGTCTGGGACCGCCTCGAGCTGGTCACCCTCGACCACGTGGTGGTCACGATCGCCGGCGCGACGACACCGGAGGGCCGGGCGCTGGTCGACGCCACCGACCCACCCGCCGGGCCGGCCCCCGTCCTGGGGGCGCGTCGGACGACCACCGTCGACGTGGCGGCCTGGCTGAACGGGACGGCCTGCTGCGCGCTGGAACTCGACGAGGGCAACAAGTACGCACGTGGGCACCCGGCCGCCCATGCCTTCCCGGCCGCCCTGGCCCACGCGGCGTCAACGCGCGGTCCCGTGTCCGGCCAGGGCCTCGCACTGGCCCTGCTGGCCGGCTACGAGGTCGGCGCACGGATCGGTGCGGCGACGCACCTGCACCCGGGCGTGCACCCGCACGGAAACGCCGGTGTGCTGGGGGCGGCTGCAGCCGTGTGCCGGATCGCGGGCGACGGCGGCGACCTGGTGGCGGACGCGCTGGACGCCGCGGGGGCGCTGGTGCTGGCCACGCCATTCGCCACGGTGCTGGCCGGCAACGCGGTCCGCAACACCTGGGTGGGCCACGCCAACGTCGCGGGCCTGCAGGCGCGACGGGTGGCGGCCGCCGGACTGGCCGGTGCCGGCGGCACCGTCGAGCACACGCTGGGCGGGCTGTTGGGCCAGTTCGACCCGGCCGTGGCCACCGCGGGACTGGGCAACGGCTTCGCGATCACTGACGGCTACTTCAAGCGCCATGCCTGCTGCTCCTACACCCATCCCCCGGCCGACGCCGTGCTGTTGGTGCGCGACGAGATCGACCCGGACCAGGTCGACCGCATCCGCGTCGAGACCCACCACCTCGCGGCCGGGCTGTCCAGCCTGCGGACCGACACGCGGCTGGGCGCGATGTTCTCGATCCCGTACGTGGTGGCCGTCGCCCTGCGTCACGGCGACTGCGCGCCCCGACGCTTCGACGCCGCCCATCGGCGGGATCCGGTCCTGGGTCGACTCGGTGCCGCCGTGATCGTGGAGCGCACCGACGCGATGGACGCGCGGCTGCCGGCCGAGCGGGCAGCCCGGGTCACGATCGGGCTGGCGTCCGGTCGTGAGGTGACCGCAGACATGCCCAATCCCGTGGGAGACGCCGACCACCATCCCTTCACGCGCGCCGAGGTCGAGGCCAAGGCCGACGCCCTGCTGACTCCGCACGGCGTGGACGTCGACCAACTGGCGACAGCCGTGCACGACCTCCTGACCGTGCCGGACATCGCCACCGTCCTGCCGCGCCTGCCCTGACTGCGACCCGTGACCGCCCGACGCGCTTGCCACCGCGACCCGCCTGCCACCCAGACTGGCCCCGAGGAGCCCGCCCATGAAGGTCCGAAGCATCACCCCGATCCACGTCCCCGACGACGAGTTGGCGCGGCGCCGTCAGCGGTACGCGCGGCTGGCCCCAGCCGGGGTGGAGATCCATCTGGACGACCTCGGGCGCGGCCCGGAGGTCCCGCGCCGACTGGACGACGCCGCGTCGATCGAGGTGTCCAGTGACCTCGTGCTGGCCATGGCGTTGGCCACCGACCCCAGCGACTTCGACCTGGTGCTTCCTGACTGCGTGCTGGACCCGGCCGTCCGACGCGCCGAGGTCGAGCCGGTACCGATCGTGGGGATCCTGGAACTCGCGGCCGGCCACCTTGCCGTGCTCAGGCAACCCTTCACGGTGGTCACGCGCAACGACGCCATCGGGGCCGAGGCGATCGATCGGCTGGAGCTCTACGGGCTGGCTGACTGGGTCGTCAGCAGCGATGTGCTCGACCTCGACTTCGACGCGATCGCCGACGAGGGCCGATGGGACGATGCCCTCGCGCCGGTGCGCCGCGAGGCCGGTCGGCGCGGGGCGCACGCCGTGATCAACGGGTGCTCGGCGGTGGACGTGGCCGCGGGCGACGGCGCCACGGTGGTCGACCCGACCCACCTCGCCCTGCAGGTGCTGGGTGCCGGTGGGGCCGCCGGGCTGTTCGCGGGGCCGCGCCGGGCGGGCGGGGAGGTGGCGGCATGAGTCGCACCGAGGTCGACGTTGACCTGGTCGTGGCGGGTGCAGGTGCGGCGGGGACGGCGGCGGCGCTCGCGGCTGCCGAGCAGGGCGCCACGGTCGTACTGGTGGAGGCCAACGAGCACTTCCGCCGGGGCAGCAACACCGCCATGAGCACCTCCATGGTGCCGGCCGGTGGCAGCCGTTGGCAGGATGAGGCCGGTGTCGACGACAGCCCGGGAAGGTTCCTCGACGACATCATGGCCAAGACCGGGGGACAGGCCGATGCCGTGCTGGCACGGGCGCTGGTGGACGTCGCCCCGACCGTGGTCGCGTGGCTCGCCGACTCGTGCGGTGTGCCGCTCGAACTGGTCACCGACTTCCGCTACCCGGGCCACCATGCCGACCGGTGCCATGCCGTCGCCGATCGGTCCGGCGCAACGCTGCACGGCCACCTGCTGGATGCCGTCGCCGACGAACCCGGCATCACCATGATGGTCCCGATGCGGCTGGCCACCGTGACGGTCCCTGACGACGTGGTGACCTCGGTGGAGGTGGCGACCCCGGACGGCCAGTCCCAGACCATCACCACCGCGGCGGTGGTGCTGGCCACCAACGGCTACGGCGCCGACCCCGACCGGGTCGCGGCGTTGCTGCCCGACATCGCCGACGGTGCCTACCACGGTGGTGACGGCAGCACGGGCGACGCGCTGCGGATCGCCGAGGAGCTGGGCCTGGACACGGCCTACCTCGATGCCTACCAGGGCCATGGCTCGCTCGCGATCCCCCACCAGGTCCTGCTGACGTGGGCGTTCGTCATGCACGGCGGGGTGCTGGTCAACGCCGATGGGCGACGGTTCGGGGACGAGACGACCGGGTACTCCGAGTTCGGCCCGCTGGTCGCCCAGCAGCCCGACAGCATCGCCTGGGCGCTCTACGACGAGCGCATCCACGGGCTCCTCGGGCCGTTCAAGGACTACCGCGACCTTGTCGAGCAGGACGCCATCACGTGGTGCCAGTCGGCTGTGGAGGTCGCCGCGGCCGCGGGACTGGCCCAGGGCGCGGTCGTCACCGTGTTGGACGGCGTGGCAGCCCTTGCGCGTGGCGAGGTCGAGGACCCCCACGGCCGCAGCGACTGGGAGGCGCCGTTGGAGGCGCCGTACGCCGTGGTGAAGGTCACCGGGGCGTTGTTCCACACCCAGGGCGGGCTGTGCGTGGACGGCCGGGGTCGGGTGTTGCGCCAGGGCGAACCGGTGCCGGGGCTGTATGCCGCCGGTGGCGCCGCAATCGGGATCTCCGGGCATGGTGCCGCCGGCTACCTGGCCGGCAACGGGTTGCTGGGTGCGCTCGGGTTGGGCTACCTGGCCGGGCGCGACGCCGGGGCGGCGGCGTGAGTTGGTGCGTGGTGGTGGGGGCGACCGGCGCCATCGGCGGCGTCGTGGTCGCGAGACTGCTCGACGACGGGCACCGGGTGCTGGCGGTCGGCCGGGACGCCGACCGACTGGACGCGATGGGCCAGCACCCGGCCTTGGCGACCTGTCGCCTCGACCTCACCGACAAGAACTGCGGTGCGGTGCTGCTCGAGGCGCTCGACGGCCGCCCTGTCCGGATGCTGGCCCACCTGGCGTCTGCTGCGCTCGGTGGGGACGTGCTCGACACCCCCGACGAGGTCATCGTGGCCGCCCACGAGGTCAAGGTGGTCGGGCTGCTGCGGCTGGTCAGGGCGTTGCAGGGCCACTTCAGCGCGTCGGCACGGATCGTGGCCGTGGGTGGCAACCTGGGGCTCGACCCGGTGCCGACCGCGTGCACCGCCGGGCTGGCCAACGCCGCCCAGGCCAACCTGGTTCGCCAACTGAATCGACGGCTCGCCCCCGACGGCGTGACCTGCCACAGCATCGCCCCGGGTCCGGTCGCCACGGCACGCCACGACGACCTCGTCCGACACGAGGCAGCCGCCACCGGACGGTCCGTGGACGAGGTGCTGGCCGAGGCCAGCCGCGGTGCGCCGCTCGGGCGGATGACACGACCCGAGGAGGTCGCATGGGCCGTGGCCATGCTGCTGGACGACGAGGCCGCCGCGATGGCCGGCAGCACCGTGTTGCTCGACGCCGGTCGCCGCACCGCCGTGCCGTGACCAGCGCCGCCGACAGCCCTGCGACGCCCGAGCACCGCAGCGACGGCCAGGCCGTCGCAGCATCCTGAGCCGACCATCCCCAACCCACGATCGGACACCCGATGGAGTTCCTCGTCAACATCGAGATCAACTGGCCCCCCGACGCCGACGATGACGTCCGCGAGGAGATCTTCCAGCGCGAACTGGCGCGTGGTCAGGCGCTGGCCCGCGCAGGCACCATGAAACGGTTGTGGCGGGTGCCCGGTCGCTGGGCGAACTGGGGGCTGTGGGAGGCTGCCGACGCGACCGAGGTGCACGAGGCGCTGTCGTCATTGCCCCTGTGGCCGTGGATGGACATCACGGTGCACGCCCTGGCGCGTCACGTCAACGATCCCGCCGACATGGACCTGACGGGGGACGACGCACCTGCCTGACCCTGCCAGTCCACCGGCAACACCACGCCGCCGGTGAGGCCGGCCCGCATGGGTGGGCCGGCTCAGCCCCTGTCGTCGTGGCGCTGCGCGGCCGCGGCCAGCCCCAACGTGTGCCGTGCCTGCCTGGCCACGGCCTCGTCAACCATGCGCCCGTCGGCATCGGTGACCACGCCCATCCCGTCGCGCGTGGCCGTGTCGAGTCGGTCCACGAGGTTCCGGGCGTCCGCGATCTCGTTCTCGGACGGCGTGAACACCTCGTTGATCACCGCGACCTGGCGAGGATGGATCGCTGTCCGACCGGCGAACCCCAGGCGACGCAGGCGCGTCGTCGAGGCCCGCAGCGTGTCGAGGTCGCGGAAGTCGGTCGAGGTGGCTCCGACCGGTGGCTGGATCCCGGCGGCGGCCGAGGCCACCATCACCGCCAGCCGCAACGGGCGAAGTTCGGCCTCGTGCTGTCCCGGGTCGAGGTGCAACTGGGCCCGCAGGTCCGCCTCCCCCATGCCCAGGTGGGACAGCCCCGGCGTCGCGGCCAGCGTCGCCAGGGTGACCAGGGCCTGGGCGTCCTCGACCAGTGCGGCCACGCGGGGGGCGTTGTCCCCGCCAAGGGCTCGGTTCACCTCGATCACCAGTTCAGCCGACGCCTTCGGAACGATGACCCCGTCGAGGTCGAGACCGACCAGGGCCCGGAGGTCCTTGGCGCGCCACTGTGGCGTGGCATTGATCCGAACCCAGACCTCGGCCCGGGTCCGGGGGTCACCGGCCAACGACGACACCCACTCCACGACCATGGCACGCGCAGCGTCCTTGGCGGCCGGTGCGATCGAGTCCTCGAGGTCGACGATCACCGCGTCCGCACCGCGTGCGAGTGCTCCGTCGAGCATGTCGCGCGCGTCCCCCGGGACGTAGAGCCAGGAACGGTTGACCATGGGACCCCTCGGGCTCGTCGGTCGCGGCGACAACTGTAGGCCCGGCCTCACGGGGGCCTGGCCGGGCGCCGATCGGGCGTCGCCACGACCCGCTCCTCACCCCAGCCTGGCGTGCTCCGGGGTCTCGATGGTCGCAGGTCGCGTGACCCGGTCGTCACCGGATCGGGCGGGGCTGAGCAACACCAGCACGCTCGGCAGGACCCCAAGGGTGGCCACGAGGGCCATGACGATCATCACCGCGGTCAACAGTCCGTAGGTCGCGAACAGCGGCATCGGCGCGAACGCCAGGATCCCGAAGCCGACGGCGGAACTGACGGCGGAGGCGACCAGGGCGGTGCCGGTGCCCTCCCCCGCGGCCCGGACGGCGTCGCGCGCGTCACCGCGACGGCCCAGTTCCTCGCGGAACCGGGCGATGTAGTGGATGGCGAAGTCGATCCCGATCCCGATCGACACCGCCGCGATCGTGGCGGTCACGATGTTGAGTGCGGCGCCGATGACCTCCATGAACGCGTACAGCCACGCGACCGTCATCAGGATCGGCAGGATCGCCGCGACCGCGAAGCGGATGCTGCGCAGGAACGCCGCCGCGATCAGCAGGCACAGCACCACGGCGACCGGCAACGACACCGCCAGCGCCCGACTGGTCGCCTGCAGCGAGGCGTCGCGCACCAGCGAACTGCCGGTCAACTCGACGAGCGCGTCGGGCGACTCGGCCTGCAGGTCGGCCCGCAGGTCGTCGATGATCGGTGCGAGCTCGGCCCGGGCGGTCCCGATGGCCTCCTGGCTGCGGCTGTTGGTCAGGCCCAGTTCGAACACCGTCGCGCTGGCCGGCCCGTCGAGGTCGACCGACGTGGCCACGACCCGTGGCGGCACCACGACGGCCCCGTCGTCCGACGACACCCCGTCGATCGCGGCCGAGGCCAAGAGCGCCCGGACCTGGGCCGGCTCGTCGGGGATCCCGTCACCGTCGGCATCGACGAGCTCGACGCCCGTGCGTGTCGCCACTGCGTCGCGAGCGACCGGCGACGACATGACCGCCTCCATGACCGCGACGGTCCCACCTTCGACCACGACCCCGTCGGCGTTGCGTGCCAGCACCTCGCTGTCGAGTGCACGGACGTCGGCCACGGCCTGTCGCAGGTGGGCCTCGACGGCCGGATCGGTGAGGTCGGCCTCGACGTACAACTGGGCCGGCTCGCCATCGCGTGACCCCACGTGTTCGTCCAACAGGTCCAGGCCCACGACGAAGTCGGAGTCGGCGGAGAAGTAGTCCTCGACGTCGAAGCGGGTCGGGACCTGCAGCGCCAGCACGGTCGCACCGGCCGTCAGCAGCGCCGCGACCACCACGACGACCACGGGTCGGGTGGCCACGGCGGCGATCCACCGCCCCATCGGTTCGGCGAGGCGGTCGCCCGACGAGACCCGCATCGTCCGATCCGGTGTCGACACGCCCCGGGACCGCCACCACGCCGGCACGACCACGGTGGCCAGCACCGTCACGACGTAGAGACCGACCCCGGCGGCCGGGGCCACGAACACCATCAACAGGACCGCCCCCATGACCATCGATGCGGCCGCCACCGAGCCGGCGCCGCGCACGATGCCCGCCCGGCGTCCTGCCGGGGGCCGTCCGAGCCGGTCGTCCACCATCGACACGGCCAGTGGCGTCGCGACCCCCAGCAGCAGGAACGCGGCGGCCAGCGCGATGGCCGCGCCGATGCCGAAGTTGACGATCGACTCGATCCCAGCGGTCACGTTGGACAGGAACGCGGCCATGTCCGACGACAGCGCGAGCAGCAGCGCGGCCCCGACCGCGGTCAACCCGCCGACGACGGCCCCCCGGGGCGGGCTGCCGGCCAGTCGTTCCTCGCGATAGCGCCCGACGGCGTGGAAGGCGAAGTCGACGCCGAACGAGATCATCGCGATCGGCACGATCAGCGACAGGACCAGGTCGTCGTCGAAGCCGACCAGGTGGGTGATGCCCTTCAGCCAGATCATCAGCGCACCCAGGGCGACCCCGACGACCGCCAGGACCCAGTAGCTGCGGAAGGTCAGGCCGACGATCAGCAACACGGCCAGCACGGTCAGCCCGATGAAGGGACCGGCCAGCTGGCCCTGTTCCTGCGAGGTGAGGTTGACGTCGATCGCGATGCCGTGGACCTCCATGCCGCTGGCATCGCCCAGGACGGCCAGGACGTCGCGGGCGTAGTCCTCCGGCGCGGTGCCACCTCCCAGGTTGACCGCGTTGGCGCCGTAGTCCAGGACCTCGTTGTCCCCCAGCACCTGCACGACCACGGCCGGGCTGGTCCAACGGTCGCCGTCGCGGGTGGCCCGGGTCGACAACCCCAGCGCGGCGGCGTCCGCACCGAACTGGTCCACCACGGCGGTGGCGGTGGCCTCCACCAGGTCGTCGGGGGCGGCGTCGATCCCACCCGGCACGGCATCGTCGACGAGGTCGGCGACCGTCACCAGGCCGTCGACCTCGGTGCCGGTGGCGACGTCGACGGTCTCGAGCAGGGTCGGACCCAGCTCCGGATCGGCGCGCAGGTCCCGGGCCGCGGCGTGCAGTTGGCGCAGGCTGCCGGCGTCCAGGACATCGCCGTCCGGGTCGGTGATGATGAAGCCCATCGCGTACACCGGGGCGGGGAAGCGCTCGTCGATGGCGTCACGAGCGTCGAACACCGGCCCCCCGGGCTCGGTGGAGGCGGACTCGGTCGGCGCCATCGTGATCATCGGGATGGCCAGCAGTGCGGTGATCGCGGCCAACACGACCAGCACGGCCACGCGGTGGCGGTCGAGTCGCTGTACGAGTTCCTGCATCGTGGTGTCCTTGTCGACCAGGGCGGTGGCTGGTGGCGCCGACTTGATCTGGTCAGCGTCAAGTTGACGGTGTCCAGATATAGCACTCCCATGTTGACGGTGTCAAGACCTGGCCGAGAAACGGCTAGGATGGGCGGCATGACGACCGACACCTACCACCACGGCGACCTGCACCGGGCCCTGCTCGGCGCGGTCGGCGAGATCGTGACCGAGAAGGGCTTCCACGACCTCAGCCTGCGCGAGGCCGCACGGCGGGCGGGGGTGTCGCACTCGGCCCCGGCCCACCACTTCGGTGACAAGGATGGGCTGCTGGACGCCTACGCGATCGAGGGGTTCGAGCTGCTCGCGCGCCGCTTCGACCAGGCCATGGGCGACGGGGCCGACGGGGCCGACGCGATCGACGGGGCCGACGCGATCGACCAGGTCGAGGCACTGGGACGGGCCTACCTGTCGTTCGCGGTCACCGACGCCGCGCACTACGAGGTCATGTTCAACCACGGCAAGACCCACGAGCAGTACGAGGGATCGGCGCTGGGCGACGCGGCGGACGCCTGTTTCAACCGGCTCGCCGTCGCGGTGGCGGCACTCGTGCGCGAGGGGCGCGTGGCCGAGGTGAACGCCCGCTACGTCGCCACGATGCTGTGGGGGACCTGCCACGGCATCGCCGTGCTGTGGAACGACGACAAGCTCCCGCACTTCTACGAGGACCACACGTTCGACGG
>JAGXFT010000007.1 GCA_024637135.1 Nitriliruptorales bacterium | reverse complement strand
GGAAGCCACCCGCCTGGCCCGGTCCGACATCTCGCTGGACGTCTTCCTGCTGGAGGACGCCCACGGGCTGGTCGCCTTCGCCGAACGCCTCGCCGGGATCACCGGCGGCTCGGTCACCCAGATGCAGGGCGAGGCGCTGGGCCGCCGCATCGTCACCGACTACGACCGCTTCCGCGACGCCTGGTGAGGGGTCGCTCGCCCGGTGGTCGTCCGGCCCTCCGCTTGGTGCTCGTCTCGCTGCGCTCGTCGAGCATCCGCCTGAGTCGGGCCGGCCCCACCACCAGACTCGCTCTGCCGGCTGGCGCACGCCGACGACACCAGCCGCGCCCGGATGTCGCCCCCTTCGTGGCATGACGCCACCTCCGGGCGCGCGCAGCGAGTTCGGCAACCTGAACGAGCGCCCCAGCGCGAGTTCAGGCGGCGACAGCCTGGCGCAGGCGGCGGTGGAGGAAGTCGCGGTCACCCAGCAGGTGGTGGAGGGTGTCCTCCAGCCCCGCGATCGGCAGCAGGTTCACGGGCGCACGGGCATCGCGGTGCGGTGGCGAGGCGAACCGAGGCAGCGTCGCCCCCACCAGGTCGGCCAGCTCGATCGCCCGGCGCAGGGAGGCCGTCGCGGGCGCCTCCAACCGGACGACGCCGGACCACGGATGGCCACTCCCGCCCGGCAGTCGCAGGTACCACGAGAACCGGGTGCGGTTGGTCTGCAGGACGAACAGTGGCGTCCGCTCGGTGGGCGCGAGCCGGCGGACCAGGCCCTCCACCGACGGCGGCAGGTAGGCGACGCGGTGGCTCTTGACATAGCCCACCGCCTCCCCCACCAGCACATGCCCACTGAGCGGGCCATCGAGCACCGTCAGGTCCGCGGCCGGCAGCGACGCGGCCACCTCGGCCTCCAACCGGCCCATCTCGCCCTGGACGGCACCGATCATGGTGGCCTCGTCGTCATCCGCCGCCGCGAGCGGCCGCCAGGTCAGCCCGGACCCCGAGATCGCGTCCAGCCCGGCACGCCCGACCAGCATCCGACGCACGCGCGTGTCGACGATCGTGGCGTGGCCGTTGCACCGAACGGCGCCGGCGGCCACCGACACGGCCAGTGCCGGTTCGGTGCGCTCGGTCCCGATCGACCACACGCGGGCGTCGACGCGGCGGACACCGTCGACGAACAACACGTCGCTGGCCGACTCCCCACCGGCCGGAATCGGCCGCCAGTCCGCTTCCGGCATCTCGACGTCGAGGTCGATCGTGCCGGACGAGTCGTCGAGGACGGGCGCCATCGCGGCCCCGTACTGGGGGTCCCAGGCGTCGATCGCGTAGTCCATGGGCACTCCGCGGGGTGGGGGGCAGCGGACTCGCCAGCGTGCCGGGCCCCTGCGACAACCGCCCGGAACCGCCCCGGCCCACCGAGTCAGTCGTCCATGCCCAGCAGCGCCACGGTTCGGGTCGCGACCGCGTCCGCGACCGCGTCGTCCTCGTCGGGCTGCAGCGGCAGGTCGACGTAGACCTTGAGCTTGGGCTCGGTGCCGGACGGCCGCACCAGCACCCGGCCGCCGCCGTCGAGGTGCCACACCACCAGCGGGGTCGGGCCGAGCCAGGGCGGCGCGTCGTCCCCGACCGTCCGGTGGTCCACGACGCGCTCGACCGTGCGCACCCCCAGGTCGTCGGCGCCGACCCGGGTGGCTGCGTCCACTGCGGCCAGGATCTCGTCGGCGCCGGCAGGCCCGGTTCGACGGACCGCCGCCTGCACGTTCGCCCACCGGCCGTAGGCCTGGTCCAGGTCGGCCAGCAGGTCTGCCAACGTCCGTTGCTCGGCCGCCAGCGTGGACACCAGGTCGGCCATCACGGCGGCGGCGTGGATCCCGTCCTTGTCCCGGACGGCCGTGCCCAGGCTGTAGCCCAGCGCCTCCTCGTAGCCCATGACCCACTGCCAGCCGTTTTCGGCCAGTTCCCGCCCCGCCCGCCACAGCCACTTGAAGCCCGTGAGGGTGACCTCGTGGCGCGCGTCGAACGCGGCGGCGATGCGGGCGAGCCGGGACGACGACACGATCGAGTTGGCCACCAGCGGACGCTCGATCCGGCCCGCGGTCCGCGTCAACAGGTGGTGGGCGAAGATCGATCCCACCTCGTCACCGGTGAGCCGGCGCCACCCGTCACCGGCGGGGATCGCGACCGCGAGCCGATCGGCGTCCGGATCGTTGGCCAGCACGACGTCGGCCCCGACCTCGGTCGCGGCGGCCCACGCCAGGTCGAGCGCGCCCGGCTCCTCCGGGTTGGGGAACGACACCGTGGGGAAGGTCCCGTCCGGCGCCCACTGCTCGTCGACCCGGACCACGCGGTGGCCGCGTTCGGACAGGACTGCCTCGACCGGCGCACCGCCGACCCCGTGCAGGGGCGTGACCACCACGGTCACCGGTTCGGCCGACCGGGCGTCGGACCGCGGCCACGCCCCGTCGATGGTCTCGCGGTACGCCGCGACGGTCGCCCGACTCAACACGTCCACGCCGTCGATGCCGTCCCCGACCCCGGGCACGTCCCGCGCCGGCTCGACGGCCGCGATGGCCGCCGCGATCCGACGATCCGTGGGACTCGTGATCTGCACCCCGTGCTCGTCGTAGACCTTGTAGCCGTTGTCGGCCGGCGGGTTGTGGGACGCGGTCACCACGATCGCGCCGGCCGCGTCGAAACGCCGTGCGGCGAACGCCACGAGCGGGGTCGCCGTCGGGGCGAGGAAGGCCCGGACGCGCAGCCCTGCGGCCTGCAGGACCGCGATCACGTCGTGGGCGAACCGCTCCGAGTCCGGCCGCGCATCGAAGCCGACGACGACGCCACGCTCGGCGCCGTCCTCGACCCGTTCGAGCACGTGCATGGCCACCCCGCGGGTCGCACGCACGACCACCGCGCGGTTCATCCGGTTGGGCCCCGGGCCCACCTCACCACGCAGGCCTGCCGTCCCGAACGCCAGGTCCGCACCGACCAGGTCCCGCAGCGCCCCCTCGTCGCCGCCCGCCACGACCTGGCGCAGTGCGCCGGCCGTCACGGGATCCGGGTCGCCGTCCGCCCACGCGGCCGCGCGCTCGACCAGTGCGTCGTCCATCGCGTCCTCCGGGCGTCCACAACGGCCTCGGGGCGGCTGCCCGCGGTCGGCTCCACCCTAGGAGATCGCCCGACAACACATGGGGGCCGACGACCGATCGATCAACCATGCGTCGCGGGTCTACGATCGCGGGTCCCTCGCCGTCGACCGCCGGGGAACCATGACCGAGCCCGCCACGTCCGAACCGGGTGCCGTCACGCCGGACGCGCCGCGCGTGCTGTGGTCGCCGCCGGACGACCCCACCACGACGCGGATGGGGCGGTTCCTGCGCGACCACGCGCCGGCCGAGGTGGCCGCAGGCGGCTACGCGGCCGCCTGGGAGTGGTCCACCACCGACCTGGAGTCCTTCTGGACCGCGGTGTGGCGCGAATTCGACGTGGTGTCCTCGCAACCGCGCGGACCGGCCCTTGCCGACGACCGGATGCCCGGAGCGGTGTGGTTCCCCGGGGCCCGCCTCAACTACGCCCGCCACGTGTTGGCGTCACGCGGACGGGCGGACGACGACACGACCGTCATCGCCCGCAGCCAGACCCGCCCCGACGACGTCGTGTCGCTGCGGGACCTGCGCCGCCGGGTCGGGTCGGCCCGCGCAGGCCTGCGCCGCATCGGGGTCGGTCGCGGCGACCGCGTCGCGGCCTACCTCCCCAACATCCCCGAGACGATGATCGCCTTCCTGGCCACGGCATCGCTGGGTGCGGTGTGGGCCTCCGTGGCTCCAGAGTTCGGCGTGCGCTCGGTGGTGGATCGCCTGTCCCAGGTCGAACCGACGGTCCTGCTGGCGGTCGACGGCTACCGCTACGGCGACAGGGTCGTGGACCGTCGCGACCACGTCGACGCCATCCATGCGGCCCTCCCGTCGGTCCAGCACCTGGTCGGGCTCCCCCACCTCGACCCTGCTGCGGCCATGGGCCACGCGTCGCCCTGGCCGGACCTGGTCGGCGAGGCAGGGGACCTCGACTTCGACGACGTGGCGTTCGACCACCCGTTGTACGTGCTGTTCTCGTCCGGGACGACCGGGTTGCCCAAGCCGATCGTGCATGGGCACGGCGGCATCCTGCTGGAACACCTCAAGGCCCTCGGCCTCCACCTCGACCTCGGTCACCGCGACCGCTTCTTCTGGTTCTCCACGACCGGGTGGATGATGTGGAACTTCCTGATGTCGGCCGGGTCGGTCGGCGCCGGCACCGTGCTGTTCGACGGGAACCCCGGGCATCCCGACCTGCTCGAACTGTGGCGGCTGGTGGCCGACGCCGACGTCACCTATGCCGGGGTCTCGGCGCCGTTCGTCATGGCCTGTCGCAAGGCCGGGATCCGACCCTCCGACGACCTCGACCTGTCCCGACTGCGCGGGATCGGGTCCACCGGTGCCCCACTGCCGGCCACCGGATTCGACTGGCTGGCCGAGTCGGTCGCGCCCAGGGCCCAGGTGGGGTCGCTGTCGGGCGGCACCGACCTGTGCACCGGCTTCGTGGGGCCCGCGCCCCTGGTGGAGGTGCGTCGCGGCGAGATTCCCGCCCGGTTGCTGGGCGCGCGGGTGGAGGCCTGGGACGCCGACCACCACCCCGTGGTCGGCGAACAGGGCGAACTGGTCATCACGCGCCCGATGCCGTCCATGCCGGTGGCGTTCTGGGGTGACGAGGACGGCCGCCGGCTCCACGAGGCCTACTTCGCCCATATCCCCGGGGTGTGGCGGCACGGGGACTGGATCACGATCACCGACCGCGGGTCGTGCATCATCACCGGGCGCTCCGACGCCACGCTCAATCGTGGCGGCGTCCGGCTCGGGACCGCGGAGTTCTACGCCGTCGTCGATCCGGTCGAGGCCGTCGGTGATGCCCTGGTCGTCCACCTGCCCGGTGACGACCCGGAGGATTCGATGGGACGCCTCGTGCTGTTCCTGGCCGCTGCGGAGGGCCATGACCTGGACGACGAGGTGGTGGCGGAGGTGCGGCAACGGCTCCGGACCGACCTGTCGCCGCGACACGTGCCCGACGAGGTCGTCGTCGTGCCGGCGATCCCGCGCACGCTGTCGGGGAAGCGGTTGGAGGTCCCGATCAAGCGGATCCTGTCCGGGACGCCCATCGAGGTCGCGGCCTCGCCGGGGGCGCTGGCGAACCCGGACAGCCTGCAGGCCTTCGTCCAGTGGGCCGCCGACCGGGCCGAGGCGAGCGACTGACGGCCGGTCGTCCGGCCCGAACTCGACGAGGTCCGGACCCGCGCTGGGCGGGTCCGGGCGGCTCACCCGGTGGCGGCCACCAGGGTGCAGGTCATCTCCAGCTCGATCGTCAACGCCGCCACCGGGGTGGCCGTGGGCGTCGGGGACGGCGATGCCACCCCGTCCGGCGTCGGCCCGGGCGGGGACGGCCATCCGGGCGGGGACGGCGTGGGGTTCGACGGGGCCACCGACGGGCTGGTCGTCGGGGACGGCGAGTCGGGGCTGGGACTGGCGGGCTGTCGGACGACGTCAGCCGGCGGGTCTGGGCGGGGCGGCGGTGCGATGCCGACCGGTGCCGCGCCGGCTGGGTTTCCCGACGGTGACGGCGTCGGTGGCACAGCGGTCGGACTGGGTGACGGCAGCGGCGGGCGGGGCGCACGAACCGACGTCTGCGTGCGCGGCGCCCGAGGCAGGGTCGCGGTCATCGACAGTGTCGACACGGTCACGCCGTCGTCGTCCACCGGGTCGGACAGCACCGCCGCGCCGACCTCCCCGGCCCACCACGACCATGGCACTGGGCCACCGAACAGTTCGACCTGCGCGGCGCCGTCGGTGCCGTCGATCGTGATCGCGAGGTCGGCCGGCGCGACCGGTTCCCCCAGTGGACCGAGGTAGTTGTCCACGGCGACGAAGGTCTCCACGTCGTCACCCCGGGCTGGGCCCACGCCCGCTGCCGGCAGGTCGGAGCCCGCCAGCAGGCAGGTCCCGGCCACCTGTGAGCGCACGAACGTGCCGTCGTCAGCGGTGACCACCACCTCACCAGCCCCGGCGACGACCGGCGGCGGCGTGGGCGACGGTGGCGGCGGCGTGGGGGTCGTTTCCGTGGTCGTGGGCGCTGACGTGCTCGACGCCGGCGGCGTGGCGGTCACCGACGGGCCGGTCGATGACGGGTCGGCGTCCTCGCCGGTGCAACCCACGAGGACGAGGAGGGAGGCCACGGCCAGCACCAGCGTGCGGGACGGGTGGGACGACACGGGTCACCTTGGACGGGGGTCCGGACGCCCGGACCCAGCATGGATGGCCGCAACGATAGTGCGGAGGCGGCCCGTTCCCCGGAGGGGCCGCGTCGGGGCCGCCGCCACCTACAGTCGCACCGCCGGTCCCGCGATGTTCTCGAGCACACCTCAACGCAGGACCGATCGCCGACCGTCCGCGCCAGGAGCCACACCATGACCACGCCGTTGTCCCTGTCGCTGGGTCCCACCGCCGCCGGTTCGGCCGCCGTGGTCGAGTTGGCACGTCGGGTCGCCGACACCGGGTTCGCGTCCGCGTGGGCATCGGAGGTGGCCGGCCCGGATGCCTTCAGCATCCTCGGTGCCGTGGCCGCGACGACCGACCTCCCCCTGGGCCTGGCCGTGGCCCCTGCCCAGACCCGGACGGCGTTCGCGCTGGCCATGACCGCGATGAGCCTGTCGGACCTGACGGACGGACACTTCAGCATGGGCATCGGGGCGTCGTCCCCGCCGCTGGTCGAGCGCTTCGGCGGCGTGCCGTGGGACCGCCCCCTGACCCACCTCCGCGAGGTCGCGACCGCCCTGAAGCCCGTGCTGGCGGGTGAACGATCCAGCCTCGACGGGGAGTTCGTCGGGATGGGCGGGTACCGCTACCCCGCACCCGGGCCCACTCCCGTGCCGCTGTTCCTCGGATCCCTGAACCAGCAGTCGCTGCGACTGTGCGGTGAACTGGCCGACGGCCTGTGCCTCAACCAGTTCGGGCCCCACCACCTCGCGGACATGCTGGCGGAAGTCCGCGCCGGCGCCGCAGCGGCCGGGCGGGACCTGCCCGACGACTTCCCCGTGATGGCCCGCCTGTTCGTGTGTGTCACCGATGACGTCCCCGCCGCGCGCACGGCAATCCGCACCACCTTCGCGCCCTACATCGCCACGCCCGGCTACAACCGGTTCTATTCCTGGATGGGGTACGAGGACACCGCCGCACGGATCGCGGACGCGGCCGGCGCCGGCGACCGTGAGGCGATGGTCGCGGCCTTCACCGACGACGTGGTCGACGACCTGTTCGTGGTCGGCGACGTCGACACCGTCGTGGCCCGGATCGGCGACTACGTCGACGCCGGCGTCACCATCCCGGCACTGGAGGCGCTGGCACCCACGATGGACGGCACCGAGTCGATGTTGCGCGCGATCGCCTCGGCCTGGGCCTGAGGTCAGGCGGGCGGCGGCGCGGCGGACGGGCCCGGACCGCCGACGGTGACGTCGGCGTCCAGTCGCCGGGCCAGTGCCTGGCCGGTCGTGGGGTCGACCCTGCGCAGCAGCCCGATCCCGGTGAGGAACATCACGGCCAGTGCGAGCACGGCCGGCCGCGACGAGTCCCAGATCGCGACCGACACCACGAAGAGCAGGGGCGACAGGAACGACGCGAACTTGGACAGGATCGAGAACATCCCGAAGAACTCGCCGGCGCGACGCTCGGGGACCAGGGTCGTGTACAACGACCGTGACAACGCCTGCGAGCCACCCTGCACCACCGAGACCAACCACGCGAGCGCCCAGAACTCCATCACCGTGTCCAGCGTGAATCCCCACACCGCCACGACCACGTAGGCGCACAGGGCCAGGATGATCCCGCGGCGCGCGTCGATCCGCCGCGCTCGGGCCGCGGCCGCCCGTCCGAACGACAGCATGGCCACCCCGGCGACGACCTGGATGCCCAGCAGCACGCCCAGGATCAGGGGGAGGTTGGCGTCCCGAGGTGGCGGCGCGACCTCCAGGGACTGCACGGTCACGGGTCCGCCGGACGCGGACAGGGTCAGCGTGTGGGGGCCGGCGTCGGCCACCACGGCCGTCACCTCCTCGCCGTAGCGGACGCGGTCGGACGCCGTGTCGACGCGCACCGCCTCACCGTCGGCGTCGACTCCCGCCCGACCGTCGACCGACACGGCCAGCGTCCCGCCGCCGGGACCGCTGGCGTGGCCCACCACGACGTCGCGACCCACGTAGGCAAGGGTGACCTCGTCGTCGACCACCACGGCCTCGACCGGTTCGTCCGCGGCCACGAGGTCCGCCGCGATCGTGGTCACCGCCGCCTGGTCGCCCAACCGGGCCGCGAGGTCGACCTCGCCCTGGCCGACGGCGTCCCCGGTGGCCTGGAACGGGTCGTCGGCGCGACCCACGATGTCGCCGGGACCCGCCAACCCCAGCAGGATGCCGACCAGCGGCACCAGGACGATGTTGGCCACCAGGAACACGCCGATGCGACCACGGTTGGCCCGGTTGCGCGTGGCCAGCCGACCGAACAGGATCGCGTAGGGCCCCGCCGTGAACTGGACCAGCAGGACGGCCAGCAGCAGTTCCTCGGTTCCGAAACCGAGTTCTGCCCCGTAGAGCGCGGCGACCGCGATCACCACGTTGATCGCGTCGTTGTAGACCAGGTACGACACCAGGAACCGGCGCAGGTCCGGCATGTGGGCCAGCGATCGGACCATGTCGACCGTCTGGCGAACGGTCTCGCCCACGCCCGCACGGCGCCCCACCAGCGTCGGTGGTGGTTCCGGGACGTGGCGGAGCAACGGGATGGTGAAGACCGCCCACCAGATCGCCACGGTCACGAACGACAGTCGCGAACCACGCTCCGCGCCCAGTCCGAAGATCATGCCGACGTTCACGGCGAGCAACAGGCCACCGCCCAGGTACCCGAAGGCGAACCCGCGAGCGGACACCGTGTCCTGGTCCGGTGGTCGCGCCACCGACGGCAGCAGGGCGTCGTAGAGGACGTTGCCCATCGAGAACGCGATCCGGCCGATCGCGAACAGCACCAGCGCCAGCACCCAGTCACCCTCGGTGACCAGCCACATCGCCCCGGTCGTGATCGCGCCGACCCCGACCAGCACGGCCAGGATGCGCTTCTTGGCCGCCATCAGGTCGGAGTAGGCACCGAGCAACGGCGACAGGACGGCCGTCAGGGCGAGGGCGATCGACGTGACGAGTGAGAACAGTTGGGTCGCGCGAGCCGGCGACGGCAGCGTCGCCCCGGCCACCGAGGAGAAGTACACCGGCAGCACGGCCGTCACGACCGTCACGGTGAAGGCCGAGTTGGCCCAGTCGTAGGTCACCCAGGCCCGGATGCCGCGTCGATACGCGGCCTCGTCGACCCCCCGACCGTCGTCATGGGTGGACGCCGCTGCCTGCGCCACGAACGTCTCCCCGCTTCGACCAGGGCCCCGACGGGGCGCCCGCCGCCGTCACTCTAGGCCGAGGTTGACACCGGATCGCGATGGCGCGGCGGTTCGTCCGGACGGCGACGTGCCGGCCTCCACGACGGGACCGGGGTCGCCGCCGTCCGTGCGCACCAAGTGGATGCCGAGTGCGAACAGCAGCGCCAGGGAGAGCACCGCCGGCCGCGACGACCCCCACAGGCTCACCGACACCACGAACAGCAGCGGCGACACGAACGACGACGCCTTCGTCAGGCTCGACGACAACCCGAAGAAGCCGGCACCTCGCGCTCGCGGCAGGAACCGGACGTAGCGCGACCGCAACAACGACTGGGCGCCCCCCTGCACCACCGCCACCATCCAGGCAAGCGCCCAGAACTCCAGCACCGTGTCCAGCCGGAAGCCCCAGGCGGCGATCGCGACGTACCCGGCGAGGGCCAGCATGATCCCGCGCCGCTCGTCGATCGTGTCGGCCCAGTGCCCGATCCGTCGCCCCACGACGACGGACACCCCCCAGGCCACGAGTTGCACGGCCAGCAGGATCCCGGCGACCGCCCACCAGGTCGCCTCCCGGGGTGGCGGCAGCACGTCGACGGCCGTCACCGTGACGGCACCGCCACTGGTGCGGACCGCCAGGTCGTGCGGTCCGGCATCCGGGACCCGGGCGGTGACGACGTTGCCGAAGCGTCGGCGCTGGTCGGCCGCATCGACGACCAGTGGACGGCCGTCCTCGTCGAGTGCCGGCGCGCCGTCGACCAGCACCTCCAGGGTGCCGGCCCCCGGCTCCGTGGCATGGGTGACACTCACGTCCCGCCCGGTGTAGGGAATGGTCAACGCACCATCCACCGACATCGCGGGCACGGGTTCCTCCTCGGCCAACAGGTCGGGGTCGACCTGGGTCGGGCGGGCCTCGTCGGTGCCGAACGCGGCCAGCGTCACGGGCCCCTGGCCGACGCGCGTCGCCGTTGCCTCGAACGCGGGACCCGCGCGACCGACCAGGCCAGCCGGACCCGTCAGTGCCAACCCGATCCCGACCACCGGCAACAGGACCAGGTTCGCCACCACGAGGGCGGCGAGGCGACCCTTCCCGACCGCACCGTCCGTGGCGAGGCGACCGAACATGATCGTGAAGGGCGCGCCGACGACCTGTGTGAGCAACAGGGCCCCCAGGAGGACCGGAATGCCGAACCCGAGTTCGGCTCCGTACAGGGCCGCCAACGCCACGACGACGTTGATGGCATCGCTGGAGACCACGTAGGCCAGCAGGAAGCGCCCCATCGCCGGTCGAGCCGCGACCATGCGGACCATCGCCACGGTCTCGACCACCACCTGTCGCGGGCCGACCCGGAACCCTGGCTTCGTGGCTTCCGGGGGCTCCTCCACCCGCCGGAACAACGGGATGCTGAAGCCGGCCCACCACACCGCCACGAGCAGGAACGACCAGCGGGCTCCCCTTCCGTCGGGCAGCAGCAGGACCAGGCCACCGCACGCCGCCAGCACGACGGCGCCTCCCACGGCCCCCGCCGCGTACCCCCCGGCCGAGATCGCCCCACGGTCGTCGGGACGTGACACCGTGGGCAGCAGGCCGTCGTACAGCACGTTGCCGGTCCCGAATGCCAACCGCGCGACCCCGAACAGCACCAACGCCACCAGCCACCGGCCCTCGGTGACCAGCCACAACCCGCCGGTGGCGCAGGCTCCCACGCCGACCAGGACCGCGAGCGTCCGCTTGCGCGTCCCGACCAGGTCTGCCCACGCACCCAGGAACGGCGACGCCAGGGCGGCGACGGTGACCGACACCCCCGTGACGAGGGCGAACAACTGGGTGGCTCGAGCCGGAGACGGGAGCGTCTCCGCAGCCACCGCGCTGAAGTACAGCGGCAGGATGACGACGACGACGGTCGAGAAGGCCGAGTTCGCCCAGTCGTAGCTGAGCCAGGCCGTGACGCCACGCCGGTAGGCGACGTCGTCCGACCGGGAACCAGCAGTGGCGGACGCCATGGCACACCCCCCCGGGTCGCGTCCTCGAGTGCCGAAGACACGACGCTACCGAGTTGCATCCGGTGTCAGCTGGCCGGCTGTCCCGTGATGTCGCGCCAGCGATCGCCTCAGAGGTTGCCGCGACGGGCCTGTTCCCGCTCCACCGCGGCGAACAGGGCCGCGAAGTTGCCGGCCCCGAACCCCGTGGCACCCCGGCGCTGGATGACCTCCACGAACAGGGTGGGCCGGTCCTGCATCGGTTCGGTGAACACCTGCAGGAGCACGCCCTCGACGTCGCGGTCGACCAGGATCCCGTGCGCCGCCAGTTCGTCCCAGGACGTGCCGACGTCACCGACCCGTTCCTGCGCCTGCTCGTGGTAGCCGGGCTCGAGTTCCAGCAGGGCAACGCCGCGTGCGGTCAACGCGGCGACGGTCGCCACGATGTCGTCGGTCCGCACGGCCAGGTGCTGGATGCCGGGACCGTCGTTGGCATCGAGGAACTCCTGGATCTGCGACTGGTGCGTGCCCTCGGCCGGTTCGTTCACCGGCAGCGTGACCCGGCCGGAGTCGTCACGGAGCACGACCGACCGCAGGGCACTGCGCGCCGTCGAGACATCGGCGCCGAATTCCGCCAGCGGGTGGACCCCCAGCACGGCGCGATGGTGCTCCACCCACTCGCCCAGGGTGTCCGCCTCGACGTTGCCGACCACGTGGTCGATCGCCACCAGTCCGACCGGTGGGAGGTCGGGGCCCGGCGGCGGGATCGTGGCCCGGACCGCGTCCGGGACCTCGTCGACGATCTCGCGGTGCTCGACGAAGGCGTGCACGACGCTGCCGAAGGCGGCGACCGCGGCGACCCGCCCGTACCCGCGATCGTCGCTGGCGGGGGCGGGTTCGTGGACCACGGTGGCGCCCCCCTCGACCGCGCGGGTCAGGGCGATGTCCACGTCGTCCACCAGGAACCCGATCGTGCGGACGCCGTCGCCGTGGCGGGCGACGTGTGCGGCGACCGGACTGTCGGCGTGGGTCGCGCCGGTCACCACCAGGCGGATGTCCCCCTGCGTGAGGACGTGCGACACCCGATCGGGCCGACTGGTGATCGTGGCCCGGGGCGTGAAGCCCATGCCCCAGACGTACCAGTGGGCTGCCTGGCGGGCATTGCCGACCCAGAACTCGACGTGGTCGATCCCCTGCAGGACCGAACCAAGTGGGTCCGGGCGGTCCTCAGTCCCCATTGCCGACATCCTCCGCGTCGCCTCTCGCCCCGCTGCACGGCCCGCAAGCCACGGTACTGCCGGGTGGGGTTCCCGATGTGCGGTCGAACTGCCGTGCGTCCCCCTCCCAACACCCGTCCCGACACCCGGTCCGGACACCATGTCCCACACCGCGTCCCGACCCCGGACGAGGGCATCGACACACCGAAGCCCCCGGTTCCCCGGGGGCCTGACGTGGAGCGGTAGATGGGATTCGAACCCACGACCTCCACCTTGGCAAGGTGGCGCTCTAGCCAACTGAGCTACTACCGCGTGCGGTCGGTCAAGGTAGCCGAGCCACGGTGGCGACACAAACGACCGGGCGGCCTCCCATCCGGGGTCAGGCGCGGCCCGTCGAGCCGAAGCCGCCGGCACCACGACCGGTGGCCTGGTCCTGCAGGTCGGTGGCCTCCACGACCGTCGGCAACGCGACCGACTGGACCAGCAGTTGTGCGATCCGGTCGCCCCGTCGGACCCGAACGGTCGTGTCTGACACATTGACGAGGGCCACCAGGACCTCTCCCCGGTACCCGGCGTCGATGGTGCCCGGCGCGTTGACGACGGTGATGCCGTCGCGCAGAGCCAGCCCCGACCGTGGGTGCACCAGCCCGACGGATCCCGACGGGATCGCCACGACCAACCCGGTCGGGACGGCCACCCTCGCCCCCGGCGCCAGGTCCACGGACTCGGCCGCGCGCAGGTCGAGGCCGGCGTCGTCGGGATGGGCGCGGGTGGGCAGCACGACGTCGTCGCGCAGACGTTGCACCCGCAGGGGTGGGTCCGAGCGGATCGGGTCGTCCGCGGCCAGGCCGTCGGGCATCGGGGTGTCTGGCATCGAGTCGTGGGGGGTCACGAGGAGGTGGCCGCGAGCGCCCGCGCCGACACCAGCAGGTCGTCCAGCGACCCCCGCAGGAACTCGGGCAGCAACGACACGTCCGGCAACGCGTCGTAGTCGGCCGTGAACCCGGTGTGGATGACGCCGTCCAACGACACCAGGCCGATCGCCAGCGACTGCGTCGCGGCCAACGGGATGAACGGATACCCGCCCACCAGCCGGGCACCGAGCGCGTAGACCGGGAACTGGGGACCGGGCACGTTGGTCACCACGGTGTTGAACAACCGGGTCTGCGCGGCCAGGCGTGCCCCCAGGGCATGGATGGTCGGGGGGGCGAAGCCGCTGAGGTTGAGGAGGAAGTCGGCTCCGACGGCCGAGTGGGACCGCTTCACGTCGCCCATGCGACGGGAGACCGCCCGCAGGCGTGCGACCGGGTCCATCTCGTCGACGGGCAGGTCCACCAGCACGGCCGCGACCTGGTTGTTGTGGTCGGTCGACGTGCGGACACTGACCGGGACCATCACCCGCAGTTCCAGGCCCCGGGTGGACTCGTGCCGGGCCCGCAGGTACCGACCCAGCATGTCGCCGCAGACGGCCAGGACGACGTCGTTGACGGTGGCGTCGAAGGCGTTCTTGACCTCCTTCACCTCGCCCAGCGGCAGCTGTTGCACCGCGAAACGCCGCGAGATGCCCGGTGCCTGGTTGAGGATGGACTTGGACGCCAGTCCCCCGGAGAGGCCGGTGGTGGCCAGGTGGGTGAGGCCGCTGCCGACGGCAGCAGTCCGCTTGGCCACCTCCAACGGGCGGTCGACCAGTGCCCGCGCCCGAGTGACGAGCCCGCTGGGCTGCGTGGCGAGCTCGCGGACCGCCCCGACGGCGCGACGGACCCCGCTGGGTGGCGGGTGTGGCTCCCAGGCCATGGCCGGGGGCAGTTCCTCGGGGGACTCGGGGTCGGTGTCCAGCAGGACGCCCAGGATGTCCACGCCAGCCAGGCCGTCGATCATGGCGTGGTGGTTCTTGCCGATGATGCCGATGTTGCCGTCCTCGAGCCCCTCGACGACGTACAACTCCCACAGCGGCCGGTCCCGGTCCAACTGGCGCGACAGGATCCGCGACGCGTACTCCAGCAACTGGTCCATGCCACCCGGCCGCGGCAGGGCGGCATGGCGCACGTGGTAGGCGAGGTCGAAGCCCGGATCGTCGACCCAGATCGGCTGGGCGAGGTCGAGCGGGGTCCCGGCGATGCGCTGGCGGTACCGCGGCACGAGGTGGAGCCGCGACCGCACCAGTCGCTGGAACCGGTCGAAGGTGAACGTCGACCCGTCGCCGGGTTCGAGGATGAACAGCCCGCCGACGTGCATGTGCTGGTTCGGGGACTCCATCCGGAGGAAGGCGGCGTCGACCGCGCTCAGTCGGTCGCCGTGTCCCATGGCCATGCCACGCTCCCTGTCCGGTCGGACCGGTCAGCCTAACCCGCAACGCGAGGTCGCCCGCGGGCGTCGTCGTGACCGCGGGGACGAGCCGGCTCAGCCGACCGCGACCACCTCGTCGATCCAGCGACGGAGGTCGGCCACCGACAGGATCTCGGGTCGGCCGAGGCCGCCCGGGTCCGCCGCCGACAACGCCGGCGGCGGTTGCTGCACGATGATGCGCTCGAGGTCGGCGACGTTGCCGTGGTCGTCGACAAGCGCGGCCATGTCCCGGTCGTGGTCGGCGTCACGACCACGGGCCGACGCGGTCAGGCCCACCAGCAGGGACTCCCACGTGGTCATCGGGCCCTGGGTCAACGAGGCCGACTCGGCGAAGGAGTCGACGAAGGCGAACGGGATCGTGGCGATCTCGTGGCCACCGCCGAGGGCCCCGTACAGCCAGTCCGGGTCGAACGAGAACCCGAACGTCGACGGCGCCGCGAGGATGTCGACCAGGGCGTCGCGACCGAACAGCTTGAAGGCCGCCTGGGTGTCGCGCAGGCCCCGCGAGAACAGCGCCCGCCCCACCATCCGTTGCATGTGGCGCAGGACCAGGATCCCCGGCCCCCAGCGGGCCTCGGCCTTGCGCAGCACGGCGTCGGGATGCTTGCGATCACCCACCACGACCGGGCTGCCGGCCACGAACGGTCCCAGCAGCAGCCCGAGTTGGCCGAGGTCCACCGAGTTGTCGGCATCGGTCAGCACGACCGCGTCGCGGCCGTCGTCGAGGCCGTGCTGGGCGCCCAGCACCATCGCGCCACCCTTGCGCGAGTCGTCGACGTGCGCGAGGCCGACCAGGGGGCCGCGGTCGGTCGGGATCGCCTCGTCCAGGCGGAGCACGACGACGCGCTCGCCAAGGTCGTGCTGCTGGGCCATCTCGCCGGCCGTCGCCCAGTCACCGTCGGGACTCCCGTCGTCGACCGCCACCAGCCGCCAGTCGACCTCGCTGTCTGCCAGCAGCCAGTCCAACTGGTCGAGCTTGACCCGCAGCGAGTCCTCCCCCACCGGGTTGTCGACCGAGCGCGGCCGCAGCCGGTTGTGCTCGCCCCACATCGCGAACTGCACCTGCAGCGCCGGCGCATCGTCGCCCAGTCGGTCCACGACCAGCCGGGACTCGGCGAGCTTGGTGGCCACCCGCACGTCGATGCCGACCGCACGATCGCGGCCCACGGCGCGCAACTGGTCGACGTCGGGATCCGCGTCCAGCAGTTCACCCGCCAGTCCCCTGGTGGTGGCGAGCGCCTCGGGATCGGTCAGGTCGACGTCGTCGGAGCCGCGGGACGTGACGTGCGCGAGATCAGCCATGGATGCAGCCTAGGTGACCGGTGCGAAAGCCTGCAGCACGCCTGGCTGGTCCAACCCGTCGCTGGCCGCGTCGCTCGGAGGAGATCCCGGCTCGTACGCTGGGGGCATGTCTGAGCGTGTGCTGGCCATCGTCGTCCTGGGCTGGACCCTGGTGTCCTGGGGCGGTCGCATCGGGCTGCTCGCGGACGCCGAGCTCACCGATCCGGGTGACCTGCTCCGGATCGGCGGATCACTGCTGATCGGCTGGGTCACCAGCGGGATCCTGTGGTGGGCACCGGATCGCGCCAACGAGGTCCGGTGGCTGTTCGTGGCCTGGACCGTGGTGCTGTGGACGCGGTCGTTCGTCGTGACCTGGCTGGACCCGCCGTCGCTGGCGTTCGCCCTTGTGCACACCGTCCTGGCGATCGGGTGGTTCCTCCTTGCCTGGCAGGTCGCGCCGGCCACGGGTCGTCGGGACCGCGAGGACGTCCGCGTGTCGACCGACGCGTGATCCGGCGTCGCGCCGGTCGCGTCCTGGTCCGCGATCCTGCCGGAGCCGTCCTGCTGTGCCATGCCACCGACGGCGGCGACGCGGGTTGGTGGTTCACGCCCGGTGGTGGGACGGACGAGGGCGAGACCCCCGTGGACGCCGCCATGCGCGAACTCGCCGAGGAAACCGGCATCGAGGTCGACCTCGACGGCCCCCCGGCCCTGCACCGGCGCGCCCGGTTCACCTTCCTGGGCCGACCCACCGAGCAGGTCGAGTCCTTCTGGCATGTCGTGCTCGACCGTCGCCCAACGGTCGCCGCGGTCCACCTCGAGGACTACGAGGTGGCGGCCCTCGACGAGTGGCGCTGGTGCCGACCGGCCGACCTGGCCACGTTGTCCGACCCGTTGTTCCCCGGGTGCCTGGCCGACCTGCTGGCCGTGATCGATGTCGACGGTGTGCCCGAGGTGCCCTGGGTCGAGGAACACCTCGACACCCGACCGGGATCGACACCGACCCGTCGCCGGCCGCGCCAGGTCCGCAACCTGCCGCCGTGGACGGGACGCGCATGGACGACCTGAGGCGCCGGGGACTGGCGACCCTGATCGTGGTCGGCCTGGTCCTGTACGTCATCGGGCCCGACCGGATCGGGTCCTGGTTGGACCGCGGTTCGGTCGTCGACACCCGTCGGAGGCCGCGGACGACGGCCGCGTCGCGACGGCCCCGGCCGAGCGGGATCCGGGCGGGGGCGACGGGGGCGTGGCGCGGCCGGTTGCGCCGGCCGACTCGGGTCGCGCGATCGTGCTGTCGGTGTCCGACGGCGACACCGTCCACCTCGACATCCGCACGGGCGCCCCGGGACGAGCCGACGACGACGTCCGCGCCCGCCTGTTGCGGATCGACGCGCCCGAACTCGCCCGCGACGGTCGGCCGGCGGAGTGTGGCGCGGGCGAGGCGCGTGACCGCCTGGCGGACCTGTTGCCAACGGGCAGCGAGGTGCGGGTGGCCTGGGACGTCGAGGTGACGGACCAGTACGGCCGCGACCTCGTGCACCTGTGGACCAGTGACGGCACGTGGGTCAACGGCACCCTGCTGGCGGAGGGACGGGCACGCGAGGTCCTGTTCCGACCCAACGACGGGTACGACGACCAGGTCTTGGCGCTGGAGGCGACCGCGCGGCGGGCCGGGCTGGGGATGTGGTCGTGTTGACCGGCCCGCCCGCGGCCCGACGGACACTGCGGTGTCGCACCCATGCGGCAGACTCGATGCCCGTTCGCCACCGCGTGTGCGGTGGCGGGCCGGGTCATGGCACCCCCACCCTCACCCCCGACGAGACCCCCCGCCAGAGCTCCGCCCAGACCACCGCCCAGACCCCCGCCCAGGCCACCGCCCAGACGTCAGCCCAGACCCCCGCCCAGGCCACCGCCCGCACCGACGACCGACCGGAGCGATCGTGAGCGTCGCATCCACCACCGTCCTCGACGGCTTCTCGACGGCGGTGTCGACCTGGTTCACCACCACGTTCCGGGACCCCACCGAGGCCCAGACCGCCGCCTGGCCCGCCATCCAGCGCGGCGAGTCGACCCTGTTGCTGGCCCCCACGGGGTCGGGCAAGACGCTGGCGGCGTTCCTGGCGGCCATCGACGACCTGATGACCACCGAGGAGCCCCCCACGAGCACACGGGTCGTCTACCTCTCGCCGCTACGGGCCCTGGCCGTCGACATCGACCGCAACCTGCGGGCGCCGCTGACCGGCATCGAACTGGCGGCCCAGCGCATGGACCTGCCGATCCGCGTGCCCACCGTTGGGATCCGCACCGGTGACACGTCGTCCCGGGACCGGGCGCGCCTGATCCGCAACCCACCCGACATCCTGATCACCACCCCGGAATCCCTCTACCTCTACCTGACATCCAGGGGCCGCGAAACACTCACGGACGTTCGCACCGTCATCGTGGACGAGGTCCACGCGATGGCGTCGACCAAGCGTGGCAGCCACCTCGCGCTGTCGCTGGAGCGACTCGACGAGGTCGTCACCCGCGATGGGGACCGTCCGCGCCCCCAACGCCTTGCCCTGTCCGCCACGCAACGACCCCTGGACGAGATCGCGACCTTCCTGGGCGGGGTCGCCCGCGGTGCCGATGGGCGCGCACGTCCACGACCAGTGACGGTCGTTGACGCCAGCGCCACCCCAAACATCGACCTCGAGGTCGTGGTCCCGGTGGCCGACATGGCCGATCCCGTCGCCGAGGACGACATCGACCTCGATCCGACCGCGGCGACCACCGGGTCGATCTGGCCGGCGATCCATCCGCGCCTGGTCGACCTGGTGACCAGCCACACCTCCACGATCGTGTTCGTCAACGCCCGGCGGCTGTCCGAACGCCTGGCCGCCGACGTCAACGACGTGCATGCGCGGCGGGTCCGACGCGGCCGGCTGGACGCGGCCGGCCTGCAGAGCGACCGCCTCGACCCCTTCGACCCCGACCTGCCGGACGAGGTGGAGCGGATCCTCCGGTCGGACGTGGAGCCGCTGGTCCGGGCCCACCACGGCTCGCTGTCCAAGGACAATCGACGCGAACTGGAGGACGACCTCAAGGCCGGTCGCGTGCGTGGGCTCGTGGCGACGTCGAGCCTCGAACTGGGCATCGACATGGGTGCGGTCGACCTGGTGGTGCAGATCGCCTCCCCCGGGTCGGTCGCGGCCGGGCTCCAACGGGTGGGACGTGCCGGCCACCAGGTCGGCGAGACCTCCCGCGGCGTGATCTTCCCCAAGTTCCGCCACGACCTGCTGGAAGCGACGGTGGTGGCCGAACGGATGCTGGCCGGCGACGTCGAGCCGTTGCGCTACCCACGCAATCCGCTGGACGTGCTGGCCCAGCAGGTCGTCGCGATGGTGGCGATGGACGATCGCCCGGTCGAGGAGCTCTACGACCTGGTCCGCGGCGCCGCCCCGTACGCCGACCTCGGTCGTGACGTGTTCCTGGCCACGCTCGACCTGCTGGCCGGTCGCTACCCGTCCGACGAGTTCTCGGAGCTGCGCCCCCGGATCGTGTGGGACCGGGTCGACGGAGTGCTGCGGGCCCGTGGCGGAACCCAACAACTGGCCGTGGTCAACGCCGGGACCATCCCCGACCGGGGGCTGTACCGGGTGGTGCTCGGCGACGGGGTGCGCGTGGGCGAACTCGACGAGGAGATGGTCCACGAGTCGCGGGTCGGCGACACGTTCGTGCTGGGCGCCTCCACCTGGCGCATCGATGACATCACCCATGACCGCGTCATCGTCACCCCGGCACCCGGTCGGCCCGGCAAGCTGCCGTTCTGGCACGGCGACGGACCCGGGCGTTCCGTCCAGCTCGGGCGGGCCATGGGCGCGTTGAGCCGCGAGTTGGTCGCGTTGGACCGCGACGAGGCCACCGCCCGGTTGCGGGACGGACACGGGCTGGACGCCCGCGCGACGGCCAACCTGCTGGACTACCTGGGCGAACAACAGGCGGCCACCGGGATCGTGCCCGACGATCGCACGGTCGTCGTCGAGCGCTTCCGGGACGAACTTGGTGACTGGCGGATCGTGGTGCACGCCCCGCTGGGTGCGCCGGTGCTGGCGCCGTGGGCCATGGCGATCGAGGCCCGGCTCCACGAACAGGGGATCGAGCCCGAGGTCCTGTGGACCGACGACGGCATCGTGCTGCGCCTGCAGGAGGCCCACGACGACGTCGACCTGGACCTGCTCGCGCTCGACCCGGCCGACGTGCAGGACCTCCTGCGCAGCCGGCTGGTCTCCACCGCCCGTTTCACCACCAGTTTCCGCGAAGCCGCCGGGCGCGCCCTGCTGCTCCCACGACGGCGACCGGGTCAACGAACGGCGCTTTGGCTCCAGCGTCAGCGGGCGGCCAACCTGTTGCAGGTGGCGCTGGGCCACCCGACCTTCCCGATCCTGCTGGAGGCCACGCGCGAGGTGCTCCAGGACGTGTTCGACCTGCCGGCCCTGACCCAGGTGCTCGAGGACCTCCAGTCGCGCCGGTTGAAGGTCCGGGTCGTCGACACCGCGTCGCCGTCGCCGTTCGCGCAGGCCCTGCTGTTCTCGTGGGTCGGCCAGTGGATGTACGACTACGACGCCCCCGCGGCCGAGCGCCGGGCAGCGGCGTTGGCGCTGGACCCGGACCTGCTGGCCGAGCTGCTGGGGGACGCCGAGTTGCGCGAACTGCTCGACCCCGAGGTCGTGGAGCTGGTCGGGCTCGAACTGCAACGCCTGCTGCCGGTGGACGAACGGGGTCGTGACCGGCGGTTGAAGGGACCGGACGGGGTGGCCGACCTGGTGGCCGATGTCGGTCCCCTCACCCGCGAGGAACTCGCCCTGCGCCTGCGCGACCCGGCGAGCCTGGACGCCCACCTCGACGAGCTGGTCGCGCAGCGCCGCGTCATCGAGGTCGGCATCGGCGGGGACATGCGCTGGGCCGCGGCCGAGGACGCCGCGCGGTTGCGCGACGGCCTGGGGGCGGCACTGCCGCCGGGGTTGCCGTCGGCCTTCACCGACCCGGTGCCGTCACCACTCGTGGACCTGGTGGCACGCCACGCACGGACCCACACGCCGTTCACGGCCGCCGAGGCCGCCCATCGCCTGGGCACCACCGCCGATCGCGTGACCGGTGCACTGCGTGCGCTCGAGGCTGGCGATCGGGTCACGTCCGGTGCCTTCCGGCCCGGCGGTGGCGACGTGGAGTGGGCTGACATCGACGTCGTGCGCCAACTCAAGCGGCGCTCGTTGGCGGCCCTGCGAAACGAGATCGAACCGGTCGAGCAGGAAGCCTTCGCGAGGTTCCTGCTGGACTGGCACGGTGTCGTCGACCCGCCCCCGGGCGTCGACGCCCTGCTGGACGCGATCGAGGTCCTGGAGGGCACCCCCCTGGCGGCCTCGACGCTGGAGTCCCAGGTCCTGTCGGCCCGGGTCCGGGGTGACGCGACCGGTCTCCTCGACCAGGTCATGGCCACGGGCGAGGTCGGATGGCGTGGGATCGAATCGGTGGGCCGGCGCGACGGGCGCCTCGCGCTGGCCTTCCGGGACCACCCCGACCTGCTCCCCCACCCGCTCGACGAGCCCCCCCGAACCGCACGTCACGACGCCCTTCGTCGACACCTCGCGACGCACCGCACCGCCTTCTGGCCGGACCTGTACGACGCCGCGGGCGGCGGCGAGGTCAACGACGTGCTGGACGCCCTGTGGGACCTGGTGTGGGCGGGGATGGTCACCAACGACTCGTTCGCCGCGGTGCGCGCCCGGACCGTGCGGCGAGCAGCCGGAGGCGGTGGTCGGCGACGGCGACGTCCCGGTCGCCTCCGCCGTGGCGGACCTCCCGCGGCCCAGGGACGGTGGACGGCGACCCCGCTCCTGACGGAACCCGATCCATTCCCCGATCCCGCCGACGCCCTCGCCGGCAACGACGCCGCGGACGCCGACCTCGCCGACGGTCGTCGGGCCGATGGCCCCGGCGATGGGGCCGGGACCTCGAGTCCGGGAGGGGAACCGGACGGTCCGACCCGACGAGAACGGGCGGCGACGGCGACCGCGGCCACGACTCGGCGCCAGCTGGGTCTCGCCGGTGCACTGTTGGAGCGCCAGGGCGTCGTCACGGGTGACGGCGTGCGCTCGGAGGCGATCCCGGGCGCATGGGCGGGCCTGTACCCCGTGCTCGCCGGCATGGAGGCCACCGGGACCGTACGACGCGGCTACTTCGTGGCCGGACTGGGTGCCGCGCAGTTCGCCCTGCCCGGCGTCGTCGACCGACTCCGTGGCCATCGCGAGTCCGAGACCGCCCCGGTCGTGCTGGCGGCCACGGACCCGGCCCAGCCCTGGGGGTCGATCCTGGCGTGGCCACCCAGCGACGGTCGCCCCGCCCGCACCGTCGGCGCACTGGTCGGCCTGGTGGCCGGGCGGCCGGTGGTCCTGCTGGAGCGCGGAGGACGATCCCTGGTGACGTTCTCCGGTGCCGATGACGCCACGTGGGTGTCGAGCCTGCGAGCAGCGGCCGAGGCCGCAGGCACGAGGATCCGGCTCCAGCGCATCGACGGCGCGGACGCCATGGACCACCCGATCGGACACCTTCTCGCCGACGGACCGTTCATCGTGACCCCACAAGGGCTCGTTCCACGGCAAACAGGGGGGTTCGGGGCCTGAACGGGTATCGCGGCCTCGTTGTCAAGGAGGCAAATGCGGTCGAACGACCGCCCGGGCGGCCCGAAGTTGCCGGAATCCAGCCGATCCAGCCCATAGTCTGCTCCTGAACCGCCAAGTGAAAGGAATCGCGGTGGCAGAAAACGTGATCGTTACCAGCAAGGTCAAGGAGGCTGTCAAGAGCCTCGACCTCCGGCTTTCGTCGGATGTCCCGGATGCTCTCAACGCCAAGGTGCATGAGATGCTGAAGGCTGGCGCCGAGCGGGCCAAGGAGAACGGACGCAGCACGCTGCGTCCGTACGACCTCTGAACCCAGGCACCATCTCGCGAACACCCCGGCCCCGCAAGGTGCCGGGGTGTTCGCATGGCCGTGGCCCCCACCATCGAGTGGGCCATCGAGTCCTCCATCGAGTCCGCCATGCCCGAGGGTGACACCATCCACCGGCATGCCGCGCGCCTGCGCCCGGTGCTGGTCGGACGCACCGTCGACCTCGTCATGCCGCGACTCCCGCGGCCGGCACCGACCCCCGTGACCGTGACCGGCATCGACGTCCACGGCAAGCACCTGCTCATCGACGTCAGCGACGCGGTCATCCACGTCCACCTGGGCATGCCCGGACGGTGGGACCTGCAGACCCCGGTGCCACGGCGGCCCCCGGGTGGGCGGGACCTGCGGGTCGCCCTGACCACCGACACGGTCCGCGCAACGTGCCGGCGCGCTCCGGTGGCGGAACTGCTCGCCCCTGACCGGGTGTCGCGCCATCCTCGGCTCGCGCGCCTGGGGCCGGACCTCGCCGATCCCGACGTCGACCTCGACGAGGTGGTGGCACGTGCCCGGTCCCGGCCACCCCGGTCGCTCCACGAGACCCTGCTGGACCAGACGATCGCCGCCGGGCTCGGCAACGTGCTGGCGATGGAGGCCAGCCACCTCGCGCGCCAGGACCCGCGAACACGGGTCGACCGACTGGCTGATGTCGATCTGTCCACCGTCTACGCTCTCGGACGGCGCCAGCTCGTCGACAACATCACACGTCGACGTCGCACGACCGTTCCCGGGGCCCCTCCGGGGACCCTCTGGGTCTCCGGCCGGGATCAACGTCCGTGCAGGCGCTGCGGAACCACGGTGGTCGGGACGAGTCTCGGGCAGCAGGCACGCCATGCGGCCTGGTGCCCGTCCTGCCAGCCACTGTGCGCGGGACCGCCATGAATGGGCCGACGGCACGCACGTGCCACGGTGCTGGGGTGCGACGGTTCCCGCCCCCGACCGTGGAGATTCGACCATGAGCCTGTCCGACTCGCACCTGCGGGCCTTCCGGACCCTGCTCGAAGCCCATTCGCAACTGCTGGACGCCCTGAACGTCCGCTTCCGGGACCGCGAACTGTCGTTGCCCTACTACGACGTCCTCGTGCACCTGTCGGAGGCGCCCGCCCATCGCCTCCGGATGCAGGAACTCGCCCGCCGGGTGCTGCTCTCCAAGTCGGGCCTGACCCGCCTGATCGACCGCATGGAGCGTCGCGGCCTGGTCCGGCGCGCCGCCAGCGAAGACGATGCCCGCGGGGTCAACGCGGTCCTCACGCCGGCCGGACTCCAGGCGCTCGAGGCCGCCGTCCCGGCCCACAAGGAGGACCTGGTCGAACTGGTGGGCTCGGTGATGACGGCCGAGGAGGCCGATGTCCTGACCGACCTGCTGGGCCGCGTCCGCGACTGGGCCACCCGGCCGGAATGACCTGCACCGGTGCCCCCCCGACCGGCTGCGCCCAGCGACCTCGGCACGACTCCCACCCGGCCGGCGACCGGCTCGGAGCGGTCGTCTCGACGGCCGATTCGGCCGTGCACGGACCGCCGACGCCGGCCCGTTCGTCCCCGCACCCCGTGGCCATGACGGGTCCGCAGCCGTGGCGGTAGCGTGGTTCTCGCTGCCTTCGCCACGATTCCCCAGCTCCTGGAGCGACGCATGGCCGACACCCTCACGATCACCGACAACCGCACTGGTCGGACCTACGAGGTGGAGGTGACGGACGACACGATCTCGGCCATGGACCTGCGCCAGATCAAGGTCGACGACGACGACTTCGGCATGCTGTCCTACGACCCGGGGTTCAAGAACACGGCCTCGACCCGCTCCGACATCACCTACATCGACGGTGCCGCCGGGGTGCTGGAGTACCGCGGGTACCCGATCGAGCAACTTGCCAACAACGCCAGCTTCCTCGAGGTCTGCTACCTCCTGCTCAAGGGCGAGCTGCCCACGGCGAGCGAGTACGAGGAGTGGACCTACGAGATCACGCACCACACCTTCATCCACGAGAACATCAAGGACTTCATCGACGGGTTCCACCACGACGCCCACCCCATGGGCATGCTGGTCTCCACGGTGGCCGCGTTGTCGACGTTCTACCCGGAGGCCAAGGACGCCACCGATCCCGACACCCGCCACCTCCAGATGACCCGCCTGATCGCCAAGTTCCCGACGCTGGCAGCCTTCGCCTACCGCCACTCGATCGGGTGGCGTCCGGCGTACCCCGACAACGAGCTGTCGTTCGCCGGCAACTTCCTCAACATGATGTGGAAGACCACCGAGCTGCGGTACGAACCCAACCCCATCCTCGAGAAGGCGATGGACCAGCTGTTCATCCTCCACGCCGACCACGAACAGAACTGCTCGACCACCACCATGCGCACCATCGGGTCGTCCGACGCCGACCCCTACTCCGCCGCCGCCGGTGCGGTCGCGGCGCTGTACGGGCCCAAGCACGGTGGCGCCAACGAGGCGGTCCTGCGGATGCTGGAGGAGATCGGCTCGGTCGACCAGGTCCCCGAGTACGTGCACCGGGCCAAGAACGGCGAGTTCCGGCTGATGGGCTTCGGCCACCGGGTCTACAAGAACTTCGACCCGCGTGCCAAGGTCATCAAGGACCTGGCCCACGACGTCTTCGAGGTGACCGGCAAGAACCCCCTGATCGACATCGCGGTCGAACTGGAGCGGATTGCGCTGGAGGACGACTACTTCGTCGAGCGCAAGCTGTATCCCAACGTCGACTTCTACTCCGGCATCATCTACCAGGCCATGGGCTTCCCGACCTCCATGTTCCCGGTCCTGTTCGCCATCGGACGCATCCCCGGTTGGCTGTCCCAATGGCAGGAGAACCTGCTGGACCCCGCCCAGGCCATCGCCCGTCCACGCCAGGTCTACATCGGCGAACGCGATCGCGACTGGCTGCCGATGGACCAGCGTTAGGCCTCACGGTCACCGGGAGCGCGGGCCTCGTCGGGCACCGGTGGGCCGTCCCGTTGGACGCGGAAGCCCAGCGACTCGGCGCGATCTCGGACCTCGTCCAGCACCTGCTGGCGGGTGGCGTCGTCGGCGAACGACGACATGGCCCCGTCCAGGGCGATGGCCAGTCCCCATGTCGGCGGGAACTCGAACGTGGTGGCCACGTCCAGCAGTTCCGACGACATCGTCACGCCGGACATCAGTCGGTTGTCGGTGTTGACGGTGGTGGTGATGCCGGCGGCCTCGAACCGCGCGATCGGGTGATCGGCCAGCGTCGCGACCGCGCCGGTGTGCACGTTGGACGTCGGGCAGCACTCCAGGGTGATGCCCAGCCGGTGGATGCGTTCCGCCAGTGGGCCACGGCGACCGTCCGGCCCGAGGTCCTGCAGCAAGGTCACGCCGTGGCCGATCCGACGGGCACCGAAGCGCTCCACCGCCTCAGCGATCATGGTGGGGCCGTGGGCTTCGCCGGCGTGCAGCGTCAGCGGGACCCCGGCGGCGGTCAACCGGTCGAGCGCATCGGCGTGCACACCGGCCGGGTTGAACGCCTCGGCCCCGGCCAGGTCGAACCCGACGACCCCCCGGCCGTGGAAGTCGATGGCCACCTGCGCCGACCTCGCGACGACGTCCACGGGTGAGGTGCGCATCCCGTCCACGATCAACCCGGACGGGATCGGCCCGTCGGCCATCCCGGCCAGGGCCGCGTCGACCACCGCCCCCATCGACAGTCCCTGCCGGGTGTTGAGCTCCGGGGCGAAGCGCAGTTCTGCGTACACGACCCCGTCCTCGGCGAGGTCCTCCAGCGACTCCCGCGCGACCCGGGCGAGCGCCTCCGGGGTCTGCAGCACCGCCACCGTGTGCTCGAACCCTTCGAGGTAGAGCTCCAGGTCGCGTCGGTTGGCCCCGCGGGTCAGGTGCGCGGCCAGTTCCGCCGGATCCGTGGTGGGCAACAGGTGACCGGCGTCTGCCGCCAGCTCGACCAGGGTGGCCGGCCGCAGCCCGCCGTCGAGGTGGTCGTGCAGCACGACCTTCGGCAGCGCCCGCGCCAACGCCGGGGTCCACCCGGTCGGCATCATCGTCGCGCCCCGTCCATCGCCTGGTCGACCTCGTCGAGCGCGGCCACGGCCCGCTCCCAGTCGGCCATCGCCGACGCCGCCCGCTGCCTGGCCGCGTCCAACCCCGCCACCACGGTCGCGGCCCGGTCCTCGTCGTCCCAGAAGCGATCGGCCGCCATGGCCCCCGTCAGCTTCGCCACCCGTTCCTCCGCGACCGTGACGGCCTCCTCGGCGCGCTGGACGCCCTTCTCGAGCCGGGCGCGGGCCTTGGCGCGTCGACGCTGTGCCGCACTGTCGGGAGCTGGGCGTGCACGCCCCGACGACGCCTCCCCCGCCGCTTCCTTGGCCGGGCCCGTGGCAGCCGTTTCCCGTGCGCGCCGGGCGAGGTGGTCGGCGTAGCTGCCGGGATGGTCGGAGACCCTGCCGTCACGGACGTCGACCACGCGGTCCACGACCGACCGCAGGACGTGGCGGTCGTGGGTGATGAGCATCAGCGTGCCGGGGTAGTCGGCCAGCGCCGCCTCCAGCACGTCGCGCGACGGGATGTCGAGGTGGTTGGTCGGTTCGTCCATGATCAACAGGTTGACGGGGTCGGCCATCACCTTGGCCAGCGCCAACCGGGTCCGTTCGCCACCGGACAGGACCCGCACCTGTCGCTCGGCGGCATCGCCGGTGAAGCCGAACGCCCCGAGGAACGTGCGCAGGTTGTTGCCCCGGTGCTCCTCCGACAGGTCGCGACCGAACTCCTCCAGCACCGACGAGTCGAGGTCCAGCACCTCGACCTGGTGCTGGTCGAAGGTGGCGACCTGGACGTTGTGGCCCAGTGTCGCCCGACCGCGTCGAGGTGCCAGGTCGCCCAGGATCAACTTCGCCAGCGTCGACTTGCCGGCCCCGTTGGGACCGACGATGCCGACCTTCTCGCCCCGCTCGATGACCAGTGACACGTTCGCCAGCACGTCCGCGTCCGGGACGTGGCCGACGGTCGCATCCTCGACCTCGACAACGACCCGGCCGGCACGGGGCGGGTCGGGGAACGCGAACCGGACCCGGCGCGCGGTCAGGTCCGGCACCTCGATGCGCTCGACCTTGTCCAGCGCCTTGATCCTCGACTGCACCTGGCGCGCCTTCGTCGCCTTCGCACGGAAGCGGTCGATGAACTCCTCTGCCTGGGCGATGTCGCGATCCTGGTTGGCCTTGGCGCCACGCAGGGTGATCAGCCACTCCTCCCGCTGGGCGAGGAAGGAGGTGTAGTTGCCGCGGTAGGTGAATGCCTGGCCGGCAGCCAGTTCCACGACATGGTCGGCGACCGCGTCGAGGAAGTCCCGGTCGTGGGACACGAACAAGATCGCGCCCTCCCATGCGGCCAGCGCGGTCTCCAACCACGTGATCGACTCTACGTCGAGGTGGTTGGTGGGCTCGTCCAGCACCAGCACGTCGGGCTGGCCCAGCAAGAGCCGGGCCAGGGCGGCACGGACCCGCCAACCACCCGACATCGACACCAGGGGGCGGGCGGCGTCCTCGGGCGCGAAGCCCAGTCCGGCCAGCACGCGGTGGGCGCGTGCCTCCAACTGGTAGCCGCCCAGTGCCTCGAAGCGGGCCTGCAGGTCGCCGTAGGCGGCGAGCGCGTCCGGGTCGGTGAGCCGGTCGGCGAGGTCGGCCATCTTCGCCTCCATGGCCCGGAGGTGGTCCGCACCCGCCAACGTCTCCTCCAGCACGGTGCCGGTCGGCACGTCGACGATGTCCTGGGGCAGGTATCCCAAGCGGACGTCGCGCGGCATCGCCACGTCGCCGGAGTCGGGCGCGGTCAGGCCGACCACGATCTCGAGCAGCGTCGTCTTGCCGGCACCGTTGGCTCCGACCAACGCCACTCGTTGGCCACGCCGCAGGCGCAGGTCCACGTCGGTGAACAGCGGGTCGCCGTCCCACGCCTTGGACACACCGGACAGGCTGAACACGGACACGCGGCAGTCCCCCTGGAGGAAGTGGAGTCGTGGCATCGTAGTGTTCCGCGCCGACCCTCTCGGCAGGCCCCCACGGCCACGGACCGCCCCGCCCGGGTCGGTGTCGGTTCCTCGGGTCGGAGGGTCACGGACCTCGGAGCGGCGCCGGTGTATCGTGGGCGCCCCCGACCCCCCCCATCCCCGGGACCACCCTCGATGACCATCACCGTGTACGTCTGCGACGACGACTACCTCGTCCGGGAAGGCGCCCGCGCGGCGCTGGGTTCCGTCGACGACATCCGTGTCCTGCGGACCGCGGCCGAGGGCGACGAGTTGCTCGCGATGGTCGACGAGGAACCCCCCGACGTCGTCATCATCGACATCCGCATGCCCCCGACCCACACCACCGAGGGCATCGACGTCGCGCGGCGGCTGCGACAGGACCATCCCGAAGTCGGCATCGTGGTGCTCAGCCAGCACGACGATCCCGCCTATGCGCTGGAACTGCTGCGGGACGGCTCCGAGGGCATGGCCTACCTGCTCAAGGAACGGTTGGGTGACGTCGACCGGCTCGCGTCGGCCGTGCGCACGGTCCGCGACGGCGGGTCGATGCTCGACCCCCGCATCGTGGACACGCTGCTGGGCGCCGGCGGCGAGCAGTCAGCCGGCCTCGCCGCCCTCACCCCGCGGGAGCACGAGGTCCTGGCCCTCATGGCCACCGGCAAGGGCAACGCCGCTGTCGGGGCCGAACTCGACATCGTCGAACGGTCCGTCGAGAAGCACATCTCGTCGATCTTCAAGAAGCTCGACATCAAGGACGACATCCACCTGAACCGCCGGGTCGCGGCCGTCCTGCTGTACCTCGAGGGCGGTCACTGAGTTCGGTCCCGCGCGGCGTCGCCGGACCGCCGGATCGGGCAACGCCAGCGGACCGTGGAGCGGCAGCAGCGCCAGCACGGTGGTCCCGCTCCGACCGGACACGATCTCGAGTTGCCCGCCCATGGCGGTGGCGCGGTCGTGGAGGTTGGCCAGCCCCCGGCCACCCCCCGCCGTTCCCGGATCGAAGCCGTCACCGTCGTCGCGGACCCGCACGCGGAGCCGGTCCGGGTCGCAGACGAGGTCGATGCTGACGCGGGCACCCTCACCGGCGTGCTTGAGCGCGTTGGAGACCGACTCCGCCACCAGGAAGTAGCTGTTGGCCTCGATGTCGAGGTCGAGGCGCGGGAAGGGCCGCGGCGAGGCGGCCACCCGCACTCGGCCGTGTGACTGACGCGCCAGGCTGGTCAGGGCCTCGTGCAGGCCGCGGTCACGCAGGATCGCCGGGTAGACGCCGCGCGCGGTGTCCCGAAGGCGCCCGAGCATGGCGTCGACCTTGCTGCTGAGGTTCGCGAACACCTCGGCCTCGCCCCCCGGGTCCGTGGCGATGCTGCTGCGTGCCAACGTCAGGTCCAGGCGCAGCATCACGAGCTGCTGCTGGATGCCGTCGTGGAGTTCCCCGGCCAGTTGTCGGCGAGTCTCGTCCTGGCCCGCGACCACGCGCCTGGTCGCCTCGGCGAGTGCCGACTGTTGACGTTGGATGGTGCGGCTGGCGGCGTCGAGGTCGCGCCGGAGGTCACCGATGACGTGTTCGATCACCTCCAGTTCGTCGACCATGCCCAACTCGGTGTCGCCGTCCTGGTCGGGATCCGCGAACTGGATCGAGAACCGCCCACCCCCCAGGTCGACCCGTTCGATGGTGGCCGTGTCCTCGCCCGACCGGTCGCCGGACCGGACGCGTGCCACCAGTCTCTCCAGGGGACGGACCAGCAGGCGCACGGCCACCATCGTGAACCCGATCCCGGTCAGGGCCACGAACCCGAGCGTGAGCAGGCGGACCCCCATCAGCGATGCCGCCAGGGAACCCAACGGACGATCGCGCACCACCAGCAGGTCGTCGTCGGCGTCGCGGCGATCGATGGCCACGACACCGAGCCACGCGTCCTCGTCGTCGATCCCGCTGATGGCGACGGTGTCACCGTCACCGACTCGGTCTCGGACGGCCGCGGGCGACATGCTGCCCAGGGCGTCGTCGCGCCCCACGACCGCCGTGCCGCGCACCACGGCCACGGCGTCGAGTCCCAGGTGGGTGGCCACGCGATCCAGCAGCGCCTGGTCGACCGCCCCGGTGCCAGTGACCCCGTCCACCGCTCCCGTCGGGGGCAGCAACGGGCCGAGGTCGGCCGCCGCCGCGGCGGCCGACGCCCGCACGCGTTCGCTCGCGACCTCGTCGATCAGCAGTTCGGTACGCCCGGTGTCGACCACGAAGCCGAGCCCGACGGCGACCAGCAGGCCGGCGGCCAGTGCCGCCAGCAGGCGCGCCCGCATCGTGCCTTCCACCGGTCCGTGCGTGCTCTCGGCCATGCTGGGTGCTCGCTTCCCCGACTCGCCCCGAGGATGCCACGAGCGAGCCCGGACTGCGCGACTGCCCCGCGACGACCCACTCCCGACGGGCGCCCGGGGTCCCGCGGACGTCGGCGACGAGTCGTGGTTCAGGCGACGCCGACGCGGACCTGGTGCCACCCTTCGGCCCCGTCCGGGTGCTCGGGCTTGTGCGGCTCGGGCTGGATGGTGCCGGTGCCGTCGGTGGCACGCACCGTCACGGTGTGGTCGCCGGCCGGGAGGTCGACGTCGGCCTGCCACTGCACCCAGGTCGTGTCGTTGAGCGGTTGGGACAGCATCGCGTCCTGCCACGGCCCGTCGTCGAGGCGGACCTCGACCTGCTCGATGCCACGGGTCGGCGCCCACGCCACACCGGCCACCGACGTCACACCCGCCGTGACCTGGCCGCTGCCGACCGCATCGATGCGTGACTGGGTCTTGATCGGCCCCTCCTTGGACCAGGTCCGACGGATCCAGTAGGCGTCGAAGTCGTCCCACCCGGTCAGTTCGATGTCGCTGAGCCACTTGGTGGCCGAGACGTAGCCGTACAGGCCGGGGACGATCAGGCGAGCCGGGAAACCGTGCGCGACCGGCAGGGGGTCGCCGTTCATGGCCACGGCGATCATGGCGTCGCGTCCGTCGCGGGCGATGTCGGTCGGGAATCCGACGGTGAAGCCGTCGACCGAGCGACCCACGAGTTGCGTGCCGCCGTCCAGCACGCCCACCTCGTCCAGCAGCGGGGCCAGTGGGATCCCGGTCCAGCGAGCATTGCCCACCAGCCCGCCACCGACCTTGTTGCTGACGCAGGCGATGGTGACGTCGGACTCGACCAGGCCGCGGTCGAGCAGTTCCTCGAACCCGAAGGAGCGCTCCTCGCCGACCATGCCGTGGATGCGCAGTCGCCACGTGGTCACGTCGACCGCGGGCGGGCCCGTCAGGGCGGTGTCGATCCGGTAGAAGTCGTCGTTGGGCACGAACAGCGGGGTCAGCCCGGGAACGTCGAGGCTGGCCGCCGCGGGTGCCGGCGGCAGGGTCGACGTCGGGGTGGGGAGGTTCTCGGCCACGGCGGCGGCGGCCGGGGCGACCGCGGGCGGACGCCCGAGCATGCGCCCGGCGGCACCTGCGGCCACGGCGCCGACGCCCACGGTCCCGGCCGCGGCGAGGAAGCGACGACGGTCCAGCCCGACGACAGTCCGGCCGTCCGTCCGGGTCACGTCCATCGTCGTGGCTGGGGCGGTGGCTGGGGTGCTGCCTGCGCTGGACGCATCGTCCGTCGTCGTTGCGGGCTCGTCGATGCGGGACCGTGCGGCACCGGCCCCGGTCGGGACACGGCTGGACGCCCGGTTCGCGGCTCGGCCACGCACCAGGAACCTGGCCAGCAGGAATCCGAGGACGGACGCGGCCACGACGGCGACGACCGTGGTCACCAGGTCGGTGGCGATGTCGGCGGTCGCGGCCACGACCCCGACCAGGCCGAAACCGGCGAACATGGTGGCTGCCTCGGCATCCCGGCCGCGCTCCAGCATGCCGCCGGCGACCGCACCGAGTCCCAGGACCACGGCGGCGATGGTGACCCCGATGACCAACCGGTCGCTGGCGCCCAGGGTCTCGATGGCCCAGGTCACGAGGCCCCCGGGCAGGATCGGGACCACCTGGGCCGCCACGGCGTCGACGAGGGACGGGACACCGGCGGACAGGCCGGCGAACAGTTCGGCGAGGCCCAGGGACGCACCGGCGCCCACGACCCCGGCCACGCGCCCGACCATGCTCGGGCGGGTACGGACCGTCCCGATGGCGTCTCGGGCCGGGGCTGCGGAGGTGGAGGTGGAGGTGGTCATCGTCGTGGCCTCGTGACGTCGGTGGCGTGCGGGTGGTGGACGCCCGCCCCGTCGGGGGCCAGCATTCCACACCACCCGGACCCGGGCATCGCGGTCCTGCCCGCGGCAACCCCTGTCGGGACCGGGACGAGCGCGCGACGCCGATCGAGCCCCGCAAACCCGTGTTTCCGACCCCGTGAACGACTCCTTACCGACGGACGGCCCCACCCTGGCGACGTCGCCGACGCCGTCTCACATCGATCTCAGGAAGCGTTCGTACGGTGCTGAGCCCCAACCACAGCTGCCGTGAGGACCGCCCATGAGCACGCTCGACCTGCAACCACGTCCGACCCGCGAACGCGACGACACCCTGGTCGGTGACGTCGCCGGACCGCCGATGTCGACGTCCCCGGATGCCGGACATGCCGTCCCGCCGCCCCCGCCGCCCGCGCCGGACCAGCACGACCGCACACCCGGCCGTGGCCGTTCGGGCCTGGTCGCCGCGGCACTGGTCGGCGCCCTGGCCGCGACCGCCGTCGCCACCCCGATCGCCCTGCTGCTGGACGGCGACGGGGCCACGGCCACCGCCACCACCGACGCCGCAGCATCCGACACCGCCGCCATCGACGAGGCGTCCCCGGCGGGCACGAACACCAGCGCGATCGACGTGTCCGCGGTGGCCGAGACCGTCAGCCCATCGGTTGTGCGGATCAACGTGACCACCTCGGCCGGGTCCGGCACCGGGTCCGGCGTGGTGTTCGACGACGCCGGCAACATCGTGACGAACAACCATGTCGTCGGTGACGCCGGCACCGTCACCGTCACCCTCCCCGACGGGCGCGGACTGGACGCCACGGTGGTCGGGACCGACCCGACGACCGACCTGGCCGTGGTCCACGTCGACGACGACTCGCTGGTGCCGGTGGCGATCGCCCAGGACCCGCCCGCCATCGGGGCCGCCGTCGTCGCAATTGGATCGCCCTTCGGACTCGACGGGTCCGTGACGTCGGGCATCGTGTCGGCGCTGAACCGCGAGGTCGCCTCGTCCACCATCCCGCTGACCGGACTGGTCCAGACCGACGCGGCCATCAACCCGGGCAACTCCGGAGGCGCACTGGTCGACGCGCGCGGCAAGCTGGTCGGCATCAACACCGCCATCGCCAGTTCCAGCGGCGGCTCCGACGGCATCGGCTTCGCGATCGACACCGCGACCGTGCAGTCCGTGGCCACCGACCTCATCACCGACGGTGAGGTCCACCACTCGTGGCTGGGCGTCTCCGGCACGACCACGGTGTCGTCCGACGGCCAGCCCACGGGTGCGCTGGTCGAGCAGGTCGTCGAGGGCTCCCCGGCCGCCGCGGCCGGACTCCAGCCCGGCGACCACATCACCGGACTGGACGGTGAGGAGATCCCGTCCTTCCCCGACCTGGCCGCCCGCCTGGTGCGACTCGACCCGGGGACCGACGTGACCCTGACCGTGGAGCGCAACGGGTCCGAACAGGACCTGACGGTCACCCTGGGCGAGGCCGACTGAGCTCGTCCCGCCAACGTCGCGCTGCCGGTCTCGAGCCAGGCGGCGTTGGCGCCGGCCAGGACCTCGTCGATGAAGACGTTGTCCAGCAGCACCATGCCTTCGCCCTCCGGCCCGCGGAGGGCGCGGAAGAAGGCCTGGCCCCCGGCATCCTCCTCCGACCACGAGCGCGGCCGGACGACGGCCTCGGTGACGGCCACGCCACGGATGGCGTCGGCATGGCGCCGGGCCAAGTCCAGGACCAGCCCCACCGCCCCAGTCGTGACCCACCACGATCACCCGATCTGTCACGCCCAGGGCAGCCAGCAACGCCTCGAGGTGGCCGACGCTGCACGTCGAAGTCGTAGGTGGTCGGTCCGGGATTCGCGAGCTTGTCCGAATCGCCCATCCCGACCAGGTCGGGGGCCAGGACGCGCCCGTGGCCGGCCAGCACCGGGATGACGTCTCGACACAGGCACGACGAGGTCGGGTTGCCGTGCACCAGCACGATCGGGTCGCCGGTGCCGGCTTCGCGCACGGCCATCGTGATGTCCCCGACCGGGACCCGTCGCTGCGCCACGTCCACCATGACGTTGCCTCGCGATGTCGGCTGCGGTCGTCGCCGGAGCGTGCCGCGACCACCCGACGGGCGTGGGATCGTCGTCCCCGGGCCCCGCATGGGTCCCGCGCGGCGATCCGCCGTCGACCCGGGGGGTGGTGCTGTTCGTCGCGGCCGAGCCGGGGCGATCCTGACCGGGGACGCCCGCGCCTGGTGCGAATCGCTCCCGGGGGTCACGGTCGCGACGGTGGCAGCGGGCCACTTCGTCCGCGAGGACGCCGCCCCCGACCTCGCTCGGATCCTGCGCGACTGGGTCACGACACTGGACCGGGACTGACGACGGCACCCGGACGGAGGGGTGCCGCATGGGCCGGCCCGGGCAGCCCCACGGCCGGTCAGTCGAACTCCTCGGTCACCTCGGTGAAGTCGTACAGGTGCTGTTCGTCGGTGAACACCCACACCCGGTCGTCGACCAGCGGGAGGTCGGCGCCGAAGTACCGCGACAGGATGAACCGCCAGGTGTTGACCCCGGTGATGTCCTCCGGGACGTCCTCGTCGAGTCCGGGCAGGTACCAGGCCGAGAACGTGCGCAACTTCTCCTCGCGCGCGGACGGGTCGACCTCCAGCCAGTTGATGGCCCCCGCGGCCGTGTACTGCTCGTCGGGGTGGGGACCCTCGTCGGACTGGATCACGATGATCGGATCCTTGGCCGGGTCGCCGGTCACCAGTCGGTCGACCAGCGCGGTCAGCCGGTCGTTGACGTAGCGGACCTGGTTCACGGTGTTCTCGGTGCGCGACCGGCTGGCCTCCTGTTCGGCGGTCACGTAGGAGCCGTCAGCGTCGTAGACGTAGGGCTCGTGCGGCAACGTGACGTGGGCGAGGATCAGGCGCGGCGAGTCGCTGGGCTCGGTGACCAGGCGGTCCAGTTCGTCCAGTTGATGGTCCGTGACGGCACGGATGTAGCGACGCGAGTCCAGGCCCTCCTCCTCGGGGACCTCCCCCAGCCATCGCAGGGCCGTGGTCGTGCGCCACACGTTGGCGAACTCGGACGCGGTCGACAGGGTGCGGTTCTCGGTCGCCACCGACGACTGCGAGGTCGGTCCCCACCACGACCCGAGGTGGAGGTAGTCGAACCCGGCGTCGGTCACGAACCGGCCCAGCGCATTGCTGTCGAGCAGTTCGTACAGCGGTGACGAGTCGGCCCCGTCCTCGGGCGGGAACGGCACCAGGTCCTGGACGGTCGCGAGGTTCCAGGTCCCGGCCAGCGAGTGCGACGTCTTGGGGTAGTTCGCGCGGGCCTGGTCCTGGATGGTGAACCCCACGTCGACCAGGTGGGACTGGAACGCGGTGTTGTCGAAGTCGTAGTCGGCCCCGAGCGTGTCCAGGCGCGGATACCGGTCCGGGATGATGTACCAGATGTCGCGTGCCGTGGCCTCGGCGCCGTCGAAGTCCATCAGCACCGGTTCGCTGCGCGTGGGCACCAGCGCCGGCCGCAACGACACCAGCACCAGCGCGGTGGCCACGACCGCGAACACGTTGCCCAGCAGCGTCAACCGGGCCAGCCCGAGCCGGCCCACCAGCAGGGCCACGCCCAGCCCCACCACCAGCACCGCTCCGGTGGCGGCCAGGCCCACGCTGCTGGTCGCCTCGGGCAGGAACCGTCCGGCCGTGAGCACCGCCAGTGCGCCCACGGAGGTCACCAGCCCCGCACGGGCCACCAGGGCGGGCCGCCGGACCAGCGCGAACAGCAGCGACAGTACGAACCAGGCCGTGGCGCCGACGACCAGGACGGGCCACAGGACCGCGAGCGCGTCCTCGGTGGGGGCGTCGTGGACGTTGCCGGCCCACAGGGCCAGCACCGGGTAGGCGACCACCAGGAGGGGGTGCAGGACGAGTCGGCCCAGCCGGCCACCCGGCGTCACCGGTTCCGTGCCTGCAACCGGCTCCGGGTCAGCCATGGAGGCCCCGGAGCAGGAACAACTCCCGGTCCGAGTCCGGGAGCGGGTCCACGGCCAGCACCGTGAAGTGGCGCTCGATCGCGGCCACCAGCACCTCGCGGGTGTAGTCGGTGAACACGTCCTCGCGGGTCGACAGCAGCACGTCGACCTTGGGGTCGCCCTTGGGCACCCACTCGAGGACCACGTGGCGTCCCAGGCGCGCGAGTTCGGCCACCACGTCGTCGAGAGGGACGTTGGACCCGATGGAGAGGTGGTGCACCAGGGCCAGCGCCATCACGAGGTCGACCGGCCCACGGTCGACCAGCGACGCACGCTCACGGTGTGCCCAGCCGAGCCCGGGTGACGGGTTGGTCAGGTCCAGGACCAGCGGCAGCAGGTCAGTGGGTTCGCCGGCCGAGACCGCCTGCCACGCCTTCTCGACGGCGCCGACGTCGATGTCCCACGCCACCGTGGCCGCACCCTCCTCGACCGCCAGGCGGGAGAACCGGCCGGTGTTCGCGCCCAGGTCCCACACGATCGCCGGAGCGACGGTGCGGACGTGGTCGCGCACCAACTCGACCTTGGCGGCCATGGCGGCGTCGGCGTAGTGGTCGACCTCGTCGTAGTAGTCACCCCACACGGTCCCCTTCGGCGTGTAGCGCAGTTTCTCGACCGAGCGCCGCAGCGAGTCGACGACCCCGATCAGCGCATTGTGCGAGAACGTCGCCTCGCGCTTCGGGCCATCCGACGCCGTGACCTCGGTCGGCTTGCCACGGGCACGGGCGTGCAGGTGGAGGTGCTGGAGGAGGCCGAACCGCAGCCACGTGCGGTCGGGCAGCATGGCCGACGCGAGGTCGAGTTCGACCCCGTCCAGGCGGCCGACCAGCAACCGGCGCAGGCGCGGGTCGATGATGGTCTGGAGCGCCAACGGGGCCAGGAAGTGCTCGCAGAACTGGCCGTGCGCGATCCAGGGCTTGCCCTCGCGGATCGGTTCGAACGACAGCGTGTCGATGAAGACCGGGCGTCCGCGGTGGAACTGGATGTTGTGCGCGGAGGCGTCGCGCAGGATCATCCCGTGGTCGAGCGCGGTCCGCTGCACCTGCAGGGTCGCCAACGCCGCGGACCGGAGCTGCCCGGGAGCCCACTCGTGTGGCTGGGACAACAGCGGCAGTCGTTCGGGCTCGATGACGACGTGGGCATCATCGGTGCCCAGCGACGTGTCGACCACCTCGTGGTGGACAAGCAGGCCCTCGGCCCACAGGGCCGCGAACAGGTCGGATGCGGCGACCGCGTCCCACGTCTCGGCGTGGACGCGGTTGACCTGCCGCAGCAGGCGCCCGTCACGGGTGAACACAAAACCGGCCGGATCCCGGAAGGATCCGGCCACGCGAGCCATGGACATGCCGTGCCTACCTTGCCGTTGACGTGCGGCGACCCGCTCCGACGAGGTCGGTGCGGGCCAGCCCGGGGACGAGTCGGGTCAGTTGCGGCCCCGGCGGAAGAAGCCGACGATGCGGCTCCAGAACATCGCGACGGCCGTCCCGGTCGCGGCGAGGCCGGCCACCAGGGCGGAGAAGATCATCGAGGTGCTGGCCGGGTCGATGTAGGCGTTGGCAGCCGGAACGGCGAACAACAACGCCGCCACGGTCCAGAGCAGGGTGATGGGCAGACGTTGGCGCATGGCGTGGGATCCTTGTCCGAAACGGCGGGCGGCAGGGCCGACGGGCCCGCCAGGAGTGTGTCCGTGAGGTTATCGGCTGGTGACCGGGCGACGACGGAACGGGACTGGACTCGGGACGGTGGTCCCGACGATCGGGGACCTCAGGCCGCGCGGTAGCGCGCGCCGTCGCCGCTGCCCATCCGAAGCACCGCGCCGTCGTGGTAGAGCCGATCGAGGTGGTCGACCACGGCGGTCGAATCGAGTCCGAGTGCATCGGCCAGTCGATCGGCACTGGTGACCCGCTGGGCCCGCAGTTCGGCCAGCAGCACCTCGTCGTTGGCCACGTCGTTGCCCTCGCCGGCCGCCAGCCGCCACGCCATGTCGGCGGCGGCCCCGATGGCGGATTCCAGCGCCAGGGGATCGTCGATCCCGGGTGGCGGACCGAGCCGGTCGAGCACACCCGTGACGTCCGTCGGCGGACGCGGGTGGACCACGAGGTCGAGTGAACCCCTGGCCGTGAAGGGGTCGGTGAGGTCCAGTCGCTCCTCCACCGCGGCCCCGGTGGCCCCGCGTACCCGCCGGAGGGCGGCCAGCAGGTCCTGGCGCCGGTGCCCGCGCCACTGCAGCAGTCGGAACGGGTCACGCTCGATGGCGACGGCGATGACGTGGTGCGCGATCGCCTCGTGGTTGCACGGGCTGGCATCGCCCGAACACTTGGCCCGCACCGAGGTCGGGACCAGCAGTTCGGCGTCCGCGAGGTCGGACGGAAGCCGCCCGGCCAGCAGGTCCGCCGTGGATCGCAGGTTCCCGCCGGCCACCTCGATGACCCGTTCCCAGTCGGTCCCGGCGAGCACGGCGGCGGTCACCACGACCTCGGGCGACCGGCCCCGTGAAGACGGCACCCGCAGCCGGGCCCGGCCGGGCTCGATGCGCAGTGCATCGACATGGTGGCCGGCACCCCGACGTCCGCGGTCGAGCCAGCGCTGGCGTGACGGGTCCTTGCCGGCCACGACGGCCAGGTAGTTGCGGGCGAGGTCGGCGCCGACGGTCATGCCGCATCCTCGTCGTCGAAGGCCTCGGCGGACAGCGACACCAGTTCGCGCACGTCGTCGTCGCCGAGCTCGGTGATCCAGGCCTCCGAGTCACCGACCACGGAGTCCGCGATCGCCCGCTTGCGCTCCAGCACCTCGTCGATGCGTTCCTCGACGGAACCGGTCGTGACCATGCGATGCACGGTGACGGCCCGACGTTGCCCGATGCGGTGGACGCGGTCGGTGGCCTGGTCCTCCACGGCCGGGTTCCACCAACGGTCGTAGTGCAGCACGTGGGTGGCGTTGGTCAGGTTGAGCCCGGTCCCGCCCGCTCGCAGTGACACGAGCAGGATCGGCGGCGCCGTCCCGGCCTGGAACTCGTCCACCATCTCCTCGCGCTTGCTCAGCGGCGTCCCTCCGTGCAGGAACGGCACGTCGTTGAGGTCCAACTGGTCGGCGAAGTGCGTCGCCAGCAGTTCGCCCATCTCCCGGAACTGGGTGAAGACCAGCGCACGGTCGTCGTTGGACAGCACTTCCTCGAGCACCTCGGTGGCACGGTCCAGCTTGCCGGACCGGCCCATCAGGGGCCCGCCGTCGCGGAGGAACTGGCGTGGATGGTTGCAGATCTGCTTGAGCTTGGTCAGCAGGGCAAGGATGCGCCCGCGCCGCTCGAAGGCGGTCGAGCCCAGTCCGGAGTCGAACGCCTGGTCGATGGCGCGTTGGTAGAGCACCGTCTGCTCGCGGGTCAACGTCGTCATGACCGTCAGTTCCTGCTTCTCCGGCAGGTCGACGGCCACGCCCGGGTCGTTCTTGCGTCGGCGCATCACGAACGGGGCGATCAGGCGACGCAACTGTGCGGCCGCCTCCTCGTCGCGCCAGCGTTCGATCGGGACGGCGTAGCGACGGGTGAAGCGACGCTGGGGGCCGAGCATCCCCGGGTTGGTGAGGTCGAGGATGGACCACAGTTCGGCCAGCCGGTTCTCGATCGGGGTCCCGGTCAGGGCGAAACGCGCCCGGGCCGGCAGCGTCCGGGCGGCCTTGGCGCCCTGCGAACTGGCGTTCTTGATCTGCTGGGCCTCGTCGAAGATGGTCACGTCCCAGTCGATCTGGGACAGCAGCCCGACGTCGCGCCGCAGCAGGGCGTAGGAGGTGAGCACGACGTGGCCGGGCGGGATCTGGCGCGGCGACACGGGCCGGTCGGGGCCGTGGTGGCGGATGACCTCCAACCGGGGGGCGAACCGATTGATCTCCCGTTCCCAGTTGCCGACCACCGAGGTCGGGCACACGACCAGGTGGGGGCGGTCCTGCGGACGAGACGTCAGCAGCGCGATCGCCATGATCGTCTTGCCCAGTCCCATCTCGTCGGCCAGCACCCCGCCGGCTCCCATGGCCGCCATCTGCTGCATCCAGGCGACGCCACGCTCCTGGTAGGCACGCAGGTCGCCCTCGATCGCGATGATCTCGGCGTCGGTGGGTTCGGGCTCGGCCAGCAGGCGGTCGATCAGCGCGGCGATGTCGCCCACGGCGATCACCTCGAGGTCCTCGCCATCGCGCTCGGCCTGTCCTGCGAGGGCGGACGCGACCGCCTCGGTCAGTTCCATGGTGCCGCTGGACCCGGCGAGCTCCCCGATCCGCGACGCCTCGTCCCGGTCGATCCGGACCCACTGGCCGCGCCACCGCACCAGCGAGCGCTCGAGCTCCATGACGGTCGCGAACTCGCCGGGGTCCAGGACGTCGTCGCCCAGCGCCATCTCGTACTGGAAGTTGGTCAGCGACTGCCGGTCGAGGATCCCGGTGCTGTCGAGCCGACCGGTGACCGGCGTGGTCTGGCCGATGCGCAGCCGGGGACGCAGACGCTGGGCGTTGACGTCGCGCAGTTCGGGCGGCAACAGCAGCCCGACGCCGGCGGCGGTCAGTTCCCGGACGCCGTCGGACAACAGGTCGGCGGCCTCGGCCGAGGACAGTTCGACCACGCAGGGGCGCTGTTCGTCCAGCGCCCGGTCGAGCGGTTGGAAGGTCGCCGCGGCGTCGACGAGCCCACGGACCAGCACGCTCTGGGCGCCGTCGAGGCGCCGCCCGCCGAGGTCGGCGGCGGTGCCGTCCCAGATGGCTCCGGCGTCGACCAGGTCCGATGAATCGTGCACCGACTGCAGCAGCAGTTCGAGCCGCCACGGCTGGTCCGACACCACCAGGTCGGCGTCCTCGTCGTCCACGTCGGGCGCGACCAACCGCATCGCGAGCCGCAGGTCGGCGCGGCCGGTGTCGCCCATCGCGGGTTGCAACCAGTCGGTGACGTCGGCGGCCAGTTCGTCGCCGGCACGTCGCAGTGGGGCCACGACCGGGTCGCCACCGGTCAGGGCCTCGCGCAGCAGTTCGTCGTACGGCCGCGCCGACCGACGGATGTTGGGGCGCGGCACCGGTCGGTGCCCGTTGTGCCCACAGACGTCGGCCACGGCGTCGAGGAACGCGGTCAGCGCGGGAAGGGCGTGCAACGGTCCACCGTCCACCACGACCGCGTGGGCGGCCGGTGGCAGGAGGTCGGCGAGGCGTTCGCGGCGACCGTCCAAGGGCGGCACCGCCACCCACTGCGCGAGCACGGTGTCGGGCGCCGAGGTCGCAATCACCCGGGGCAGGAGCCGACCGGCCGTCACGAGCTCGAGGCCGAACTTGGCGGCGAGTGACCATGCGAGCACGCTGTCCGACGGTCGGGTCCAGTCCGACCAGCCGTCGCTGGTGGGCAGTTCCGCCAGGCGTCGCAGGGTGGCGACCAACGGCAGCAGGCGGGCCTCGACGTGGCCCAGCGCGTGGTCGAGCTTGCCGACCTCGCCCGCCGGGAGGTCGAGCGTCGCCAGCGCACCGCGCAGGCCGTCCACGCCCCAGGCCGCGAAGCCCCCGGCTGCGGGGGCATCCACGTCGGGCACGAACGTCAACTGCAAGCGTCGTGGCTCGCGGGAGTCCCCCACCAGTGCATCCTTGGGTCGCCGAGTACCGACCCCCCATCGTACAAAGCCCACCGGTCGACCCGTCGGCCCGCCGTGGGACCGGCCCCGGATCGGGCTCCCGACTGGTCGTGAGCCGGTGCCCGCGGAGCGCATGGCCGAGCCGCACACACTCCCTCCCCGTTGGTCCCCCCGCCGGGGCCGCTGGTGATGGTGTGGGTGGAGTGAGGTAAGTTGCATACGAGGCAGGTGAGCACTAACGTTGCTGCATCCGTGCTTCGATGGAGTCCCCCGTGCCCTTCACCGCTCCCCCCGTCCTGCGCCATCGGCTGGAGCCGTGGCGGGCGCGCTTCGACCGGCTTCCCCCGCTCGGTCGTGCCGCCCTCCTGTGCGGGTCCGCGGCCCTGGTGGTGGGTGCCGCCTCGGCCGACTGGACCGTTGAGCGCGGCGACACGCTCTACCACGTCTCGCGCGAAACCGGCGTGTCGGTGCAGGCACTGGTGGATGCCAACGACATCGCGGACCGGGACCTGATCCTCGTCGGACAGAAATTGACCATCCCCAAGGGATCGTCCCGCGCCTCGACGCGCCGGTCGACGACGTCGGACGACTCGGCCCCACGATCGACCTCGACGACGTCGTCAACGTCGACGGCGTCGTCCGGCTCGGGATCACGCGCGTCCACCGTCGTGCGCGCGGGTGACTCGGTGGCGTCGTTGTCCCGGCGGCTGGACGTGAGCCAGTCGCAGTTCATGGCCGCCAACGGCTTCACCTCGTCGGGCCAGGTGCTGGTCGGAGCGCGCGTCCGGGCCTCGGCCGGGGCAACCCCGGGCGCCCGCACCGAACCGGTGACCCACACCGTGCGCACGGGTGACACCCTCCAGGAGATCGCCGACGACTACGGCCAGTCCTACCGGAGCCTTGCCCGTGCCAACGGCATCGACGACCCGAACCTGATCCGGCTCGGCCAGCGCCTGACCATCCCCGGCTCGGGCGGCACGTTCCGCTGTCCCGTGAAGGGCAGCCCCCACTTCATCAACGACTTCGGCGTGTCCAAGGGCGACGGGCGCTACCACGAGGGCATCGACATCTTCGCCGACCGGGGCACGAAGGTCGTGGCACCGGTCAGCGGGCGGGTCGAACACGTGAACGGCACACGCGGCGGCAAGCAGGTCCACCTGTTCGGCGATGACGGCTACCGCTACTGGGGCACCCACCTCGACACCCTCGGCCCCACCGGCCGGGTCGAGGCCGGCCAGGTCCTGGGCACCGTCGGCACGACCGGCAACGCCGTCGGCACGCCGCCGCACCTCCACTTCGAGGCCTACCTCGGCGGCCGCAGCGTCAACACCTACCCGGCCCTGCGCGCCGCCTGCTGACGCGCGTCCTCGCTGCGCTCGGACGCATTGGAGTTGCTCGCTGCGCTCACAACATCCAGCAACGAGAGCCATCCGGGGCCGCGCTGCGCTCGGACGCGCCGGGGCCGCCCTGCGCCGGGCGACCGGTCAGAACGTGGACTCGCCGTACCAGCTGGCCAGGCGGGTGTAGGCCGCCACGTTGGGCCGTGGCACGGTCGGCAACGCGAGGTCGCGTGGCTTGGCCGGGGCGCCCACCACGACGGTCTCGTCGTCCACGGTGGACCCCTCGGTGACCAGCGCACTGGCGCCCACCACCGAGCGCGCCCCCACGCGAGCACCGTTGAGCACGATCGCGCCCATGCCGATCAGCGCGTCGTCGCCGATGGCACACCCGTGCACCACGCAGGCGTGGCCGATGGTCACCCGCTCCCCCACCTCGACCGGGTGGGTCGGATCCGCGTGCAGGACCGAGTTGTCCTGGACGTTGGAGTCCCCCCGGATCGTGATGGAGCCCTCTTCGGCACGCAGCACGCACCCGAACCAGATCGAGACGCCGGCGGCGAGGTGGACGTTGCCGGCGACGACCGCGCCCGGCGCCACCCACGCGTCCTGGTGGATGTCCGGCGTGTGGCCGTTGACGGTGATGATCCGGGCGTCGGTGCTCGCTGCCATGGGACGGACCTCGATGTGTTCGTGGTGGGTGTTCGTCGTGTCGATGCGTCGGACCGACCGTAGGCGCTGTCGGAACGTGTCGGCCGGCGGGTGACGCAGGGCGGGGCATGGTGCCCGTGTCAGGCGTTGGCCAGGACGTCGACGACCAGGTGCCAGTGGCAGGCGACGGCGACCAGCACCAGCACGTGCCAGACCTCGTGGTAGCCGAACACGTCCGGCCACACGTTGGGGCGCCGCAACGCCACCAGGACCGCCCCCACGGTGTAGGCCAGGCCGCCCGCAACCAGCCACAGCACCGCCTCCGGGCCGGGGCCACGCCACACCTCGGCCACCCCGACCATCATCGCCCAGCCACCGCCCAGGAACATGCCGTGTGCGAAGCCGCGAGGGGTGCGTCGCGGCAGCCACTCCACGACCAGGCCGACGACCGCGACGGCCACGGCCACGGGGATCACCCAGCGCTGCCAGGTGGCCGGCATCCCCAGCAGGGCGACCGCGACGGTGGCGCCCGCGATCATCACGTAGATGCCGCTGTGGTCGAGGCGGATCCACACCTCCGTGGCCGTGGGACCGCGTGTGCGCCAGTGCATGCCGGCCGACAGGGACAGCATCAGCGTGGCGGCCAACGTGTAGAGCGCGACCGCCAGTCGCACCGTGCCGGTCGGTGCGTGTGCGATTGCCAGCAGTGCCGCGGGAAGGGCCACCAGTCCACCGACGGCGTGCGTCAGCCCGCGCAGGCGCGGACGGGACGCCACCAGCGCACGCTCGGCGTTCTGTGACAGTTCGACCATGGACGCGGACGATAGCCTCGACCGGGCCGGCCCCGGCGGTCCGCCCGTCCCGTGGCGACACTGTTCCTGCATCTCCGCCCCGTCCGGCTGCCGTGTTCCCCGCGTGCCTCGCCGCGCGCCACCCACCTGCCATCCGAGGTCCGACCATGTCCGCCGCCCGCGTGCGCACCGAGGCCCAGCGCCGACGCACCTTCGCCATCATCTCCCACCCGGACGCCGGCAAGACGACCTTGACCGAGAAGTTCCTGCTGTACGCCGGCGCCATCGCCGAGGCCGGCGCGGTCAAGTCCCGCAAGGTCGAGCGCACCGCCCGGTCGGACTGGATGAAGATGGAGCAGGACCGCGGGATCTCGATCTCGACCACGGTGCTCCGCTTCGACCACCACGACGACGCGACCGGCCAGGACCTGGCCTACAACCTGCTCGACACCCCGGGCCACCGCGACTTCTCCGAGGACACCTACCGCGTGCTCAGCGGGGTCGACGCAGCGATCATGGTGCTGGACGCCTCTGCTGGCGTCGAGCCCCAGACGCAGAAGTTGTTCGAGGTCTGCGCGCGTCGCGGAACGCCCCTGATCACGTTCGTGAACAAGCTCGACCGGCCGTCCCTGGGGCCGTTGGAACTGCTGGACGACATCGAGCAGAAACTGGGTGTCGTCGGCACGCCGGTGACGTGGCCGGTCCGTACAGCCGACGACACCTTCCGCGGCGTGGTCGACCGGCGCGACGGCAAGTTCCACCGGTACGACCCGGAGGTCGCCAACACCCGTCGCCAGGCCGCCACGGTCACGACGTGGGACCCGTCCGCGGTGGACACCGGCGAGGCGATCGGTGACGACCTGGACCTGCTGGACGAACTGGGGCTGTCGTTCGACCAGGAGTCGTTCCTGGCCGGCAAGACCACGCCGGTGTTCTTCGGCTCGGCGCTGAACAACTTCGGGGTCGAACCGCTGTTGGACGCGATCGCCGAGATGGCGCCGTCGCCGCAGCCGCGTCGGGACGTGGACGGCGAGGTGCGCGACCTCGACTCGCCCTTCTCCGGCTTCGTGTTCAAGGTGCAGGCCAACATGGACCCGCGGCACCGCGACCGGATCGCGTTCGTGCGGATCTGCTCCGGCTTGTTCGAGCGGGACGCGCAACTGACGTGCACCCGCAGCGGCCGCACGATCGCGGCCAAGTACGCGCACCAGGTCTTCGGCCAGGAACGCGTCACCGTCGACGAGGCGTTTCCGGGCGACGTCATCGGCCTGGTCAACGCCACCGACCTGCGCATCGGCGACACCCTCTACGACGGCACCGAGGTCACCTATCCCGCGATGCCGGTGTTCACGCCCGAACACTTCCAGGTCGCGACCCCCGGCGACCGTTCCCGGGTCAAGCAGTTCCGGACCGGGCTGGAGCAGTTGGACCAGGAGGGCGTCATCCAGGTCCTGCGCCACCCCGACCTCGGCGACCAGGCACCAGTACTGGCCGCCGTCGGGCTGTTGCAGTTCGAGGTCGCCGCCTGGCGGATGGAGCACGAATTCGGCTCGCCGATCCGGGTCGAGCCGACCGGCTGGAACGAGGCCCGGCGCACCACCGACGAGGCCGTGGACGAACTCCGCCGAATGCGCGACGTCGAGGTCTACCGCCGCGCCTCCGGCATGCCGATCGCCCTGTTCCGCGACCGCTGGCAGGTCGAACGAATCATCCGCGACCACCCCGACATCCCCCTGGACAAGATCGCCACCAGCTGACCCGGCTGTCACCTCCGGTCCGCCGACGACCTGTCTGCACCCGGTGATCCAAGAGCCGTCGGGGTCCCCGGACATCGCCCGCATCAGCGGCTCGGTGGACGTGGACCGCGGCGCCTCACGGCGGGACGACCGGCAGGGCGGGTTGTCGGCCGCGGGGTTCCGGGGCGACGGTGAGTCGACGTTGCCGGGCGCTGCCGACTGGTGCTCGAGTGGCCGTCCGGCCGCCTGGCGGTGGTTCGGGTCCCGGCGTGCCGAGCGGAGGCCGTGGTGGGTCGGGGGGCACGGGTCCATCCGTCGGTCGGCCAAGGTCAGGGTCGAGGTCGCCGGGGTCGGGGTCTCGGCCCGGGTCCACACCGGAGCTGTGGCCGAGGTCGGAGTCGGGTTTGGCCTTGCCGCCGGGGTCGGGACCGCCGGGGTCGGGGTCCGGTCCATCGGGTTGGGGGTGGTGGGGTCGGGTGGTGGTGGTGCGGCCGTCGGGGGAGTGCCAGGTGGTGGTGGCGGTGGTGGGGTCGAGGTGGACGGTCCAGTGGTGGTCGTGGACGAGTCGGTGGCAGTGGTGGCACAGGG
>JAGXFT010000071.1 GCA_024637135.1 Nitriliruptorales bacterium | reverse complement strand
AGATGTGTATAAGAGACAGGAACGCCCCCGGCCCTCGGCAACGGGCGGACGACGAGGATCGAACGGAGGAACGACGATGGACCTGCACCTCGACGAGGACATGTTGAACGCGTGCGTGCAGTGCGGGTTGTGCCTGACGTCGTGTCCGACCTACCAGGTGACGGCGGACGAGAGCTTCTCGCCGCGGGGCCGGATCAAGCTGATGCGCGAGGTCCACCAGCACGACGCGCCGGTCACCGCCGAGGTCCGCGAGTCGTTCGAAACCTGCATCCAGTGCCGCGGGTGCGAGCCAGCGTGTCCCAGCAACGTGCAGTTCGGCCACCTGATGGAGCGCACCCGCGAAACGCTGGCCGATGCCGGGGAGATGACGCCGAGGTGGCAGCGGCCGGCGTTCGCGGCGCTGTCCAACCCACGGCTCCTGCGTGCCGGCAGCAGTGCGCTCGGTCTGGTCCAGCGGGTCGTGTCGTTGCCGTCGGCGTTGGGCCTGCCGGACCGGTTGCCGATCGGGCGGGACGACCTCGAGCCGTCCGGGCACGACGTCTGGCTGTTCACCGGCTGCGTGATGGACGCGTGGCAGCGCGACGTCCACGCCGCCACGAAGCGGGTGCTGGAGGCGGCCGGGTTCGGGGTGATGCCGACCGGGGACGCCGCGCCGTGCTGTGGCGCGCTGCAGGCCCATGCCGGACTGGCCGGCCGGACCCGCGACCTCGCCCGCACGATGATGCGCGCCCTGGACGACGACACGCCGATCCTGGTCGACTCGGCCGGGTGCGGGGCGGCGATGAAGGACTACGGCCACCTGCTGGGCAGCGACGAGGCGGCCGCGTTCGCCGACCGGGTGTTCGACGTGCAGGAGTTCCTGGCCGACCACCTCGACCGGCTGCCCGCCGGCGTGCCGGTCGATGCCCGGGTGGCCATCCAGGACCCGTGCCACCTGCGTCACGTCCAGCGCGTCCACGAGGCCACCCGCGCGGTGTTGTCTCCCTACGTCCCGGACCTGGTCGAGTTGGACGATGCCGGCCTGTGCTGCGGTGCCGGTGGGGCGTACTCGGTGCTGCAGCCCGGGTTGGCCGGTGAGGTCCGCGACCGCAAGCTCGCCGCGATCGACCGGGCCGCGCCGTCCGTGGTCGCCAGCGCCAACCCGGGCTGTGCGATCCACCTGGCCGCGGCCGGCGTGACCACGGCCCACCCGATGGAGATCGTCGATGCCTCGATCCGTCGCGCCGCCCGGACCGCCCACACCCCCCTCCCGAGCACGGCCCCGGCGGTTGCATCGTGACGACTCGCCTGGAGCACGCCCTGCGGCCGTTCGTCGACGACGGGCGGGTGCCCGGACTGGTCGCCGTGGTCGCCCGCGGCGGCGTCGTGGAGGAGCTCGTGCTGGGGCGCCATCGACGGTCCGGCGATGACGGCGGACAGCGTGTTCCGGGTGGCCTCCCTCACCAAGCAGGTCATGGCGGTGGCGACCCTGCTGCTGGTCGACGACGGCGTGCTGGCGCTGGACGACCCGGTCGACGACCTGGTGCCCGAACTGGCCGACCCGGTGGTGCTGGCGGACCCGGCCGGCCCGGTCGACGACGTGGTGCCGGCCCAGCGCGCGATCACCACTCGTGACCTGCTGGGCTTCACCGGTGGGCACGGCTTCCCGTCCGAGTTCGACTGGCCGATCGTGGGGTTGCTGGCCGAGCGGCTCCACCAGGGACCGCCGGCGCCACAGGCACCGCCGCCGCCGGACGAGTGGGCGGCCGGCCTCGCCACCGTCCCGCTGCTGCACCAGCCCGGCGAGGGCTGGACCTACAACTGCGGCGCCGACGTGCTGGGTGTGCTGGTGGCCCGGGCGGCCAGCACGTCGTTGCCCGACGTCCTGGACGAGCGGGTGTTCGGACCGCTCGGCATGGTCGACACCGGCTTCGTCACGCGTGACGTCGATCGCACCACCACGTACTACGGACACGACGACGGACGGCTGGTGGTGCAGGACCCGCCGGACGGTGACTGGGCGCGACCACCGGCCTTCCCGTCAGGAGGCGGCGGGCTGGTGTCGACCGGTCGCGACTGGCTGGCCTTCTGCCGGTTGCTGCTGGCCGATGGCGCCACACCGGACGGTCCGCTGCTGGCGCCCGACCTGGTCCGGGCGTTGCGCACCGACCACACCACCCCGGTCCAGCGCGAGTGGGGCCGGGCCTTCCTGGATGGACAGGGCTGGGGCTTCGGCGGCTCGGTGGACATCACCGAGGACCAGCCCTGGAACGTGGTGGGTCGCTACGGCTGGGTCGGCGGCACGGGGACGGCGGCCTACGTCGTGCCGGCGACCGACACGGCCACGATCCTGCTGAGCCAGGTCGAATTCGACGGGCCGAAGGCCGAACTCATCGACACCTTCCTGGCGGCGTCGACCTGACGGGCGCAGTGCGGCCTGTCGCCGGGAGCCGGACGCACGGCCACTGGCGCCACGGCGTCAGCGGATGGGTTCGGCCCGGAAGGCGTCGCGCCAGGTCATGCGGCCGCCCGACAGCACCGCGGCGGAGTACAGGCGCCCGGCCAACCGGACCCCGAACCACGTGCCCAGCCCGGTGAGCACGGCGGCCAACCCGAACTCCCACAACGGGAGGCCGGCGGCGGCGCGAGCCGGGACGGCGAACGGAGCGCTGAACGGGATGAAGCTCAGGACCCGGGCCAGGACCCCGTCGGGGTTCGGCACGACGCCGATGATGACGGCGAAGTAGACGGCGGCGGCCAGGAACCCGATCGGTCCGGCCGACGACTGGGCGTCCTCGGCGCTGTTGGCCAGGGCCCCCGCCACCGCGTACACCGACGCCCACAACCCGAAGCCCAGCAGGAACATCGTGACGCTGGTCAGCACGACCATCGGCGACCCGGGCGGCAGGGTGACGTCGCCGGTGATGCTGACTGCCGCCAACGCGGCCCCGGCGTACAGCAGCAGTTGCCCCACCGACAGGATGGTCATCGCGATCAGCTTCCCGGCCAGCAACTGCCACGGTCGCACGGTCGCCAACAGCACCTCCACGACCCGGCTCGACTTCTCCTCGACGGTCGTGGTCAGGATCGACGCGCCGTTGATCTGCAGGGTCAGGAACAGCAGCACGGTGACGATGAACCCGATCCCGAAGCTCGTCTCGAGCGCGGCCTCGTCGTCGCCGTCGGGCGTGACCACGGCGACGTCGACGCCCAACAGTTCCGCGGCCTGTTGCTGGGACACCCCGGCGCTGGCCAGCGCGTCTGCCAGCCCGGCACTGGCCAGGGACTGCTCGATCGTGGCCCGCAGCGCGCCGTCGAGGTCGTTGGCGAGCACCGTGCGGTCGTCCAGGACCACCGCGTCCAGGTCGCCGTCGCGGATGGCCCGGTCGGCAGCGGCGCGATCGGCGACCGCCTGGACGTTCGCGGTGGCGTCCCGGGTCCCGGCGACGCTCGCCAGGGCGGTGGCGAATCCGTCCGGGAGCCCGGCGTCGGCCGCCACGCCCACGGTCCACTCGGCCGGTCCGTCGTCACCGAACAGCGACGGGCCGATGATGATCCCGACGATCACCAGCAGGCTGATCGCGGTGGTGATGAGGAAGGCCTTGTTGCGCAGCCGGTCGCCCACCTCGCGACGCATGACCAGTCCGATGACCTCGCGGGCGCTCACGACGACACCTCCGTGGTCGTGCCGGCGGACTGACCGTCGACGTCGCGGTCCGGGTCGGCGTGGCGGTCCGGGTCGGCGTGGCGGGCCTCGACGTCGGCCAGGGACATCCCCACGACGTCCCGGAAGACCTCGGACAGGGTCGGAGGTTCGAACGTGAAGCGTTCGACGTCGCCGACGGCCGCGACCGCGGCCATGACCTGCCCGGGTGCGGTGTCGACCGGGACCTGGAGACGGGCGAGGCCGTCGCGCGCACGAACCACCTCCACCTCCTCGTCGTCCAGCCGCACCGTGGTCGGGACGTCGCCACCGGTCAGTCGGAACGTCACCGACTGGGTGCCGGTGGCGCGTCGGACGTCGTCCAGCGCTCCGGCCAGGCGGTCCCGGCCGTGGGCCACGATCACGACGTCGTCGACCAGGTCCTCGACCAGGTCCAGTTGGTGGCTGGAGAACACGACGGTGGCGCCGTCGGCCGCACGCTGGACCAGCACGTCGCTCATGTCCGTGACGCCCAGCGGGTCCAGCCCCGAGAACGGCTCGTCGAGCACCAGCAGTTCGGGTTCGTGCACCAGCGCGGCGGCCAGTTGCACACGCTGCTGGTTGCCGTGGGACAGCCCCGAGACGGGCTCGTCGGCGCGCTCGCCAAGGCCCAGCCGTTCGAGCCAGGACTGGGCGGCGTCGGGGGCCGAGGCCGCCTCCATCCCGTGGAGTCGGCCCAGGAAGGCGAGCTGGCGACCGGCCGACATCCGGGGGTACAGGCCACGTTGCTCGGGCATGTAGCCGAACCGGAGTCGCCGTTCGGCGGTGATCGGTTGGCCCTGCCAGGCGACCGTGCCGCCGCCCAGTTCGACCAGCCCGAAGATCGAGCGCATGGTGGTGGTCTTGCCGGCCCCGTTGGGTCCGAGGAAGCCCAGGATCCGGCCGGGGCGAGCGGTCAGCGACAGTCCGTCGAGCGCGGTCACCGGTCCGTAGGCCTTGCGCAGTCCAGTCAGTTCGAGCATGTGGGGTTCCCGGGGGAGGGGGTGGCGGGGGCGGTGGTGCCTGCAGGAGCACGGTGTCCGACGGTAGGCGGGCGGCGCGCGCTCGGAGGTCGAGGGAGGGGGACGGTCGTCGTGCGTGGCAGTGGTCGGTCCGATTGGGTCAGTTGCCCGTTCAGGTTGCCCGGTCTGGGGCGGGGTCGGGGTCGAACAGGTCCTCGATGGAACGGTCGAACAGGGCAGCGATGCGGAACGCCAGTGGCAGGCTGGGGTCGTACTTGCCGTTCTCGATCGCGTTGACGGACTGTCGCGAGACCTGCAGGCGGTCGGCCAGGTCGGCCTGGGTCCAGCCTCGTTCGGCCCGCAGTCGGCGCAGGTGGTTGTTCACCGGTAGCGGACCGGGACGACCTGGCCCAGCGCCCACGCCACCAGCAGGACGGCGGCGGCACCCGGCGTGGAGAGGGCGGCGACCCCCAGCGGCTCCAGCAGGCCCCAGGACAACAGGACCACCACCCCCAGTCCGAGCCCCAGGGCCGCGCCCTCCAGTTGGGTGGTCCGCGTGAACTCGTCGGCGTCCCGGAGGAACCGCCTGTAGGCCACCAGCACGGCGATGCCCAGCCCCACCGGCAGGGCGACCATCACCCACGCGCCCGGCGGTCCGAGGTCCGACACGCCCAGTTGCCACGTCGCGGTGACGTAGGCCACCGCCCACGCGGCGCTCCAGGCCATCATGCCGCGTCCGTTGGCCCGGTCGTGGGTGGTGCCGGCGTGGCCGCCGAGCCAGTCGCGCAGGGGCATGCGGGTCCCGGGGTCGTCGTCCATCTGGTCGCCTTCGGTGGTGGTCGACAGGGCTGGGTCGGTGCCGGGCAGGGTGCCGACCCAGTGTCAAGCGTGCTTTCCATCTGCGACGGTAGGGGCCCACGCGATGCGTGTCAAGTTTGCTTTCCATCTGCGTGGCCCCGGGCAACCGCTCGCCAGGCGCCGACGCCGCCGTGCTGCCGCCCGCGTGACGGCCGGGCGGGGGGCCGCCGGTGCGATAGCGTCCCTCGGGTCCGACGGGGGAGGCGAGCCGATGGGTCCGGGGAGCATCAGGGGACGACTGCTGGTCGCCACGCCGGTGCTGTCGGACCCCAACTTCGCGCGGACCGTGGTGCTGGTGTTGCAGCACGACGACGAGGACGGCGCGATGGGTGTGGTGCTCAACCGGCCATCGGGACGATCTGTCGACGACCACCTCGCGGGGTGGGGCGTGGTGGCTCCCGAACCGGCGGAAGTGTTCGTCGGGGGACCCGTCGGGGCCGAGGTCGCGATCGCCGCCGCGACGACCCCACGTCCCGGTCCCCTGCCCGACGAGATCGACGCCCTCACCGACCTGGTCGGAGTCGTGGACCTGCGCCTGGACCCGTCGACCCTGCTGGACCGCGTGGTCGTGCGCGTCTTCGCCGGGTACGCCGGCTGGAGTCCGGGGCAACTCGAGGACGAGATCGCCGAGGACGCCTGGTGGGTGGTGGACGCCGATCGCGACGACCTCGTGACGTCCGACCCACGTGGCCTGTGGCGTCGCGTCCTGCGCCGCCAGCGCGACCACCGGGCGCTGTTGTCCACGTGGCTCGACGACCCCACCCGGAACTGACGACCACGCGCTATCCTGCGGAAGGGAATGAAACGACATGGACGGCATGTGGCAGTTCATCATGGTGGGAAGCTTCGGCGCGGTCGGTGCCGCGCTGGCCATGGGCACGCTCGCCGCCCTCGCGAGGTGGTACCGGACCGGGCAGTGGCCGGACGGCAGCGGCGCCGAGGTCGGCACGGGCCGGCTCGTCGGGTTGTGGCTGCGCGTGGTCCTGGGCGTCGTCGTGGCGGCCTGGGCCGTGATCTCGTTGTCGCAGGACGGCCTGCTGGGGCTGTGAGGCTGGACGTCGATGGTCAGCCGGTGTCCCCGCCCGCGTCGACCGACCCCGGGGCCGACCCCGGGGCACGAGTCGAGGCAGGAACCGGGCCATGACGTCGCTCGGTGACTGGGACCTGCTGGAGGTGGTCGGCGAGGGCGCACACGCGGTCGTGCACCGGGCGGTTCGGCGTGATCGCCCGGGACGGGTCGTCGCGATCAAGCGCCTCCGCGACGTCGACCCCACCGCGGTCGCCGCCATCCGGCGCGAGGCCGCGGTCCTGGCCGACCTCGCCCACCCCGCGATCGCCGTGCTCCACGAGGTGGTCGTGGACGGCGACGAGGTCGCGCTGGTGCTGGCGCTGGCCACCGGCGGCTCCCTCGCGCAACGCCTTGCCGGTCGCGGTCGCCTGCCCGCGGACGAGGTCGTCGACCTCGGTCGCCGCCTCGGCAACGCCCTTGCAGCCGCGCACGCCGTCGGGGTCCTGCACCGGGACGTGACGCCGACCAACGTGCTGTATGGACGTGAGGACGAGCCTCGCCTGGCGGACTTCGGGTTGTCGTCAGCGGTCGACGTGCCGCCCGACGAGGTCGCGGGCACGGCCACCCACCTCGATCCCGAGGTCGCCAACGGCGCGCCGCCCGGCCCGGCGTCGGACACGTGGGGGCTGGGCGTGCTGCTGTGGGAGTCGCTGGCCGGGCAGCCACCGTGGGTGGGCGAGGACGATCGGGCGGTGCGGCGGGCCGCCGATCGCGGATTGCACCTCCCGCTGGGCCAACTCGTGCCGGACGCACCGGCCGACCTGGTCGAGGTACTGGAGCGGTCCATCCTGCGCGACCCGGACCGGCGCTTCCGACATCCCCAGGAACTCGAACTCGCCCTCGCCGGCCTCGCCCCGGACCTGCCGGCCGAACAACCGATGCTGCCCGCGGTCCCCCGACGCGGCGATGCCGACCTCGTTCCCGATGGTGGTGGCGAGGGAGCCTCCGACGGGATCCGGCTCGACGACGCCGTGGTCGCCGGTGACGCCCGGCCCGAGGCCGTGTCCGACGACGGTCCGGTGGCTGCCACACCGGCCACGAGCGGCCCGGCCACGGCGGACTCGGACGTGGCGGGTTCGCTGCCGACGGACCCGGTGGTCGTCGTCACGGGCGCGGACGCGCAGGACGATGCGACGCCGACCCGACCCGGGGGCGACAGGGGCTTTCGGGACGATGGAGGACCCGCTGGTGGTGCAGCCGGCGGACCACCGGGACGGACCACGGTCTTCGGGCCCCGACCGCCCGCGCACCAGCCCGAGGAGCCGCCGGCGGCCGGGTGGCGATGGTGGACACGAGCGGCCGTCGTCCTGGCCGTCGTCCTGCCGCTGGTCGTGGCCGGCTGGGCATGGTCCCGGGGTCGATCCACCTCAGCCGCGTCGACCGGGTCGCCCCCGACGTCCGCAACGGCCACCGCGTCGGAGCCCCGGGAGGCAGGACCGACCGGCCTCGCGACGTCGGCCGTGGCCACACCGGGCCAGGCGACGGCGTCACCCGGCCCGCCCCCGACCCCCACCGCGACCCCCACCGCGACCCCGACCGGGCCGTCGTCCACGACTCCGCCTCCCGCCGAGGCGGCCACCGCGTCGGATCCGTCCTGGGCGCGACTGCCGGCGGGATGGGTCGCCCGGACCCCGTCCCCGCCGTGTGAGCCGGATGCCCCGACGCCCGCCGGATCGGGCGAGGTGGTGTTGGCGGCCGACGTCAGCGGGTTCGGGTGCGCCGTTGCCGTCGTCGTCGAGACCGTGGAACTCGAGGGACGTGACCACACCGTGCTGGAGGTCCCGGAGGCCGGCGGGCCACTGGCCGGACGCTACGACCTCGGTCCGCGCCGGGACCGGGTGGTCGTCGGCGACTGGAACGGGGACGGCACCGACACGCCCGCGGTGGTCCTGCCCCGGTCCGACGAGGTGTTCACCTTCGGTGGCTGGGGCAACGTGGACGCCACCGGAACCGGGCAGCGACCGATCGACGGGGCGGTGGCGGTCGCAACCGATGCGGCGGGCGTGGACCACGTGGTGCCGGCGTCGTCCCTCCCGGCCGTCGATCGCTGACCGCCCCGTCGACGTGAACCGTTGCCTCGCCGGAAGGTGTGGCGCCGGATCCTGCCGTCGACGCCGACGCGCCGACGACCGCTGATCCGTGCCGGTCAACCGATCCACGCCCGGGACATCGCGACGGCGACCTGGCCCATGTCCGGCAGCGCGACGGCATCGTCGACGGCCCGGTCGGCCCAGCGCCGCAGGCGGACGGCGTCGGCCGCGAACGGGTTGGACTCGAAGCGCAGGACCCGCTGGGCCGTCAGGGTGCGGCCGTGGCGCTTGCAGGCGGTCTGCTGGGGGCCGGTCAGCCCGTCCATGTAGGTGTCGTCGACCGTCACGAGGTAGCGCTGGGCGGTCACGTGCTGTGCCACGACCCATTCGACCCGCTCCGAGAAGCGGTCGGCCACGAACCGACGGCCGACCTCCTCGTGGGGGATGCCGGGAGCGGCCTTGGACAGGTACCGCGCCCGTCCGACGTCGTGCAGCAGGGTGGCGGTCGTGAGTTCCGGGTCGGCGCCCTCGTCCAGTGCCAGCCCGGCGCCCCGCAGGGCAAGGGTCCGCAGGTCCACGCCCGCGTGTGTCATCTCGTCGAGTTCGTCGACCAGGGCGAGGACTTCTTCGACGGTGGTGCCGATTGTCAGTGTGGCCATGTGTTGTCTCCTCGAACGGAGCAGCCCGGGGGCGGGGGTGCCGATCGTCCGCTGCTCGCGCAGCATGGTGGTCCCTCGATGTGACAATCGGATGAACACGATGTGTCAGGCGTGTGCGACTCGGCGTCGGGCGATGTCGGGGGGCGCCTCGACGGGATCGCGGTGGGCATGTGGTTGACTCGACCTGTGGGCACCGCCGGTCGGGAGCCGTCACGGGATGGGGGCCCGGGACGTCCGCACGATCACGCGTCCTTGCCCGATCGACCGTGTCCCGATCGACCCCGCACCGTTTCCCAGAACTGATTCCCAGAACTGATTCCCAGAACTGATTCCCAGAACCGACGCAAGGACCATGACGATGGCCGACCGCGCAACCGGCGGGACCCTGCTGGCCCGACTGCTCGCCGCCGAGGGGGTCGACACCGTCTTCGGGATCGTGGACGGCACCTACTTCGGCATCACCTCCAGCCTGGACGAGCACGGCATCCGGTTGTGGTCGCCTCGCCACGAGGCCGCCGCGGTGCACATGGCCGGCTCGTGGGCACGCAGCACCGGCCGCCTGGGGGTCGCGCTGGCCTCCAACGGCCCGGGCGTCGCCAACGCCCTGCCGGGCATCGCGGTCGAGAACGCCGAGGGCAACCGGGTGCTGGTGGTCACGTCGTCCCGACGGCCGGGGGTCGGCGGCCCCGATCGTGGCGGCGCGTCCCAGTACTTCGAGCAGGTCGAGGTGACGCGCCCCATGACCAAGTGGTCGGTCCGGGTGCCGACCGCGCAGCGCCTCCCGGAACTGGTTCGGCGGGCGCTGCGGCAGTCGTGGTCCGGCCGTCCCGGCGTGGTCCACCTCGACGTGCCCGAGTCGATCCTCAACAACGCGGCCCGGGTCGACGACGATGCCGTGTGGCCGGCCGGGCGCTACCGCCGCACCCGGCCGCTCCCGCCATCGCCCGAGCAGGTCGATCGCGCCGCACGGTTGCTGACCCAGGCGAAGATGCCCCTGATCCACGCCGGCTCGGGCGTGTTCCACGCCGGGGCCACGGCCGAACTCGAACGCCTCGCCGGGCTCCTGGACGCCGCCGTCACCACCTCGTGGTCCGCCCGCGGCGCGCTGTCCGAGGCCAACCCCCGGGCCGTCCCGATGGTGCACCCCACCATCGTCGACGACGCCCGCAACGACGCCGACGTCGTGTTGGTCGTGGGCTCCCGCCTGGGCGAGACCGACTGGTGGGGCAGGGCCCCGAACTGGGCACCACCGTCGGACCAGCAGCTCGTGCAGGTGGACGTGGACGAACAGAACCTGGGCGTCCACCGGCCGGTCGACGTGGCCATCCTGGCCGACGCACGTGGAGCACTGGCGGCACTGGCCGATGCGGTCGAGGCCCGTGGCCCCCGCGACACGTCGGCCCGCCGCGACCGCCTCACCGACTACCAGTCGGCGATCCGCCGGGACCGGGAACGCCTCGCCCGCCCGCTCGAGCGCAGCGACACCTCCCCGGTCCATCCGGCGAAGGTGCCGGCGGCGGCCCAGGAGGCCTTTCCCGACGACACCCACTGGGTGTTCGACGGTGGCAACACCGTGATGTGGGCCAACTTCTACCACCGCGCCCTGGTGCCGGGCACCATCCACGGGACCCCGAGGTTCGGGATGTTGGGCGCCGGCATGGGCCAGGCGCTGGGCGTGGCGGTTGCCAACCCGGGCCGCCGGGTGTGCTGCCTGCTGGGCGACGGCGCGTTCGGGATGCATCCGGCCGAGGTCGAGACGGCCGTGCGGCACGGACTGGACGTCACCTTCGTCGTGCTGGTGGACGGTGCCTGGGGCATGGTCAAGATCAACCAGCAGGTGGCCGCGAACCCAGTACGCAGCATGGCCCGCAAGGTCCTGCGCACCGACGTCGTCCCGGTCGAGGACATGGCCGGCACTGACTTCGCCCCTGTCCGCTACGACCGCATGGCCGAGGCGATGGGTGCGGTCGGCTTCCACGTCGACCACGAACGTGACCTGGAGTCGACGCTGGCCGCGGCGGCCGCGGTCGCCGGGCCGTCCGTGGTGCACGTCGACGTGGACGAGGTCGAGCACCTGTGGGCGCCTGAACTGCGCACGCTCCAGAAGATGCAC
>JAGXFT010000070.1 GCA_024637135.1 Nitriliruptorales bacterium | reverse complement strand
CGGTGAGGTCGAGCGTGAACTCCTGCGGCACCTCCAGCGGCTTGACGCTGACCGGCACGGTGTACAGGACGTGGTTGATGATCCCGCCGTTGCTGCGTGGGTCGTCCTCGTTGCGGAGGTGGACCGGGATCTCGGCGGTGATCTTCTGGTCGCGGCTGACGGCCTGGAAGTCGACGTGCATGATGTCGCCACGCACGGCGTGGCGCTGCAGGTCCTTGACGATGCTGAGGTGGGTCTCGCCGTCGACGTCAAGGCGGATGAGGACGTTGCGGGCGGCATCGGTGTGCATCGCGTGGTAGAGCTCCAGCGAGTCCACGTCCAGTGCGGTCGCCTCGACGCCGTGGCCGTAGACGATGCCGGGCACGCGCCCGGTCCGGCGCAGGCGCCCGGAGGCCCCCTTGCCGTGGTCGGTGCGGAGGCTTGCGGTCAGGTCGAACTGCTTGGAGGCCATGGTGGCGTCACCTTCGATGAAGAGTTCCCCGGCGCGGGTCGGTCACGGCATGTCGTCGGCATCGTCTTCGGAAGCGACGGGGGCTGCGGCGAGATGTCACGCGGGGCGCGGGCCCACCCGGCGGTCGGCCCGATGCGACGGGCGGTGGTGGGGCACGCATCCGGCCCGCGACGAAGCGGGCCGTGGCCCGGAGGGTATCGATGGTCCCCCACCGTCGCCAACCTCCATCATGGCGACGTTGGGGTGGGGATCCGCGCCAACCGCACGTCACCGTGGCCTGACCCAGTGCCCTTCCACCTGCCCTGTCCGCGAGTGGAAGGGCACCGGCGTCAGCCGATCGGGGGCATCACCCACCCGTGGGGCGGGGTCAGGCGGTGGGCGACCAGCAGGTCGCGGTCGCCCAGCACCTCGGCGATGCCGCCGTCGGCGACCACCCGACCGTGGTCCATGACGACCGCGCGCGTGCACGTCCGGGCCGCGAACGGCAGGTCGTGGGTGACCACCAGGCGGGTGACCTCCAGGTCGTCCAGGACCTCGGCCAGTTCGTGCACGCTGGCCGGGTCCAGTCCGGCGGTCGGTTCGTCCAGGACCAGCACGTCCGGTTCCATCGCCAGCACCGTGGCGATGGCGACCCGTCGTCGTTCGCCACCGGACAGGTGGTGCGGGGCCCGTGCGGCCACGTCGCCCATCCCCACGGCGGCCAGTGCCTCCGCGACCCGCTCGTCCAGGTCGGCGCCCCGCAGGCCGAGGTTGGCCGGACCGAACGCGACGTCGTCACGAACGGTGCCGAGGAACAGCTGGTCGTCGGGGTCCTGGAAGACCAGTCCGACGCGGCGACGGACCTCGGCGAGGTGGTTGAGGACGGCGTGGCCGCCGATGGTGACCGTGCCCGACTGGGGCCGATGGAGGCCGTTGAGGTGCAGCGCCAGCGTGGTCTTGCCGGCACCGTTGGGCCCCAGCAGCGCCACCTGTTGGCCGGGCTCGACCCGCAGGTCCACCCCGTCCAGCGCGGTGGTCCCGTCCGGGTGCGTGAACGTCAGGCCGCGGACGTCGATGGCCGCGGTGGCGTCCAACTCGTGGTCGTGTCCGGAGCCGATCACGACGGCATCACCCGCGCCGCGATCGCCACCAGTGCCGCCGTCGCGGCCCAGGCCACGGCCAACGGGGTCCCGACGTCCGGCTGGTCCTCGCGCAGCGGCGGCATGGCACCCGACCAGCCGCGGGCCTGCATCGCGAGGTGCACCCGTTCGCCGCGTTCGTAGGTGCGCACGAACAGCGCCCCGGACGCGGTGGCCAGCGGGCGCAGTTGCCACGCCCAGCGCGGATCATGGCCACGCGCGGTCATGGCCGCCCGCATCCGCGCCAGTTCCTGGGCCACGATCTCGAGGTAGCGCAGCATGAAGGACGCGATGGCCACCAGGGCGGGTGGCACGTGGAGGCGTTCGAGCCCCGCCAGCAGGCGCGGCAGTTCGGTCGTGCCGGCCAACACGATCGACGCGGTCACCCCCAGCAGCGACCGCCACGCGATCGCCGACCCGGCCCACGCCCCCGCGGTCGACCACGACAGCGGGCCCCAGGCGGCGTCGTGGCCGGACGACACGAACGGGACCAGCGCACCGAATGCCACGAACGGGACGACCACCAGCGCGCGGGTCGCCACGAACCTCACCGGCAGCCCGGCCGCCACCACCGCCGTGGTCACCAGCAGTGCCAGCAGCAGGAACGCCCACCAGGCCCGGTCCGGCACGGTCGCGAGCGCCAGCGCGTATCCCACGGTGGCCAGCACCTTGACGTGCGGGGCGAGCCGGTGCACCACGGAGTGGCCGTGGACGTGCAGCGGGTGGCTGTGGCCGGCCCCCACCTCGTCAGGCCCCGGGGCGGGACGGGCGGGCCTCGCCGGGCGCCACCACGTCGTCGCCCGGGTCGTCCGGTCCGCGATCGCGTCGGGGCCGCGCGGCCAGCGCGAGCCCGGACCCGACCGCCAGCGTGACGGCCGCTCCGGCGACCCCGGCCAGGGCGAGGCTGACCCGCTCGTCGGCCACGCCGCGAGTGGCGTAGTCCGCGAACACCGACGACGACAGCCCGTGGTCGCCGGCCCGGTCGGCGAAACCCTGTTCCTCGGCCACCGCCTGGAGGCCGTCGGGATCGTCGGCCGCGAACTGGCTGACACCCGCCGCCACCACCAGCGTGGCGACCCCGGCGCCCACCACGAACCGGCCGATGCCGCGGGTCCGGGGACCGGCCAGGTCGAGGCCGTCGGCGCCCACGACGAGGTCCGGCCGCGACGCCAGCACGGCACTCACGACGAGTCCAGTGATGATGCCCTCACCGATGCCGATCAGGGTGTGGACGCCAACCATGGCCGCCAGCACGCGGTCGAAGGGCACCGGCGCAGAGGCCCCGAACAGCCACTCCAGCGAGAAGGCCATCGACGCCAGCACGACCGACCCCAAGCCCGCGAGCCCGGCCGCGACCGCGATGCCGCGACGCGTGGCCGGGGCGATCCGACGTACCAGGCGCAGGATCGCCCAGCCCCCGAACGCCGGCACCAGCGCCATGTTGAGGACGTTGTAGCCCAGCGCGGTCAGCCCGCCGTCGGCGAACAGCAGCGCCTGGACGACGACCACGACGGCCACGACCAGTGCACCCAGCCAGGGGCCGACCAGCACCGCGGCCAGGGCACCGCCCAGCAGGTGGCCGGTGGTGCCGGCTGCGATCGGAAAGTTGACCATCTGGCCCGCGAACACGAACGCCCCGGTCAGGCCGGCCAACGGGACGGCGCGGTCGGCCAGGGCCTCGCGCGTCCGGCGCAACGCCAGCCCGATGCCGCCGGCCGACACCACCCCGGTGGCCACGGCGGTCCCGGCCGTCAGGAACCCGTCCGGTGCATGCATGCTGCCCCCCGAGCGGATCCGGTTGTTGCGAATCATTCGCAACAAGCCTATCCCGGCATGCCCGCGCCGCACATGGACGGGGAAACGGCCGTCGTCGAACACCCGACCGGCCACCTCGACGACCTACATGTTCTCGCCGGCGAACAACTCCGACACGGAGGCGTCCTCGAACACCGCCTGCAACGCCGACGCGACGATCGGCGCGATCGACAACACCACCAACTGGTGGGGTCGGCGCGCCGGCGGGATCGGAATGGTGTTGGTGACGACCACCGCCTCGATGTCGGCCTGGTCCAGCCGCTCCTTGGCCGGACCGGACAGCAACGGGTGCGTGGCGAGGGCGAAGACGCGCTTGGCCCCACGCTCCTTGAGCATCCCCGCGGCGCCGGTGATGGTCCCGGCCGTGTCGATCATGTCGTCCACGATGATGCAGTCCATGCCCTCGACCTCACCGATGACCTCGCGGGTCTCGGACACGTTGGGACGGGTCGGGTCGCGGTGCTTCTGCAGGATCGCCATCGAGCAGCCCAAGTGGGACGCGAACTTCTCGGTCAACCGGACCCGCCCGGCGTCCGGGGACACGATCACCCGGTGGCCCGGGTCGGTGTGCTGCCGGATCCAGCCCTCCAGCAACGGCATCGCGGTGAGGTGGTCGAACGGGTCGTCGAGGAAGCCCTGGATCTGGCCGGTGTGGAGGTCGACCGACATCAACCGCGACACCCCTGCCGACCGGAACATGTCCGCCATCAGCCGGGCCGCGATCGCCTCGCGTGCCAGCGTCTTCTTGTCCGACCGCGAGTACCCGAAGTAGGGCATGACCGCGACGATCCGCTTGGCCGACGCCCGCTTGAGCGCGTCGATCATGATCAGCTGCTCGACGATGAAGTCGTTGATCGACTGGCCGTCCGGCACGGTCAGGTGGGACTGCAGCACGAACGCGTCCGCCCCACGGACCGACTCCTCGAACCGGGCGTAGAGCTCGCCGTTGGCGAAGGTCTGGAGCCGGACCTTGCCGGTGCGCATCCCGAGGTGGTCGGCCACCTCCCGCGCCAGCTCCGGATTGGATGATCCGGAGAAGATCATCATCCGCTTCCTGGTGATGACGTCCATCATGCTCCTGCGAGCGGGTGTCGATCGGCGGGGAGGGTGCGGCCGCGAGCGTAGTGCCGCGCCGGCAGTGCGGATTCGCCCGGAGTGGGCCGGGACGCGGGTCAGTCGGCAGCCTGATCGCGCCGCCGAGCCGCCCACCCCTCCTTGACCATCTGGCGCGAGCGCCCGATCGCCAGGGCGTCGTCGGGCACGTCGTCTGTGACGGTCGTGCCCGCGGCGACGAACGCGCCGCGTCCCACCTCGACCGGGGCCACCAGGTTGGAGTTGCACGAGATGAAGGCATCGTCGCCGATCACCGTGCGGTGCTTGGCCACGCCGTCGTAGTTGACGGTGATCGCCCCGCACCCGATGTTCACCCCGGATCCGACGGTCGCGTCGCCGACGTAGGCCAGGTGCGGCACCTTCGAGCCCTCGCCGAGGGTGGCGTTCTTGACCTGGGCGAACGCACCGACCTTGGTGGCGGGACCGAGGTCGGTGCCGGGCCGCAGGTGCGCGAACGGGCCCACGGTCGCATCCGGACCGATGCGCACCGTGTCGCACACCGACTGTCGTACCGACGCACCCGGGCCCACCTCGCTGTCGTGCAGTTCCGTGTGGGGTCCGACCACCGCGCCGGTTGCGACGTGGGTCGCACCGGTGAGCAGGCAGCCCGGCAGGATGGTGGCGTCCGGCTCGACGTCCACCGTCACGTCGATCCAGGTCGCCTCGGGGTCCATGACGGTCACCCCACTGCGCAGCAGGTCGTCGAGGTGGCGGCGACGCACCTGGCGTTCCGCCTGGGCCAGTTGCAGCCGGTCGTTGACCCCGGCCAACTCGTCGGGGTGGGTCGTCACGACCCGGACCTCGCGCCGGTCGGCGACCAGCAACCCGACCAGGTCGGTGATGTAGCGCTCGCCCTGGTCGTTGTCGCTGCCGATGGCGGCGACCAGGTCGTCCAGCCCGTCGCGCTCGAAGGCATACATGCCGCCGTTCACGGCCCGGATGCCACGTTGCTCCGGCGTGCAGTCGCGGTCCTCGACCACCCCCAGCACCGCGCCCGTGTCGTCACGCACGATCCGCCCGTAGCCGGTGGGGTCGTCGAGATCGGCCGACAGGATGGCCGAGCGCCCGGACGGCAGGTCGGCCAGCCGGGCGAGCGTCTCGCTGGACAGCATCGGATGGTCGCCGTTGACCACGACCACCCGGTCGACCGACGCGGTGACTGCGGTCAACCCGACCTCCAGCGCGTGACCGGTGCCGTGCTGGGGCTCCTGCACGACCGTCGTGACGATGTCCATGCCGAACTCGTCGGCATGCGCCGAGACGTCGCCCGCCTGGTGCCCGACGACGACCACCACCTGCGCCAACGCCAGCGGTTCGAGCGCCGCCAACGTGTGGTGCAACAGGCTTCGCCCGGCCACCGGGTGCAGGACCTTGGCCGTGTCGGATCGCAGTCGCGTGCCCTTGCCCGCCGCCATGACGATGGCGGCGACACGGGCGCGTGCGGGCGCGGAAGCGGTCATCGGGATCTCCTGGTCGGACCGGGAGATGACCGTAGCCAGCCACACCCCGACCTCGTGTCGCCAGCGCATGGCGGCGAGTTCGATGCTGGCGGGCCGCGACGGGCGTGCGGCATGCCGATGACACCACCCGAGGGGTGTGGGACACTGGCGTCGTCAGATGTTGGGATGGGAGCATGAGCGACCAACGGTCCGCCACCGCCGACGACGCGACGTCCCGTCCGTCGCCGCTCGACGACCGCGACGAGGTCGTGCGCCGCGAGGAGGATGACCGCGGCCGCTGGTACGAGACCCCCCTGATGATCCTGACGGCGCTGACACTGGCCTTCCTGCTGCGCACGTTCGTGGTGCAGGTGTTCTCCATCCCTTCGCCCTCGATGGTTCCCACGATGGAGGTCAACGACCGCATCGCCGTCGAGAAGCTGTCGTACATCTGGCGCGACCCCGCGCGTGGCGAGGTCGTGGTCTTCGCCGGGGACGACCCGGTCGCCGACACGCAGGTCCTGTCGACGCCCGATCGCGTCGTGACCGGGATCGGGCAGTTCCTCGGGGTCGTCCCGGTCGACGCCAAGGACTTCGTCAAGCGGGTCATCGGACTTCCCGGTGACACCGTCGTGCTGGACGACGGGGTGGTGTCCGTCAACGGCGTCGAGCTGGACGAGCCGTATGCCGTGCTGGACCGGGACCGTGGCGAGTGGACGGTGCCGGAGGGCCAGTTGTTCGTCCTCGGCGACAATCGGGGCAACTCCGGTGACTCGCGCTCCACCTTGGGGTACGTGGCGATCGACGACGTCGTGGGGCGGGCGGTCGTGACCCTGTGGCCATTCGAACGGGCGGAGTCGATCCCCGGTGTGGACCACGGTGCGGCCGTGGACGCCGCTCCGTGATCCGTCGCGCTCCCCACACCTCGGCGGGCTCCTGTGCATGTCCCCGAACCCGTGAGTGCTCACGTCCACGGGGCTTCCCAGGATCCCCGCGACGGGAGGAGTCCGCCATGTCGAGTTGGCTGGGAGGCAGGGGATCGAACCCTG
>JAGXFT010000069.1 GCA_024637135.1 Nitriliruptorales bacterium | reverse complement strand
GTCGCCTACCGGCCGACCACGTCGACGACCCCGATGGCCACGCCCTACACGAACCTACATCGCCCGCCAAGCCCCCGGAGGAACGACCATGAAGACGGTCTCGAATCCCTGCCTGATCACCGGATTCCGCGTCGCATGTGATCAGGATGTGATCAGGGCGATTCTGCCCCAAGAAGGCCGAAAGGCGCCTTCCGAGCGGAAGACGCCCCTGAGCAGGTGGTACGTGGCGGAGGGAGAGGGATTTGAACCCTCGAGACCTGTGAAGGCCTACCCGCTTTCGAGGCGGGCGCACTCGGCCGGACTATGCGATCCCTCCAGGGTGCGATCGCTCAGGGTAGCCATCGTGGCCAGACAGCGTGTCCGTCACCCGCACCCCGGTCAGTCGGCTGTCGGCATGTCCAGCGACGCACTCAGCTCGGTGTCGGGCCAGCGCGCCGTCACGACCTTGCCACGGGTGTAGAAGCGCACGCCGTCGGGGCCGTGGACGTGGTGTTCCCCGAACAGGGAGTCCTTCCAGCCACCGAACGAGTGATAGGCCATCGGGACCGGCACGGGGACGTTGATCCCGATCATGCCGACCTGGACACCGCGCACGAACTGCCGGGCGGCCGCGCCGTCGCGGGTGAAGACGGCCGTGCCGTTGCCGTACGGGTTGGCGTTGACCAGGTCGATCGCGTCGTCGACGGTGTCAGCCCGCAGCATTGCCAGGACGGGGCCGAACACCTCGGTGGTGTAGACCTCGTTGTCCGGGGTGACGTCGTCGATCACGGTCGGGCCGACGAAGAAGCCGTCCTCGTGGCCCGGCACCACCAGTCCCCGACCGTCGACCGTCACCGTGCCCCCCTGCTGCTCGCCGGCGTCGATCAGCCCAACGATGCGGTCCCGTGCCTGTGACGTGACGACCGGTCCCATCTCGGACTGCGTGTCGCGGCCGGGGCCCACCTTCACCGACCGGGCGGTCCGGTCCAGCACCTCCATCAGGTGGTCACCCGCGCTGCCCACCGCGACGCCCGCCGAGATCGACATGCAGCGCTCGCCGGCCGAGCCGAAGGCCGCCGCCGACAGGTGGTCCGAGGCGAACTGCATGTCCGCGTCGGGCAGGATGAGTGCGTGGTTCTTGGCACCACCCAGGGCCTGGACGCGCTTGCCGGTGGCGGTGGCGCGCTCGTGGATGTACTTCGCGATCGGGGTCGACCCGACGAACGACACGGCGGCCACGTCCGGGTGGTCGAGCAGGGCATCGACGGCGACCTTGTCACCCTGCACGACGTTGAACACGCCGTCCGGGAGCCCGGCCTCGGCCCACAGTTCGGCCAGCCGCATCGACACCGACGGGTCGCGTTCGCTGGGCTTGAGGACAAAGGTGTTGCCGGTCGCGATCGCGATGGGATACATCCACATCGGCACCATCGCCGGGAAGTTGAACGGGGTGATGCCGGCGACGACGCCCAACGGTTGGCGGAACGTCCAGCTGTCGACATCGGTCGACACCTGGTCGCTGAACTCGCCCTTGAGCAGCTGGGGAATGCCACACGCGAACTCGATGACCTCCAGGCCACGCTGGACCTCGCCGCGGGCGTCCGACAGCACCTTGCCGTGCTCGTCGGTCACCAGTTCGGCGAGTTCGTGCTGGTGGCTGTTCACGAGTTCGCGGAACCGGAACAGGATGGAGGTGCGCCGGGACAGCGAGGTCTGGGACCAGGACGTGAATGCGGCCGCCGCGGCCGCCACGGCGGCATCGACGTCGTCGCTGGAGGCGAGCACGACCTCTGCCTGCTGGCGACCACTGGCGGGTTCCCAGACCGGCGCCCTGCGCGACGAACCGCCCGCGGTGGTGGCCCCGTCGATCCAGTGGGTGATGGTTCGCATGGTCGGATCCTTGTCGGCGTTCCATTGGGCGGGCGGCCCTACCCGGCGTTGGCCTGGGCGGCGACCGCGGCGGCCGCCGCGGCGACCTCCTCGGGGTCACCGAGGTAGTCGGCCGAACGCACCTGCAGGTCGTCGTCGAGGTCGTACACCCGCGGGACCCCCGTGGGGATGTTGAGGCCCGGGATGTCCTCGGTGCTGATGCCCTCCAGGTGCATGACCAGTGCCCGCAGGCTGTTTCCGTGCGCGGCGACCAGCACCGTCTCCCCGGCCCGCAGGTCGGGCACGATCGCGTCGTACCAGTACGGCATCATGCGCGTGACCACGTCGGCCAGGCACTCGGTCGCCGGCACGACGTCGCGCGACAGCAGTGCGTAGCGCGGATCGCCGGACGGGTCGAACTCAGACCCGGGCTCGATCGGTGGGGGCGGCACGTCGAAACTGCGCCGCCAGATGTGCACCTGGTCGGCGCCGTGCTGCGCGGTCGTCTGGGCCTTGTCCAGCCCCTGCAGTCCGCCGTAGTGGCGCTCGTTGAGCCGCCACGACCGTCGCACGGGCACCCACTGTCGATCGCACGCATCCAGGCCCAGCCACGCCGTCCGGATCGCCCGCAGCAGCAACGACGTGTGGCAGACCGTCGGGAGCACACCGGCCTCGGCCAGCAACCGTCCGCCGTTGGTCGCCTCGTCGCGACCCTGCTCGGTGAGATCGACGTCGACCCAGCCCGTGAACAGGTTCTCCCTGTTCCAGGTGGACTGTCCATGTCGGAGCAGGATCAGGGTGGCCATGGCAGGTCCTTCGTCACCGGCGGGGTGTGGGTCGGTCGGGCGCCCGACACCAGTGTGGCAGGGCCGACGCAACCCTGTCGGCCTCGGTCCGACCGCGGTGCGTGGCAGTTACCGAGGTACCACCACCGAGGTGTTCGTGGTTTCGCGAAATCAACCACCGTGAAGGCCCTCCCAAGTGGGGGTGGACAACCGCCCCCCCCTTCTGGTTGTGTCGTCGCCCGACGCCCCCCGCGTCGTCTGTCTCGGACCCCCTGCTCCGGAGTGACCATGATCCGAAAGACCTTCCTGCCCACCGCCGGCGTCGCCGCCGGCGTCACCGCGCTGACCCTCGCCCTCACGGCCCCGGCCAGTGCCGACCTCACCACCCGCTGCGTCGGCGAGGGTGGTGCCGTCACGGTGCCGGGCGACCTCGTCGTCCCCGCCGGCCGCACCTGCTCCCTCGAGGGCACGGTCGTCGAGGGCAACGTCCGCGTCGGTCGTGACGCCGACCTGATCGTCGTCGACGGCACGTTCCGCGGCAACGTCCGGGTGCTGGCCAACGCCTACCTCGACGCCACCGACACCGACGTCGCCGGCCGCGTCGTCGCCCGCGACGCCTACGGGACCTACCTCGATGGCACGTCACTGGGCGACCACCTGATCAACCGCCTCGATGCCGACAGCGAGTACCCCGGCTTCGTGCTCGCCGCCGACGTGACCGCGGCTGCCGACCTGCGGGTCCTTGGCGGCGAACTCTTCGTCGAGGACTCCGACGTGGCGGGTGGCGTCATCGCCCGTGGCTCCCTGTACGCCGACCTCTACCGAACCTTCGTCGACGGCGGCCTCCGGTCGGTCCGCAACGAGCTCGGGTCGGTCGTGTGCGACGTGGCCATCCAGGGTGACTCGCGCATCACCGGAAACAGCTTCGGTGTCCAGTTGGGCGGCGACGGCCCGCTCGACGAGTGCACGGCCGGCAGCTACTGGGGTGGCACCGTCGAGGTGCTCAACAACAGCGACGGCGTCGCCATCGACGACAACATCGTCAACGGCGACCTGGTGCTGAACAACAACGACCTGATCGCGCTGCTGGGTGACGGCAACCTCGTGCGCGGTGACGTCATCGGGGACTTCGGGTCCCTGGACGACGCGCCGGCCGCGGCCCTGGCCGCACCGAACGCGCGCGCCGCGACGCCCCAGGCCGCCGACCGCGGTGAGTCCCTGGAGGACCTGGTCGACGCCCGCCGTGGTGTCGCCACGAAGGAGGCCGCAGCCGCCGGCGACGCCTTCTGACCCACGACGGCAACAGCATGGCGTGGTCGGGAAACCGGCCACGCCAGGCCCCCACCGGCAGCCCGGCCATCGGTCGGGCTGCCGGTCGTCGGGTCCCGAACCATTCGTGGAGGCCGTCGAGTCAGCCGTCGGGCAAGGCCCCGTGGTCGTCGTGGCGCTCACCGGTATCGGCCTCGATGAAGACCTGCCCGGTCGCCGGCACCCGCACGCGGATCCGCTGCTCCATGGCATCCAGCCGGGCGGCGACATCGTCGAATCTCAGCGTGGCGGTCAACTCCACCCGCATGGCCACCAACAGGTCGTCCGGCCCCACGAACATCGTGCGCAGTTCCACGAGCCGTTCGAAGTTCGGTTCCTCCGCCACCGCCGCCCGGATCCTCGCCAGGTCGTCGTCGTCGGCCGCCTCACCGATCAACAGGCTGCGCATCTCGATCGCCAGCACGACCGCGACCACGCCCAGGACGATCCCGACGCCGATGCTGCCCATAGCGCTCGGACCCGAAGCCGAACTGGTGCTCGTGGGTCGGGGCCTGCGCACCCCGGCGGTGGCCCAGCAGCAGCAGGCCCTCGTTGGTCGTGTCGGCGACCGAGTGGAGGCTCTCGGCCAGCATCGAACTGGACCCGGTGGCCGCGAACGCAGCGAACTTGGCCACCGCGATGCCGAGGTTGGAGGCCAGCGCAGCCAGCACCGACGACGGACGCTCGGCCTCAGCCATCGGCTCGACCCCGTCCTACCCGGTCCCGGTGCGTCAGGTGTCGCGTCGCCCGACCTCCCGGCCGAAGGCGTCCAGTGCCGCCACGGCGGCACCCAGCCCGCGCCGCACGTCGGCACTGCGGACCGTGCGGACGAGGTCGAGCCACGAGGGTGGTTCGCCGCTCAGCGCCTCGTTGGCGGCGGCCACGGCAGACCGCAGCCCGGCCACGATCGCGTCGGACTGGCCCGGTTGGGGCAGGCGCACCAGCGACCCCAGCCGGGACACCGACCGGACCGTGTCGGGCGGGATCCGCTGGACCAGCGCCGTGGTCAACTCGGGGTAGGCCTGCACGGCCCCGCCCAGTGCCCGCAGCAGGCCGGTCTCATGGAGGGCCGAAACCAGGTCGTCGACCTCGTCGCGGGCGCTGTCGGGCGTGACCGGTCCGGGCGTGTACTCGATGGGCTCTGCCATGGTCAGTCTCCCTGCCCGGGCCGGGTGTAGTCGTCGCGTGCCCACTTGCGCTCGACCTCCACGCCCTCGCGCGGGGTCGGCGAGCCGTACCGGTGGTGGCCGGCGGGCAACGGCGCCCCGGCCGGTTCGGGCGGTGGTCCGCCCAACCGCGCCCCGTCCGGCCCGCGGCGGCGCCGACGACGTGCGCCGTTGGCATGGCCGCCGTCACCATCGGTGTCGGCCCGGCGGACCCGCACTGCCAGTTCCTTGTAGGTCGGGGTCTGCGAGTCGGGGTCGACCGCGTTCGAGGTCAGGTAGTTGATCCGGGCCTCGTTGGAGTTCAGCGGCACGTACACCTGACCGTCCCGGACCTGGTCGCTCAACTGCACCCGCAGGGTGATCTCGCCCCGGCGGCTCTCCAGCACGACCCAGTCCCCCGACTGCAGCCCACCGTTGTCGGCGGCGGTCCGGCGCGACATCTCCACGTAGGTGTCGGGGACGCGGTCGACCAGGCCGGGTGACCGCATCGTCATGTTGCCCTCGTGGAAGTGTTCGAGGACGCGCCCGTTGTTGGCGTGCAGCGGGTAGTCGTCATCGGCGACCTCGGACGGTTCGCGGAACTCGAGCGGATGGAGGTTGGCCCTGCCGTCGTCGGTGTGGAACCCGTCGACGTACAGCAGCGGCTGGTCGCTGCCGTCGGCCGCGACCGGCCACTGCAGCGAGTCGTAGCCCTCCAGGCGGTCATAGGACACGCCGGCGAACAGTGGGGCCAGGTCGGCGACCTCGTCCATGACCTGCGACGGATGGGTGTAGCCCCACTCGCGGCCCATGCGTGACGCCAGGTCGGTGAGGATCTGCCAGTCGGCCCTGGCCTCCCCGATCGGCTCCATCGCCCGGTACAGCCGCTGGACCCGCCGCTCGGTACTGGTGAAGGTGCCGTCCTTCTCCAGCGACGCGGCCGCCGGCAGGACGACGTCGGCGAACGCACACGTCGACGAGAAGAACAGTTCGCTCACGACCAGGAAGTCCAGTTTCGCCAGTGCCTCCTGGACATAGTGGGCGTTGGCGTCGACCAGCGCGATCTCCTCGCCGATGACCACCATCGCGCGCAGGTCCCCGCCGTGGATCGACTCGATCATCCCGTGGTTGTCCAACCCCGGCTCGCGGGCGAGGTCGTCACGGTCCCACGCGGTCGCGAACGTCTGCGCGACCTCCTCGTCGTCCACGGCCTGGTAGCCGGGGTAGAAGCTGTTGATGGACCCGAAGTCCGAACACCCCTGGACGTTGTTGTGGCCGCGCAGGGGGTAGGCGCCGGTGCCGGGTCGCATGTAGTTGCCGGTAACGAGCAACAGGTTGGAGATCGCGGTCGAGGTGTCCGATCCCATGTGGTGCTGGGTCACGCCCATCGCCCACAGCGCACACACCGACTCGGCCTCGGCGATCATGCGCGCGGTCGAGGTCAGCACGTCGGCGTCGATCCCGGTCCGGTCCGCGGCGTGGTCGATCGTGAACGGGTCCAGCGACGCCCGGTACTCGTCGAGCCCGTTGACGTGGTTGGCCAGGAAGTCGTCGTCGGCCAGGTCCTCGTCGAGGATGAACTTCGTCATCGCGGACAACCACACCAGGTCGGTGCCGGGGTTCGGACGCAGGAACACGTCGGCCCGTTGGGCCAGTTCGTGGCGTCGGAGGTCCGCCACCACGATGGTCTGCCCGTTGAGCTTCTGGGCCCGGCGCAGCCGCGACGCGATCACCGGGTGGCTGTCAGAGGTGTTGGTGCCCACGGTCAGCACCAGCGACGCGCGCTCCATGTCCGAGATCGACCCGGAGTCCCCGCCGTACCCGACCGTGCGCCACAGCCCCTGGGTCGCCGGGGCCTGGCAGTAGCGCGAGCAGTTGTCGACGTTGTGGGTGCCCAGCACCTGGCGGGCGAACTTCTGGGCGAGGTAGGACTCCTCGTTGCTGGCCTTGGACGACCCGATCACCGCGGTCGCGTCGCCGCCGTGTTCGTCGACGATCGCCTGCAGCCGCGTCGCCACAACCTCCAATGCCTCGTCCCAGGTCGCCTCCCGGAAGCGGTGGCCGTCGCGCAGCAACGGGGTGGTCAACCGGTCGCTGGCGTTGACGAAGTCCCACCCGAACTTGCCCTTGACGCAGGTCGAGATGGAGTTGGCCGGGCCGTCCTCACGGGGTTGGACCTTGAGGATCTCGCGGTCCCGGGTCCACACGTCGAAGCTGCAGCCGACCCCGCAGTAGGTGCAGACGGTCTTGGTGACCGTGGTGCTGGCCATCCGGGCGACCGCCTCGGCGTTGGACAGGTCGTAGAGCGGGTCCAGCCCCGTCACCGGCTCGGCCGCCTTGACGATGTCGATGGCCGGTTCGCGGAAGGCCATGGGGAGGTTGGTGAACAGACCCGCCCGGCCCAGCATCGTCTTCTCCATCAGCGCGTTGCACGGACAGACGGTGACGCAGTGGCCACAGGACACGCACGACGACTCCCCGATCGGCGCGCCGCCGTCCCACTGCACGATCGGGTGCTCCGCCTCCCAGTCGATCGACAGGGTCTCGGTCACCTGCACGGTCTGGCAGGCCTCGACGCAGCGGCCGCACAGGATGCACTGGTCCGGGTCGTAGCGGTAGAACGGGTTGCTGTCGTCGATCTCGAGTGGCTTGGGGCTGAACTCGACCTTCTGCGCGTGCACGCCGGCAGCCTCGACCCCGTGCTTGAGGATGCAGTCGCCGTTGTTGTTGTCGCAGATCGTGCAGTACAGGACGTGGTTGCCCAGGAGTCGCTGCCCGGCTTCCTCGCGCGCGGCCACGGCCCGCGGGGTGGCCACCGACACGTCCAGCCCGTCGCTGACCGCCAGCGCACAGGACCGGACCAGTTCACCGTCCACCTCGACCAGGCAGGTGTCACAGGTCTGAACCGGGCCGAGTGCGTCGACGTGGCAGATCGCGGGGACGTCCTCGCCCAAGGCCGCGACCAGCGCCTGGCCCTCGACCGCGACGTGGTCCTGCCCATCGATGGTGATGGTGACCGTGGTGGGTGGCGGGGCGGTCGCGTCCTGGGACAACGGCCGGAACTGATCGTGCATGGGGGCCTCCCGGAGGCAGTCGTGGCAGTGGGCACGCCGGCTTGAACGAACCTAGGCCCGACCGCCCACCCCTGCCGCGCCCACCCGCCCGGCCACTCGCTCCGGCCACCCCACTCTCGCTGACGATGGCCATCGGCCGCCGCACGACACGCCAAGGTTGATGGTCGGCTACCTGCCACCCCGGGCGAGCAGGGTCGAGTCGAGCGTGGTGTCGAGCCAGTCCCGGTAGTCCTCGGGGCCCATCTGTCCATGGCCTCGCAGGATCTGGTGGACATGGGGCGACACGATCGCGAGCACGGTGGGGACGGCCCGGTCCCGGTCGGCGATGGGGTGGATGGAAGCGAGGTGTCGGACGAAGTCGGCCGCGACGGCGCGGGTGGCGACGGCTCCCTGGTCGGCGAAGGTCCGCATGGCGGGTTCGGCCCCGGCCGACTCCACCGCCACCATGATGATCGGCCCGGCACGTTCCAGGACGGCCGCGCTGTGCGCGGCGAACAACGTCACGGCCTGCCGCGGGTCGCGTTGCGCGAGCGCCGCGGTGAACTCGGGTCGTTCGGAGACCGTCAGCGGCTGCTCGTCACCGCCGATGGCTACGTCGGCCACATGCTGGAACAGTGCCTCCTTGGTCCCGAAGGCGTCGTAGAGGGTTCGTTCGCCGATGTCGGCCGCGATCGCCACCTGTCGCATCGTGGTCGCGCCGTAGCCGTGTGCCAGGAACGCGGCCGTCGCCGCCCGGCGGATCGCTGCGCGCGTCGCGGCGGTCCGGCGGGCCCGGATGCCCTGGCGATGTCGCCTGTTGACAGTCCGGTCGTCACCATTCATACTCACCTCAGTCACCGCAGTGTAACTGCGGTCAAAGAGGAAGGTCGGCCGATGGTCGATCCCACGTTGCAGGGTGTGTTCTCGATCAAGCTGCCGGTCGCCTCGCTGGCCGCGAGCCGTGCCTGGTACGACCGCCTGTTCGGCTACTCGGTCACGCTCGAGTTCCCCGACGACGACGGCGTCGTGCGGGGCGTGGCCGGCCACCTCGACGGTGTGCCCGACACCTGGCTGTCGCTGCGCGAAGCCCCCGAGGTCGCAGCCCCCCTCGGAGGATGGAACCTGGTGAACTTCGTCGTCGAGGATCGACGCCAGGTGGACGCCTGGATCCGACGTCTCGACGACCTCGGCATCGACCATTCACCCCCGATCGACGCGTCGGTCGGCTGGATGGTGGTGCTCAACGACCCCGATGGCCACGAGATCCACCTCTACGCCCGGCAACCTCACGGGCTCGACCAGGCGGCCCGCCCCGGCTACGGCCGCCCCGTCCTACACCGGGACGCGGTCCCGAACTGATCACCCGGTGGGAGGTCCACCCGTCCGCCCCCACCCCGGCACGGAACACCTCGCGGATCGCCATCGCCCACGCAGGACGAGGGTGCATCGGTCCACCAGGAGAAATGAGCATGACCTGTCACCACGCGAAGGCAGGTCCCGTAGTCCGTCGTGGCCATCGCCACGGTGGCGGTCCTGGCGGTGTCGGCGTGGCCGGCCGCCCCGGCGGACGCCGACCCGTCGCATACGACGCGGCCTGGTCGCCGGACGGCGCGGACATCGCGTTCAGCTCCGACCGTGGTGCGCCCCGGGGCGGCCAGGCCATCCACTCGTCGCGGTCGACGGCTCGTCGACCCGGCAGGTGACCGCACCGACGTCGCCCGGTCAGTTCGATGTCGCCCTCGGTTCGCGCCGGACGGACGGGCGCTGGTCTTCACGCGCTACCGGGACGAGGAGGGGCACGGGGACTCGGCCGTGTTCACGGTCCGACTTGCTGACCGGGTCACGCGACGACTGACGGACTTCGGGCTCGGGGCCGGCGATGCGGCCGAACGCATCCCGACGCCACTTCCTGTCCGCGCACCCGGCCGACGAACACCAACCGGACTGGAACCCGACCGCCACGGACCCCGGTCGGCACCACTGATCGCCACGGCCACCCACGAACACGGTCAGGCGAAGGCGTTGATGCCGGTCAGGGCGTGGCCCAGGATCAGGGTGTGGATCTCGTTGGTGCCCTCGTAGGTGAACACCGACTCGAGGTTGGAGGCGTGGCGCATCGGCGAGTACTCGCTGCTGACACCGTTGGCGCCCAGCACGCTCCGGGCGGTGCGTGCCACCTCCAACGCGGTGCGGACGTTGTCGAGCTTGCCGAAGCTGACGTGGTTGGCCGTCAGCGTCCCGTCGTCCTTCATCCGGCCCAGGTGCAGCGCCACCAGCGTGGCCTTGTTCACGGCCACCATCATCTCGACCAGCTTGCGCTGGGTCAGCTGGAAGCCCGCGATCGGCTGGCCGAACTGGACACGTGTCCCGGCGTAGTCCAGGGCGTCGAGGTAGCACGCCCGGGCGGCCCCGGCGGCGCCCCACAGGATCCCGTAGCGGGCCTCGTTCAGACACGACAATGGCCCCTTCATCCCCTCCACGCCGGGCAGCACCGCATCCGCTGGCAGCCGGACGTCGGTCAGCACCAGCTCGGACGTCACCGACGCCCGCAGCGACAGCTTGTTCTTGATGTCGTTGGTCGTGAACCCGTCGGTGTCGGTCGGGACCACGAAGCCGCGCACCCGTTCCGACTGGGCATCCACGGCCCACACCACCGCGACGTCGGCGATGCCACCGTTGGTGATCCACATCTTGGTGCCGTTGAGGACCCAGTCGTCGCCGTCCTTGCGGGCCGTGGTCGTCATCGACGACGGGTCCGATCCCGAGTCCGGCTCGGTCAGCCCGAAGCACCCGACGAGTTCGCCGGCCGCCATGCCCGGCAGCCACTGCTGCTTCTGTTCCTCGCTGCCGTAGGCGTGGATCGGGAACATCGCCAACGACCCCTGCACCGACACGAAGCTGCGGAAACCGGAGTCGCCGGCCTCCATCTCCAGGCACGCCAACCCGTACTGGGTGCCCGACGCGCCGGCACACCCGTAGCCGTCGAGGTGCATCCCCAGCAGCCCCATCCCGCCCATCTCCTTGGCGAGCTCGAGGGGGAACACACCGCGGTCGTACCAGTCGCCGATCTCGGGCAGCACGCGGTCACGGACGAACTGCCGCACCGTGTCGCGCAGCAGGATCTCGTCCTCGTCGAGGTGGCGATCGACCTGCAGGAAGTCGTCGGCGGGTGGGGTGTGCAGCGCGGTGGCCATGGGAGGTCCTCGTCACGGTCGGGTGGCCTCGCACAGGTGCATGCCGAGCCGGTGGCGGGCTGGGTCGACACGGTGCGGGTCCGTCCGTCGACGGTACGCCAGCCCCGGCACCCACGAAAGCCGCCAGTCGCGGATCGTACGCTGCCGCCCCGTCCGCAGCGCCGGGACACACGGTCGTTGCGCCGCGGCCGTCGTGGGGCCACGCTCGGTGGTCACCCACCGTCGACCACTCCCCCGGAGCACGTCATGATCGCCTTCCACCGCCGCCACGCCGCCGTCGCCCTGGTGGCGCTCCTCGCTGGAGGCTGCGCGGGTGCCGACGACACCACCGACGTCGATCCCAGCGTCATGGCCACCGCGTCCGACCTGGGGTCCGAGGCCATGTCCGAACTCGACACCGAGTCGATGGAGGCGACGGCGTCCGACGCCCTCGAAAGCGCCTCCGAGGCGATGTCGGAGATGGACACCGAGTCGGCGATGGACGCGGCGTCCACCATGCTGGGCGACCTGTCCGGCATCGAACTGCCGGAGGGCTTCCCGACCGACGTCCCGGTGCCTGAAGGCTTCGTCCCGAACGTCGTCGACAGCCAGTTGGACGACGCCGGTCCGTCGACCTTCACGCTGGACGGTGTCGTCGAGGGGGACGAGGACCCCGAGGTGGTCGTCGACAAGCTGATCACCGCGTGGCAGACGCAGGGCTGGGAGGTCACGGACCAGTCGCTGGCCCCGGGCGACGCGGACCTGGCCGACATCGACTTCGCGCGTGACGGTGACACCGCCACGGTGTCGTTCACCCAGGACGGCGACGGGCTCGCGATGTCGATGCAGATGGACGTGATGACCGGGATGGAAGGCTGACGGCCGGACGCGCTCGCCGGCCCCGACCGGCCGTGCAGCGTCGACTGGCTGGCGTCAGGCCGCGTCGACGGTCGACTGCAGGAACCTGATGACCTGCGTCCATGCGGCGTCGGCGGCGCCCGGGACGTGCGTTGGCCCCTCGGGGTCGGCGAACCCGTGGTGGGTGTCGGGGTGGCAGACGACCTCGACGGCCACACCCGCCATGCGCATGGTGGCCTCGAGGAAGGCCGCGTCGTCGTCGGAGATGAAGCGATCGTCCTGCGCGAGGTGGAGTTGGTAGTCCGCGGTCGCGCCGTCGAAGTCGATGGACTGGCTGCCGTAGAGCGAGACGGCCGCGGTGACGCGGTCCGGACGCCGCACCGACAGCCACAGGGCGAGCGACCCGCCCATGCCGATGCCCACCACGCCCAACCGGCCCGAGGCGGCCTTCTCGGCCAGCAGTTCGGCCGACGACAGCACCAACTGGACCAGCCGGTCCGGGTTGGCCTCGCCCAGCAGGTCCTCGGCCTCGTCCTCGGTCTCGGGACGGTCCCCGAAGGCCAGGTCCGGGGCCAGCACCGTGAACCCGGCGTCCGCCAGTTGGTCGGCGCGCTGGCGCACCGCCGCCGTGAGCCCCCACCACGACGGCAACAGCAGTACGCCCGGCCCGGTCTCCTTGGGCGGTCCCACGAAGTACGCCTCGTCCGCCATCACCGTGCTCCTCACCGCTCGCCGGACCGGCCCCCGAGGGTATGAGCACGTCCTGCCCGATCGCCGCCCGTTCTCCCCCGAGGCCGTTCGACCCGAGCAGGGTCCGGGCCGACGGGCGCAGGTCGGAGACGGCGGGAAACACGGTGCCGTTCCACCCGGGCAGCGCACCGGCCGAGCGGCTGAGCGGTGGGCGCACGATCCGGCGGGCACGGGAGCGTGGCGTCGAGGTGGGCGTGTCATGGGTGACGCGTGACGACAGGACAGGCGTGAACACCATGGAGATGGGGGCGACCACCCCGATGACGTGAGGTGGTGGTCCTGCGGCTCCTCCTCGACCTCAACACGGCCGCGACCGCTCGCGTCCTGGACGTCCCGGAGGGGACCGTTCGCAGTCGCCGCGCCCGTGCCGTCGCCACGCTGCGTACCGACCCGGAGGTGTCTCGATGAACCCCACCCGCCACGACCTCGACGACCACGACGACCTGCGCGAACTGTCACAGCGGCTGCACGACCTGGCCGACCAGTGGGAGGTGGTCCCGGGTGAGCGCCCGGACCTGGCCCCGACCCACCGCCGTCGCCCCGACTGGCTGCCGAACTGGCTGGCCGGCGGCGCCATGGTGCCGGTGCTCGCCGGGCTCGCCCTGGTCGTGCTCGCCATCGCGGCCAGCGTGTGGCTCGCCGACCTGGGCGACACCCCGGACCCGGTGGAGGCACCCGCCAGCCACGGCCTGTTCGACCTGCTGGAGGAGGTGCCGGCCGACGTCGTGGGGGTCGCACCGATCCGCGTCGAGCTCAGCGACCTGGCGACCGCGACCCGGTTGGCGGGCGTGGAGCGGCCGACGGCCGACGCCGACGCCCCGACGCGCCTGGGATGGCTCGAAGGGTTGTCGGGCGTCGGGGTCGAGGACGGCGGCGTGCTCGCGCCGGTGCCCACCAGCACGAACGGCGGGTGGTACGACACCGAGGCGTTCGAAGACGAACTGGGATGGTTGGCGCTGGACGTGGACACGCTGGTCGAGGTGACCGCGAACGCCGTCCTGGGCGACGGCGAGACCGAGCCGTTGGGGTCGATGGACCGCCATGGCGTCGTGACCGGGCCGGCCGGATCGGGTGCCTTCCCCGACACCCTCCGTGCGCTCGCCGACGGCGTGGTCCAGGCCGGGACCGACGACTCCTCCCTGGCGGACGCGACCTTGGTCCGGCCCCAGGGCGGGCCGCTGTTCCTGGCACGCGTCGACGGCCACCTCGCCTACGGCACCACCGAGTCCATGGTCCGCTCGTGGCAGGCGGACGGCCCGACCCTGGCCGACGACCCGGACGTCGCGGCGATCGTCGAGGAGTTGGCCGTCCCGGACCTGACCGCGGCCAGGATCGTGCGCGCCGACGTCGTGTTGGACCCGGTGACCGACTTCCCGGACCTGGACCCGGCCGACCTCCTGCCGGCGGCGGTCGACACCGTCGGGCTGGCCTGGTCACGCGACGACGCCGGCCTGCTGGTGACCGTCGCCTACCTCCACGACTCCCCCGAGGACGCCAGCCGCAATGCCGACGCACTGGCATCGGTGTGGTCGACGACGGCATCGCTGGACGGATCCGTGCCCGACGACCACTGGCGATCGAGGCGATCGAGACCATCGCAGCCGTCGGGCGGGTCGCCTCGATCCAACTCCGTCCCGCGGATGCCGCTGCCGCGAACCAAGTCGATCAGAACCTCCAGTTTCGTGGTCCGCAGTTCCTGCACGCCGGAGCCGGTCCGGGCGGGTCGTCGGGCTGAGCGCGGCGGCGATCAGGTGGGCGGGACCAGGTCCTCGACCACGTCCCCGAGCGGCGACCGGTCGCGGACGTCGCCGACGAGCACCACCACGCCGCGGTGGTTCGCCAGCCGCTGGGCCAGTCCGATCTCGGCGGCGCGATCGGGTGCAACGGCGTCGGCGGCATCGACCATCGCCACCGCCCCGGCGACCTCGGCCGCATCCAACAGCCGAAGCACGGCGGCGATCCGGCCGTGCGGCGGCGCGACCAGGTCCTCGGGCGCGAGGCGGAACACCGGCGCGTCGTGCCCGGTCGCCAGTTTGGCGGCCAGGCGGTCGAGCTCGGCCGGGGTCCGCCCGGTGACGACCACCACCCTGCCCGGGTCGTCGACCGCGCGACGGTCGACGAGCGCCCCGATGGCCTCGATGACGACCGACAGGCCGGGACCGCCGGGGGGCGAGTTGTCGCTCACGACCGGCCACTCGGTTCGGTGGGCTCGGTGACCGCGGTGTCGCGTTGCCACGACTCGACCTGGAGTTCGATCGATTCGATGGCGACGACGGCAGCCCCGTTGGCATCCAGTTCCGGCACCGCCGTGAACGTCGACACCCAGGCGCCATGGAGGAGGTAGGCGAGCACGACCTGCCCGGCCTCGTTCATCAGTTCCAGCACGACGTCCTTGCGGTAGGACGCGAGCGCGACCTCACCACCGCCCGGGGCACCAGGGACGTGCACGAGGTTCGCCCACTCCTCGAAGGCCACGTCGTGGGTGATCCCGCGGTGCAGCGTCACCGGCTCGAACCGGGTCCGGCCGGGTGAGCGATGCACCACGTTGAGGTCACCACCCTCGCGGTGTGCCACCACCTCGGTGGTGCGGGTCATGGCACTGACGGAGCTCACGCCCGCCACGACCCGTCCGTCCCACTTCACCCGGAACTTGAACTGGCTGTAGGGCTGGCGACGGTGGGTGTTGACGGCGAATTCCGGCACGTGGGCTCCTCTTCCCGCTCCTCGCCGCCGACCCTACACCTGCCGACCCTGCCGGTGGCCCTAGCCTGCGGGTGACGACGCGAGGAGCGCCATGGGGGTCGTGCTGCAGATCAACACCGGTGCGCGACAGGTCTTCGTCGTCGGTGGACGACTGGTCGAGACGGCCATCGTGAAGACGGCCGTCGATGGTCCGATCCGGATCGCCGACGACCACGTCGGCGACGACGTGCAGGCCGATCGGAGGCACCACGGCGGTCGCGACAAGGCGGTGTACGCCTACGACCGCGCCAGCTACGACGCATGGGCGGCCCAGCGTGGCCACGACCTCCCGAACGGGTTCTTCGGCGACAACCTCACCCTGTCGGGCGTCGACGTCGACGGGGCGCGGATCGGCGAACGGTGGCAGGTCGGGGACGAGGTGGTGCTGGAGGTCACCTCGCCGCGGATCCCCTGCGAGACGCTCGCGTGGCGGCTGCAGGACGACGTCGTGTCGACGTTCCTGCACGCCGACCGGCCCGGTGCCTACCTCCGCATCGTCACGCCCGGCGAGGTGACCGCGGGCGACCCGGTCGAGGTGGTCCGGGCGACGGACCACGACGTCACCATGACCGACGTGCTGGCGTTGTGGCGCGGCGACGACAACGCCGCGCACGTGTTGACCGCGGGTGACGTGCTGCCCGACGAGACCCGTGCCCGCGCAACGGCGCGACTGGCCCGCTGAGCGAGCCCGGCGACGCCCATGGTCGTCCGGCGGCTCACGGCTGCCGGTGCGAGGTGGCAGGATGGGGGCGACGACGAGGCTCGGAGGCGATGGTGGCGCGGACCGAGTCGGCCGACCCACCTGCGCGTCGTTCGGCGGACATCGTCCGCAGCCGCCGTGCACGACGGCCACTCGACCTGTCCCGCGACGTGCTCGTCGACGTCGCGCGTGACGTCCAGCGCGACCTCGTCCGGCAACAGACCAGCCTGGTCTCCGCCGGTATCGCGTTCCGGGGCTTCCTTGCCCTCTTCCCGTCCCTGATCGTGGTCGTCACCGCGCTGGCCCTTGCCCAACCGGCGGCCGACATCGAGTACCAGTCGCGCCGCCTGACCATCGGGCTGCCGGCGCTGGGCCGCCAAGTCATCCTCAACCAGGTGGAGTCCATCACCAAGGCCGACAACGGTGGGTTGCGGATCGCCTTCGTCGTGTCGCTGCTGCTGGCCGGCTGGGCCGCGACGTCCGCGCTCCAGGGCACCCTGATCGCGCTGAGCACCACCCAGGGCGAGGTCGAGAACCGCTCGTGGCTCGACCAGCGCCTGCTGGCCTCGAAGCTGACCGCGGGTGCCGTGCCATTCATCGTGGTCAGTGTGGTGGTGATCACGGGCGTGCCGGTGGTCGTGCGGCGGCTGGGGTTGGGCTCGATCGCCGAGGTCATGGGGGTGCTGGGCACGTTGGTCGTGCTGGCCCTGATGATGGTCAGCGCCCTGACGGTCCTGTACCGGTACGGCCCGTGTCGGCGGGCGGCGCGGTTGCGATGGGCCAGTGCCGGGGCCGTGGTCGCGACCGTGCTGTGGTTGGTCGGGACCGAGGCCTTCAAGCTGCTCGTCGAGAACGTCGGGACCTACGACGCCCGCTACGGCGCCGTGGCCGGGGCGGCCGTCATCATGTTGTGGCTGTGGCTGACCACGTGGTGCCTGTTGTTCGGGGCCGTCGTGAACGCCCGGCTCGAACACCAGACCGCGGTCGACTCGACCATCGGGCCGGCGCGCCCACTGGGCGAGCGCGGCGCCGTCCCCGCCGACACCCACCCCGACCGGCCGATGCCGGACGGGACCTCGCCGGCGGCGGATCGAGAAGCACCGGCGGCGTCGGTCCCGGCCGAGGGGGAACCCCTCCCGCCCGGCGGTCCCGCCTGAACGGCCACGGCTCGATCGACGGTGCGGTCGCCCGTCCGTCAGCCCAGGCCCACCACCTCGGCGGTGGCGGTGGCGATCTCCCGGCGTGCCGCGTGGTCGTCCACCGTCGCCTCGAGGTCACCGGACTGGTCGCCGTAGGCCCCGAACTGCGCGTGGTTGACCCCGTCCAGTACCGCGAACACGGCGTCGTCGGGGAGGTTGGCCCGGCTGGCCTCGACGTCCTCGGCGGTCGTGAGGCCGTCGCGGGTCCCGGACACCGACACCACCGCGAGGTCGTCGCGATCGGCCAGCGCGTCACCACTGGGGTAGGCGCCCCACAACACCAGGCCGTCCCACGTGCCCTCGGGTTCGTCGGCCAGGAACGACGCCGCCATGGCACCACCCAGCGAGTGGCCGCCGACCCACCAGGTGCCGTCGTCCTCCGACGCCTCGTCGGCCACGGCCTCGCGGATGCCTGCTGCGGCGTTGGCATCGAGCACGGCCAGGCGCAGCGGCATCGTGGGGATCACGACGGTGACGCCGTCCTCGCGAACGACCGGGGCCCACGTCGCGAGGTAGGCCTGCGGTGGGACGCCGGCGCCCGGGTAGAACACGACGGTGGTGGTGGTGGTGTCGCCGTCCACCGGGGCCAGCGTGACCCGGTCGTCGGTGGTGGTGACCTCGAGGGTCGGGTCGTCCAGCACGGCCTCGAGTGGGCCTGGCTCGACCGAGGGGAAGCGTCCCACCCACGTGGCAGCGATCGCCAGGGTGAACCCGACCAGCAGTGCGGCGATGACCAGCAGCACCTTGCGCCACCGGGGCATCCGCCCTCGGCCCGACCCGTCGACGACGGTGCTCGCGTCGGCCGTCATCGGGCGGCCGCGCCTCGTCGCGCCCGGAAGAAGTCACGCAACAGGTCCCCACAGGTGTCCGCCAGGACGCCAGAGGTGACGTCGACCCGATGGTTCAGGCGAGGATGGTCCAGGACGTCGTCGACCGATCCGGCGGCGCCGGCCTTGGGGTCGGTTGCGCCGAACACCAGTCGAGGGATCCGCGCCAGCACGATGGCGCCGGCACACATGTGGCAGGGCTCGAGGGTGACGTAGAGGGTGGCGTCGTCGAGCCGCCACGAGCCGCGCGCCATCGCGGCCGCCCGGATCGCCAGCACCTCGGCGTGGGCGGTCGGGTCGGCGTCCACCTCCCGCCGGTTGTGGCCGCTCGCGACCACCTGTCCGTCCACGACCACGACCGCACCGATCGGCACGTCACCGTGGTCCCGGGCCGCGTGGGCCTGGTCCAGCGCCTGCCGCAGGAACTCCTCGTCGGTCCCGGCCACACCACCTCCCGGTTCGCCCGCGACCCTATCCCCCCGCCCCGCGCCCCCTGCCTCGAGGCCCTTCCACCCGACCACCACCCGGGCGGAACGGCCTCGACATCCCGTGACCACCAGCTGGGAGCCCCTCCACCCGACCACGGCCCGGGCCGAACGGCCTTGACGGACCTGGGGGTCGAGCAGTGAGGCCCTTCCACGAGTCCACGACCCTGGCTCAACGGCTTCGACCCCGGGGCATGGCAGGAGACGGCGAGGGCCCTCGACAGGTGCCGGGTGGTGGTGCCGGGGGCGGCCCGGGGAGTCCTAGGCTCGGTGGTCATGCCTGTCGACGCCTGTCCCCACTACCCCGGCCCCGTGGCCCTGGGGCGTGGTGTGGTGGTCGGACCGGGCCAGCCGGCACCCGACGGCACCCCGGCTGACGCGCCGCGGTTCGTGGTCGACGACGACGCCGTGACCGCGCCGTCGCCGCTGGTCGCCCGCCTCCACCTCGCCTGGGTGCGGCGGGAACCCGTCGTGGTCGAACTCGCGGCCGACAACGCGGCCCTGCGCCAGCCCGAGACCACCGACGTCGAGCCGTACCGCCTCCCGCACGGGTTCACCTTCGATCGCGAACGCCTGCACTTCCTGGTGTGGGCCAACAACTACGACGCGCGGTCCGGCCAGCCGATCTGGTGGCATGGCGAGCTTGCCCGGCGCCGCGGCGGATCCCCGACCCCGGACGCCGACGTCGACCTCGACGGGACCGCGGCCTGGGCCGACGGGGGGCCACGCGGGCCGGTCCCTGCCCTGGCCGACGATCCGTCGATCACCACCACCGCACTGGTCCATCGCGAGTCGATCGCGCTCGGACGGCCCCGACTGCTGGGCACGGCCGCCACCAGCGACGACCTCGCGCCCGACCAGTCGGCGGCGGTCGGCCATGCCACCGGGCCGGCCCGGATCATCGCCCCGGCCGGATCGGGCAAGACCCGCGTCCTGACCGCGCGGATGCGCCACCTGCTCGCCGACCGGGGGTACGAACCGCATCTGGTCACCGCGTTGGCCTACAACACCCGTGCGGCCGGGGAGATGCGCGACCGCCTGGGGGCGTTGGCGGGGGGTCCCGGCGGTGCCCGCAACGTTCGCACCTTCCACAGCCTGGGCAAGCGGATCTGTGACCTGGAGGGACGACGCGACCTGATCGACGAGGGCCAGCAGCGCTCGATCCTCGACCGCCTGGTCCGCACCGCCCGGATCCCCAACACCGACCCGTTCCAGGCCTACCTCGATGCGCTGGCGTTGGTTCGACTGGGGCTGGTGGACCCGCTCAGCGCCGGGCTGGCGTTCGAGATCGACGACTTCGACGACACGTTCGGGCAGTACCGGGCCGAACTCGACCGCCGCAACCTCATCGACTTCGACGAGATGATCTACCGGGCCTGCATCCTGTTGCTGACCCGCCCCGACATCCGCGAGCGGGCCGCGACGTTGGCCACCCACCTGCTGGTCGACGAGTTCCAGGACCTCACGCCCGCGTTCCACCTGCTGACCCGGCTGGTGGCCGGCCCGCCGTTGCAGGTGTTCGGGGTGGGCGACGACGACCAGGTGATCTATGGCTACGCCGGTGCAGACCCGGACTACCTGATCGACTTCGCGGCCGACTTCCCCGGTGCCGGCGACCATCCGTTGGAGGTCAACTACCGCTGCCCGCCGGGCGTGGTCGACCAGGTCTCGACCCTGCTGGGCCACAACCGCCGCCGGGTCGACAAGCAGATCCGGTCCGGTCGCGCCGGTGTCGACGCGGGCGTCCCGGGGGGTGGCCGGGGCGACGCGGCGGTCCACGGGGTCGAGGCCGGGGCGATGGCCGCCCGCACGGTCGCAATCATCGGCGACCGGCTGGGGGCCGGGGCGGCACCGACCGACGTGGCCGTACTGGCGCGGGTGAACGCCACGTTGTTGCCGGTCCAGGTCACGCTCGCACTCGACGGCATCCCGCACACCAAGGTGTTGGACGTGGGGGTGCTCAACCGCACCGGGATCCGTACCGCGCTGGCCTACCTGCGGCTGGGGCTGGACCCGGAACGGATGCAGCGCAGCGACGTGTTCGAGACCATCAACCGCCCGGCCCGCAAGGTCAAGTCGGCGGTGTCGGACCACCTCCGGGGGCGTCGCTTCTCGATGAACCAGTTGCGCCAGGTCACCGAGGTCCTGACGGCCACGCACGGCCAGCGGTGGGAGGACTACCTCGACGACCTCGAGGCCCTGACGGCCGCGATCGACGACGGTGCGGACACGGCCCGGTGCCTGCACGTGATCCGGACCCGGGTCGGCCTGGGCGAGGCGATGGACACGCTCGACGCGTCCCGCTCACGTCCCGAGGGGTCCAGCCACGGCGACGACCTCGACGCGTTGGCGCAGTTGGCGTTGCTGCAGCCCGACCCGGTCGCGTTCGGGCCGTGGCTGCGCGACCAGTTGGCGCTGCCCGGCGACGACGACGGCGTGACGCTGTCGACGGTGCACCGGGTCAAGGGGATGGAGTGGGACCACGTCGTCGTGTACGCCGCGACCGCCGGACTGATGCCCCACCGACTGGCCGAGGACGTCGAGGAGGAACGACGTGTCTTCCACGTGGCCGTGACCCGGTGTCGGGAGTCGGTCGCGATCGTGGGCGACCGCACGGCGCTGTCACCGTTCGTCGCCGAGTTGTCCCGCACGGCCGCGGACCGGACGGCCACCGACGACGCCACACCCGAACGGGTGACCCCACGGGTCGTCGACGGTCGGGTCGAGGCCGTCCCGGGCGTGGTCGTGACCGCCCCGGGTGGCGTCGAGGTGGTGGTGACGGGCGTCGAACGGACCCCGACCGGCCAGCGCGTGGCGGTGTCCGTGGACGGTGCCTCCGCCCACCTGCCGCTGGAGACGTCGGTCGGGGTGGGCGACGAGCACGCCACCCTGGTCCGCCCCGCCCCGGCCACGGCCCGCCGCCTGGGCGCCTCCCGCTCCGGCGACACCCCCCGCGACGACGACGCCTCGGTGTCGCGACTGGACACCTACCGGCAACGACGCCAGGACCGCCTGGCCGGCGCCGGGTCGACCGACGACGAGCCGGACGAACTGACCCCCGAGGCCGAGGAGCGCTTCCAGGCGCTGCGGGCGTGGCGCACCGACCAGGCCCGCGACCAGGGCATGCCGCCCTACATCATCTTCAACGACCGCACGCTCAAGGCGATCGCGGCCGCCGCCCCGACTTCGCCGTCCGAACTGGCCAACTGCCATGGCGTCGGCGCCACCAAGCTCGACCGCTACGGCGACGACGTCCTGTCCCTGTTGGACGACCTGCCCTGACACCCGATGGTGCCCGGCGACTCGCAGTGAGCGCGTTCGCTCATCGACGTCACCGAGCACCAGCAGGTGGTCAGGGTGGAGCTCAGGCGGCCGGGTCCAGCGTGACCTTGGTCCACCCGTTGTCACGCTTGTCGAAGTTGGCATAGGCCTCGGGAGCCTCGTCCAGCCCGACCCGGTGCGACACGATCCACGACGGGTTCGCGCGCCCGGCAGTGATCAGGTCCCGCAGTTCGCGGTTGTAGCGCTTGACCGGAGCCTCCCCGGTGCCCATCGCCTGCCCCTTGGTGAACATCTGGCCGTACTGGAACGGGATGCGACCCTCGGCGGCGAGGTCGTTGGGCGCACCCGGTCCTCGGGGACGTAGACCCCGACGACGCCGATGCGACCGGGCACGCGGACCGAGTTGACGAGGTTGTCGAGCACCAGTTCAGGGTGTTCCTCGCCGGTGTGGTCGTGGGCCTGGTACCCGACGGTCTCGACGCCGGCGTCGGCGCCGACGCCCTTGGTGGCATCCTGGACGAACTCGACCGGATCGACGTCGGCGATGTCGATCGCTTCGGCGCCGATCTCCTCGGCCAACTTCAGGCGGTCCTTCTCCTTGTCGGCGACCCACACGCGGCTGGCGCCACGGATGAATGCCGAGTGGGCGGCCATCAGGCCGACCGGGCCCGCGCCGTACACCACGACGGTGTCACCGGGGCCGACGTCGGCCATCTCGGTGCCGTGGTAGCCGGTCGGGAAGATGTCGGACAACATCGTGTAGTCGTCCTCCTTGTCGTCGCCCTCGGGCAACTTCAGCAGGTTGAAGTCGGCGTAGGGGACGCGCAGGAACTCGGCCTGGCCACCGCGGTACGGGCCCATCATGGCGTAGCCGTCGGCGCTGCCGACCATGCCCTCGTTGGGGTTGACGCGCTGGCAGAAGGAGGTCCAGCCCTTGTTGCAGTTCCGACAGGTCCCGCACGCGACGTTGAACGGGACCGACACGCGGTCGCCGACCTCGATGCGGTCGATGCCGTCACTCACGGCTTCGACGATGCCCATGTTCTCGTGGCCGAAGACCGTGCCTTCCTCGACATCGGTCCGCCCCTCGTACATGTGCAGGTCGGACCCACAGATGTTGGTCGTGGTGATGCGGATGATCGCGTCGGTGGGCGACTCGATCGTGGGGTCGTCCACGTCGTCGACGCGGACGGAGTTGGGGCCGTCGTAGACGACGGCCTTCATGGCGGTGCTCCTGAATGTGGCGGGTGGCGGCGGAACAGTCCCGGCGCCTCGATGACCACCGTCGCCCGTCGCCGCCGACGGCGACCGGCCGTCTGATCGCTGTCCGAACGGACCGCCGTCAGTGGAACTCGGGCAGGGGCGGGCGCTTCCGTCCGAACGGGCGCGTGATCGGCGTTGCCAGGTGTGCGCTGACGAGTGGTCGACCGGTCGTGCCGTAGATTGCGCCCGGGGCAACGCCAGAGCCAGTCGCCCCAGACCGGCATGAGCACAGGAAGCCTCCCGATGGACCCCGAACACGCAACGACCACCGACCCCGCCGTCGCGACCGGCATCGACGACGACGCGCTGGCGTCGTTGCGGCGCTGGAACCTGGGACTCACCGTCCTGCACGCCGCGCAGGCGGTGGTCGTGCTGGTGCTGGCCAACGGCTTTGCGATCACCGTCACCTCCAGCTTCCCGCAGGGCCCACCGGGATCGACGCCGCCAGCCCCTGAGGCGCTGTTGGACGTGCGCATCGGCGCTGCGATCGCGGCCTTCCTGTTCCTCGCGGCACTCGACCACGGCCTGACCGGCACGGTCCTGCGCGGAATCTACGAGCGCGATCTACGACACGGCATCAACCGGTTCCGCTGGATCGAGTACTCGTTCAGCGCGACGATCATGATCGTCCTGATCGGCTTCTACAACGGCCTGACCGGGATCGCCACCGTGATCGCGGTGGTCGGCGCAAACGTGGCCATGATCCTGTTCGGCTGGCTCCAGGAGGCGATGAACCCGCCCGGCCGGACGACGACGACCATGCTGGCGTTCTGGTTCGGCACGATCGCCGGCGCGGCACCGTGGGTGGCGATCGTGGTCAACCTCGTCGGTGCGACCCAGACCTCGACCGACGCGGTGCCCGGCTTCGTGTTCGGCATCGTCGCCTCGCTGCTGGTCTTCTTCTCCTCCTTCGCGGTCAACCAGTGGCTCCAGTACCGCGAGGTCGGCCCGTGGGCCAGCTACGCCTTCGGTGAGAAGGCCTACCTCGTCCTCAGCCTGGTCGCGAAGTCCGCGTTGGCCTGGCAGATCTTCGGCGGCTCGCTGGCCGGCTGATCCCGGCGCCCACCGTGGGGAGCCCCACGCTGCGGCGCCGGGGTTCGTCGCCGACGCCGTGGCGGGCGTGGCACCCTGTCCCACCCCGGTGGTGCCCTGCACGACTGACCGCCGCGGCATCCCGATCGAACCTGTCCCCCCGGAGGCACCGTGCGCACCAGCCTGCGACTACGACGGTGGCAGAAGGAGGCGTTGGACGGCTTCGAGGCCCGCCAGCGACCGGACTTCCTGGCGGTGGCGACCCCGGGTGCCGGCAAGACCACGTTCGCGCTGGCGGCCGCGGTCCGAGACCTCCACCGCCACCCGCACCGGCGGGTCGTCGTGGTCGCGCCCACCTCCCACCTCAAGGACCAGTGGGCGGCGGCCGCGCACCAGCTCGGGGTCCATCTCCAGACCGACTGGCAGCCCGCGCTGGGGTGGCCCAACGAGTTCCACGGGGTGGTGGTGACCTACCAGCAGGTCGCGTCGTCGGCGACGGCGATGCGTCCCCACCTGGTCGACGCGGCGATCATCTTCGACGAGATCCACCACGCCGGCGCGGACCGGGCGTGGGGCGACGCGGTGGCGCTGGCCTTCGGCGACGCCGCCTGGCGGCTGAGCCTGTCCGGGACGCCCTTCCGGTCCGACCAGAACCCGATCCCGTTCGTGACGTATGAGTTCGACGAGGCGGTCGCCGACCACACCTACGACTACGGCCAGGCGCTGGAACAGGGCGGGGTCGTGCGGCCGGTGTTCTTCCCCCGCATCAACGGGCACATGGAGTGGACGTCGCCCGACGGGGTCGAGTTGTCGGCGACCTTCGACGACCAGTTGGACCGCGCCCTGGCCAGCCAGCGGCTGCGGACCGCGCTGAGCCTGGACTCGGAGTGGCTGCCGGCCGTGCTGGGCCAGGCCGACACCCACCTCCAACGCCTGCGGGCCGACGACCCACCGGGGTCCGAGCGGGCGGCCGGACTGGTGATCGCGATCGACGTCGAACACGCCCGTGGGATCGCCGACCTGCTGCGGCGGCGGCTGGGGCGGGATGCGACCGTCGTCACCTCCGACGACCCCAGCGCATCGGCGAAGATCGCGGCGTTCGCAGCCTCCGACGCGGACTGGATCGTGGCGGTGCGGATGGTCTCGGAAGGTGTCGACATCCCGCGCCTGCGGGTCGGCGTGCACGCCACGACGACCACCACCGAACTGTTCTTCCGCCAGGCCGTGGGCCGGGTGGTGCGGTGGACGCCGGGCCGGCGGCGCCAGAAGGCGTTCTGGTTCATCCCCGACGACCCGCGGCTGCGGACCCACGCCGCCACCGTGGCCGAACACCGCACCCACTCGTTGCGGCGACGGGTCGACGACGGGTTGCAGGACGACGTCGAACTGGATGCCGTGGCCGAGGATCCCGGCGACCAGATGTCGCTGTTCCAGGCGATCTCGGCCACGGCGATGGACCGACCCGACGACGACCGGCCCGACGGGGTGTTCGACGACCGCACCGGCGAGGACCTGATCCACGAGGACCTCGGGCTGGCCGGCGTCGAGGTCGACCTGCCGCTGCCCCCGCCGCGTTTCCAGTCCGGATCCGAGGTCGACGACGTGCCGCTGACGGTGCGCCGGGAGGAACTGCGCCAGGCCTGCTCGGACCGGGTCGAGTTGCTGGTCCGGCTGACCGGGATGGGCCACCGCGACGTGAACGTCGCCCTGAACCGCGACGCCGCCATCGCCTCGGTGCGCGAGGCCTCGGTTACCGACCTCCAGCGCCG
>JAGXFT010000068.1 GCA_024637135.1 Nitriliruptorales bacterium | reverse complement strand
TGTGGGAGCGGGCATGGGCGCGCAGCAACGCGAACGCCCCCTCCATGTCCACCCCCGTGTTCTCGCTGACGATGCCCTTGGCCTGTTCGATGACGATCCGGCTCTGCAGGGCGCGCTGGAGCTGGTCGGCGAGGACGCGTGACTCCCGGCGCGATTGTTCCTGGAGCAAGCCGATGGTGGCCACGTCGGCCAGCGCCTGCGCGACGACCACGTCGGCGTCCGGCAGGCCACCGGTGGTGATCGTGAAGAGGTTCAGGGCGCCCAGCACGTGCGATCGCAGACGCATCGGGACGGCGACGACGGATCGGAACCCCGCGGCCAGTGCCGCGTCCGCGAACGACGGCCACCGGTGTCGGTCGGCTGCCAGGTCGTTGGACACCACCTGGATCTGCCGTTCGTAGCAGTCGAGGCAGGGACCGTTGCGGGCCTGGAGTTGCAGGACCTCCAGGACGTGGGCCTGTTCGCTGGAGCTGGCCACCACCCGCAGTCGGCCAGAGCCGTCGGTGAGCAGCAACCCTGCCTCGTCGGCACTCACCAGTTCCACCGATCCATCTGTCAGTCGGTGCAGGAAGTCCACCGTGTCGAACTCACCGACCAGCGTGTCGGCGAGGACCACGAACGCGTCCACCAGTCGCTCCTCGCGACTGACGGGTGGTATGGCATCGGCGGTGGTCGACACGGGTCCGGGCTCCTCGACACGGGGGACGAGAGCGCCCTCGGTGACGGTCGGAGGGGCTGCGCGCCCGGATCTGCAACCCAGCCGGGCGGACGCCTCAGGCCGCCCGGAGCCCCCGCAGGCTGGCCTGCAGGAGCCGCGACACGTGCACCTGGCTGACCCCGATGTCGTCCGCGATCTCCTGCTGGGTCGACTCCGCCCAGAACTGCAGGTGGATGATCCGTCGCTGGCGACGCGTCAGCGACGTCAACAGGTCCCCGACCAGGACCCGGTCGGCCGCTCCCGGAACGTGGCCCACGGTGTCGGCGGAGAACCTACGATGGGCGCCCGACGAGTGGATCCGGCAGCACGACGCGATGCAGGAGGTGACCCCGATGCGCATGGGACGCGTGGACTACCGCATGGCCCGGCGGGCCACCCTGCGCGACGTCCGGTCGGGCCTGCGAGCCCCGGCGGACGTGTGTGACCCGCACCCGGAACTGTTGCGGGCGGCCAAGTGGATCGGCGAACCTGCCGGCGACTGCCCGCTGTGCGACGTCGACGAACTGGTCCACGTCCTCTACGTGTTCCCGCGTTACGGCAAGACCGCTCGACGCGGCCAGGCCGTCACGCGGGAGTCGTTGCCGGCCACGGTCCGGAAACTGGGTGACCTCGCGGTCTACACGGTGGAAGCCTGCCGAGCGTGCGGCTGGAACCACCTCGTCGAGAAGTACGACCTCCTGCCGCGACGGCGCGCGGTGCGCGGCGGCTGAGGCGTCAGGTCGCGGCGACCGGACCATCCGTGGCGGCCCCGTCGAGGGACCGGTCGTCGACCTCCCGGGTGGCCCGACGCCACCACACCACGGCGATGGCCACCACGACCGTGTCACGCAGCAGCACCGACACCAGGAACGGCCACTCCGGCCACGCACCTGGCAGGCCGCCGTCCACGAAGGTCGCCAGCCACGAGAAGCGCGTCACGTGGACCGCCACGTCGGTCACGGTCAGGGCGGCGACCCAGCCTCGTCCGGGCCATGCCAGCACGACCAGGGGGAGCAGCCACAGGGTGAACTGGGGGGACCACACCTTGCCCACCAGCAGGAAGACCGCGACCAGCGCGAACCCGGCCTCGTGCCACCTCGCCGCCGGCAGCCGTCGGATGGTCACGGCGAGCACCGCCCCGACCCCGACCAGCGTCAGCACGGCCACCCACAGGTTCAGGGTGGGCACCGGCGGGTCGACGCCGATCCGCAGGCCCAGCAGTCGCCACAGCGAGTCCCAGTCGGCCACCCGCTCGCGGTTGAGGTCGAGGAACAGCCGCCAGCCATCGAACGACAACAGCATGACGGGGAGGTTCAGGGCCAGCCATGCCGATCCCGCACCGACCGCGGTCGCGACCCCGGCCCGTCGGCCCCGCAACCGCCACGCCGCCGGGACGATCGCGAGCAGCAGCAGGGCCGGCCACAACTTGGTGGCGATCCCGATCCCGAGCAGGATCCCCGCGCTGGTGTCCCGGCCGTGGCGGTGGGCCACCAGCCCGGCGGCGGCCAGGGCCACGGTCACCAGGTCCCAGTTGACCGCAGCGGCCATCATCACGATCGGGCCTGCCAGCACCGCCACGGGGCGGGGCCAGCCGACCTCGCGGGCCAGCAGCGCGGCCGCGACCGCCGCCGCGACCGCCAGCAGCACCCCGGTCACGACCAGGAACGACGTCGGCGTGTCCGCGATCCCCGCGGCGCCCCATGCCAGCAGGCCGATCCCGGGCGGGTACTCCAACGGCGAGTCGACCCACGGGACGCCGGCATCCAGGCCACGTGCGGAGAACAGGGCGGCGATGTCGCTGTACCCGGCCCGCGTGTAGGCCTCCGGGAGGCCCAGATGGGTGACCTTCCACCACACCGACAACGCGACCGCGACGGCCGCTGCCAGCGCGGCCCCGGCGGCCCCGGCCCGGCTCGCCCCGGCAGGTCCGTTCGTTCCGGCGGCGGTGGGCTGGTCCGACACGGTCATCGGGGCAGCAGCAGCCCGACGACCAGCGCGGCCGCCCCCAGCAGGGCCAGCCCCAGCGAGCGACCCCCGTACCACCCGAACAGGGCCACGACGCCACCCACCATCGCCAGCGACGGGCCCCACACCCGGACCTCCTCGTGGTGGCCGGTCGCCTCGGCGGGTTCCACCCGCGTCCGGCCGGTGCGGTCGATCCAGGCCCCCTCGGGGGCGTCGTACCACCCTCGCAGCCGGGTCGAGGGGAGGTCGAGGCGGTCCTCGGGTGGGATGCTGGCCAGGACCTCGCCCCACGACGTGGCGAACTCGGCCCGCAGGTCGTCGGCCCGGTCACGATCGACGATGACCTCGGTCCGGCCCTCGGCGTCGATCCGGCGATGCGGGATGCCGCGATACACCAGGATGCCGGCGAGCCGTTCGGCCACGCCCGGATCGAACGTCCCGAGCAGTCGGTCGACCCGGACCGGCAGGGGGGCGTCGTCGGCGAGCAGGCGTGCGCCGCAGTCGACGCAGGTGGTCACCCCGTCGACGTAGGTGTCGTGGCAGCGGGGACAGATCGGCATGGCGCGCGACAGCAGGCGGTCAGCCCGCGTCGCCCTCCTCCCCGTCGACGGCCGGGTCGGTTGCCGACGGGTCGTCCTGCCCGTCCCCGGCTGCAACGGCGTCGTCGAGTCCGGCCAGCAGGTGCAACGGGATGTCGGGAACGCCCTGCAGCATGGTCTGCGTGCGGTCGACCGGGGTGGCCCCGTCCTCGGGACAGGCCGTGACCCAGGGTGCGAGGTCGCGCCCACAGGTCGGGCACACGACGTCGTTCAGTGGCAGGGTGACGGAGTCGCCACCCTTCTCGTCCTCGCCGTCGTCCTCCTGGCGCTTGCCGAGCATGGCCATGTCAGTGCTCCTGTCGGGGCAGTCGGGCGACGCGGCCTGCGGTCGCGATCGGTCGGGATCGGTCGGGGGACTCGTCGCCCTGGCGCACCCGTGTGTGGGGGCAGCGCCGGTGGACGGGACAACGATATCCCTCAGCGGGTTCGACGGGCAGGTCGCCGGGCCCGCCCCGACCATCCCCGCCGAACGGACCATTGCCCTCACCGGCCGGCATCACGTACGGTCGCGAGTGGTCGGAAGCCGTGACGAAACCCGACAGGGTTCGTCGAGGCACTCCGTCCGCAGGTGACAGGGTGATCTGCCGCGGGTCACGGACGCACCTCGTCCGGGACGTGGCGGGGGCGCACGTCGCGGCCCCGGCCACGGGTGCACGACCGCGCCCACCGCACCTCGCGACGACGTCTCGTCCCGGGGGGGTCGACATGTCCGGTGAACCGTCCAGCGACGGCTTTCCGCCGCCCGTGCCCGACGACGCGGACATGCGCGCCCGATCGGCATCGTTGACGGATTCCGATGACGACACGGCGTGGTACGACGAGTTGCTCGCTGCCGGGCGAGCCCAGCCCGAACGGGTGCCGTGGTATCGGCGGATCTTCTCGCGAGGGACACGCGATCGCGCCGATCGAGCGGTCGCCACGGACGCCGGGCGGACCCGTTCGCGCCGCCGAGGTTCCTCCGCCGTTCCCACGTCGGGGGCCAGGTCGTCCCACTCGCCCGGCCCCGGCACGCTGTCCACGGTGCTCGGCCTGGTGGCCGTTTCCGGGCTGGCCGTGACCGTCGCGCCGGGCACGGCGGATGACCAACGTGCCCGACCGGTCGCCGGGGTCGAGGCGGCTGCGGCTTGCATCGACGACCCCGCCACCTCCGGGACTGCGTCGCCCGACAACGCCGGCTCCGCGGCACCACCGAACGCCGCCCCTGACCGTGCGGTCGTCCCGGACGCGCCGGCACGTCCCCGGGACCAGCTGGCGCCCGCGCCGGCCGCGACCGATGGTGGTCCCCGGGATCGCCCGTGGGTCGCCATCGTGGAGCGCCTCGACGCGGACGAGGTGAGCCGCCAGCAGGCCGTGGATCAGTCGACCACGCTGACCGTGTTGGGGGTGGCCTCCGAGGTCGTCGCGTCCGAGGACCTGGGCGAGGAGCCCGGCTCGTGGCTGGTCGTGACCGGGCCCTTCGGGACGGCGGACCAGGCCGTCACGTCGTGTGCGGAGCGGGACACGGTGGCGACCTGCGAGCCGATCCAGGCACCCCGCTGACACGACGGTCGTGCGTGTGACGTGGACGTTCCAGGGCAATCCGGCGGCCGGTCGGGTCCGAACGACGGAGGGCCGCGCCCGCATCACCAGATGATCAGATGACGACAGCACCAGGTCGGTGACTCGACGGATCGGCGGTGGACGGCCGGCCCCGTCGACTGCACCCTGTCGTGGACCACGTCGTGAGGATCAGCCACCATGTCGCATCCGGACGAGACCGACGCGCCGGTCCGCCGCTCGTCGTTCGTCCGTGACCTGGGCGTGACCGTGGTGGTGTTCGTCGCCCTGGTCGGTGCGGTCGCCGGTTGGCTGTGGATCCGCGACGCCATCGACGAGCGCGGGGATCGCGTCGCGACGGCCGCCGGTGTGGCCGACGCCACCCCGACCCCGACGTCGGAGCCGTCCGACCTCTCCGAGCCAGCGACGCCAACCCCGACGCAGGCGGCACCGTCGCCGTCGTCCCCGCTGGTCCCACCGCCCCGCTGGGTGCCGGTGGTCGAGGTGTTCGCGCCCGGCACGCAACGCGCCGTCGCGGAGCAGCGAGCCATGGCCGTGACCGCGCTGGGATTCCCCGCCACCGCGATGGCCTTGGACCAGGTCGACGGGATCGACGCCGGGACGTGGGTGCTGGCCGGGACCGAACGCGACAGCCTCGACGAGGCATTGGCGTCCTGCGAGGGACGTGCCCTGCTGCGCACCTGCCAGGCCAACACGCTGACCGACTGATTGGTCCAGTCGCGTGGCCGACGGCACTACCGTCCGGCTCAGCAACCCGGGAGGTGGCCGATGGAAGTCGACGAGGTCCCGGCACTGCCGACCGACGACGACCACGTCCCCGCCTTCCTGGGCGCACTGGGTCTCGAGGGCCTGGTCGACATCCACGTGCACGCGATGCCCGATCGGCTGCAGACGGCCGTGTGGCGCTACTTCGACGTCCTCGACGACCCGGCCTGGCCGATCCACATGCGCGCCGACGCCGACGCCCGGCTGGCCCACCTCGCCGCGACCGGTGTGGTCGCGCACACCGCCCTGGCCTATGCCCACCGTCCGGGGATGCTCCCGTGGCTCAACGGCTACACGCTCGACCTCGCCGACGCCCACGGCGAGGTGATCCCCACCTTCACGATCTTCCCCGATGACGACGTCGACGAGGAGGTGGACCGTGCCCTGGCCCGGGGCGCGCGGGTCTGCAAGGTCCACACCCAGGTCGGGCACTACCACCTCGCCGATCCACGACTGACCACCACCTGGGAGCGACTGGCCGCGCGCGGCGTGCTGGTGCTGGCCCACGTCACCGCGGTCTACGGGGTCGACGGCGGTGCCGAGTTCTGCGGCATCGACACGCTGGCCGACCTGCTCGACGACCACCCCGACCTGCAGGTCGTCGTCGCCCACCTCGGCAACCCGGAGATCGACGAGGCGATCGCGCTGGCCGCGCAGGCCCCCGACACCGTCCTGCTCGAGCCGTCGATGACCCTCCACGACGGGCCGGTCCTGCAGCAGTCCTTCACCTCCGACCAACTCGCCCGCCTGGCTGACCGGTGGGAGCAGGTGGTGTTCGGCTCGGACTTCCCGTCGATCCCGCACGACCTCGCTGCCCAGGTCCGCGGGCTCGCCCGACTCGACCTCGCCCCACCCCAGTGGCGTGCCGTCCTCCACGACACCGCCCGTGCCCGCCTCGATGGGGTGCGCACGGATGGCTGACCGCGACGAGACCGGGCAGGGGGAGCCGCCCGAGCCGCCCGATCCCGAGCCGGGTCGCCGGGTCGCCCGTCGGGCCATCCTGATCGCACTCCTGGTCACCACGCTCCTCGGTCGACTGGATCTCCCCCCTGCGGAGGCGTTCCTGCTCCGGGTGTCCGCTGTGCTGCTCTTCGTGGCGACCATCGTCGCCCACGTCGTCATGTGGCCGTGGGACTCGGGTTCGGAGGATGAGCCGTCGCGGGAGTGACCCGACTCGTCGAAGGATGTCGGGGGCAGGGCTACCGTGGGCGGCCATGACTGACACCCCGCACGTGCTCGACACGCTTCGAACGCGCGGTTTCGTCCACGACGTCACGGACGAGCCGGCGCTGCGCGACCTGCTCGCCACCGAGCGGGTCAGCTTCTACGTCGGCTTCGACCCGACTGCCAGCGCCCTGCACGTCGGATCGCTGGTCGGGATGATGGCGATGGCACATCTCCAGCGTGCCGGGCATCGCCCGATCGCCCTGGCCGGCGGGGCCACCGGTCGCATCGGGGACCCGACCGGGCGCGACGCCGAGCGCGAGGTCATGGACGAACGGCGGCTGGAGGCCAACCTCGCCGGGATCCGTCGGGACCTGTCGCTGGTGCTGGACCTCGACGGCGAGGCCGGCGCCCTGGTGGACAACCACGACTGGACCGGGCCGGTGTCGTTCCTCGACTTCCTGCGCGACGTCGGCAGCCACGTCCCGGTGTCGGCGATGCTGGCACGCGAATCGGTGACCCGTCGGCTCGAACAGGGCGGACTGACCTTCGCCGAACTGAGCTACCAGTTGCTGCAGGCCAACGACTTCGCCCACCTCTACGAGGCCCAGGGCTGCCGCCTGCAGGGAGGCGGCAGCGACCAGTGGGGCAACATCACCGCCGGCATCGACCTGACCCGTCGCATGCACGGCGCGCAGGTGTTCGGGCTGACCTGGCCCCTGCTGTTGACCTCCGACGGTCGGAAGTTCGGCAAGTCGGCCGGCAACGCGGTGTGGCTGGACGCCGACCTGACGTCGCCCTACGGCTACTACCAGTACTTCGTCAACGCGACGGACGCCGACGTGGCGGCGTGGCTGAAGCTGTTCACGTTCCTGTCACCGGACGAGATCGAGGAGGTGGCGCGCGACCACCGGGCCGACCCGTCCGCGCGCACCGCCCAACGCCTGTTGGCCCGCGAGGCCACTCGCATCGTGCACGGTGACGACGGGGTCGAGGCCGCCGAGGGCGCGACCGCCGTGCTGTTCGGGGACGACCAGTTCGTGGGCATGGACGACGCCGTGCTGGCCGACGCGTTCGCCGAGGCCCCGTCGGTGGAGGTCGAGCGCGCGCGCCTGGAGGGCGGCATCGGCCTGCTGGCCCTGCTGACCGAGGTCGGCGCGACCACGTCCAACTCCCAGGCCCGCCAACAGGTCCGCCAGGGTGCGATCCGGGTCAACAACGCCGTGGTGGCCGACGAGCGTCGGACCCTGACGACCGCCGACCTCGCGTCGCCGACCACGTTGGTCCTGCGGGTGGGCAAGCGGCGGTACCACCTCGTGCGAGTCACGGACGTGCCGGTGTCGGCACCGTGATGGAGCGGCTGACGTTCGGGATCGGGGGATCGGCGCTGTCGGTCCTGGCCGACGGACCCGAGGACGGCGACGTGGTGGTGCTGCTGCACGGCCTGCTCACGGGCGCGGAACTGTGGCGCGACGTCGCCGGGGTGATGGTGGAGTCGGGCCACCGTGTCCTGGCCGTCGACCTGCCCGGTCACGGCGAGACCCTGACGCCGGCCCGGGCCGACCACTCGCCCGGTGGCATGGCCGAACTGGTGGGGACCTGGCTGCGCACGACGGCGGGGACCGCGCCGTGGGTGATCGGCCACGACCTCGGCGCCGGGGTCGCCCAGGTCGTCGCGACCCGGTACCCGATGGCGCTGTCGCACCTGACCCTGACCGGGGCGATGGTGGACGACCGCTGGCCGTTGCCGTTCGTCGACCGACTGCAGAAGCGGGCCGCCTCGTCGGTGCGCACCTCGGTCAGCGCGGCTCGCCTGCACCGATGGGTGGACCGCGGTGTGGGGCCCGGCGACGTGCCAGTGGCGACGGTCGACCGCGTGTTCGCCACCGTCGACGGGACCCCGGAGGCCGCTCGCGCGCTCGACCGCGCCGTGTTGGCCATGGACACCGCGGACACCGTGGTGGCCGCCGCCCAGTTGTCGCGCCTGCCGATGCCGGTGGACCTCGCATGGGGATCCCACGACCCCTACACGCCGGCCGACGAGGTGGCCGGCAGGCTGCTCGAACTGGCACCACAGGCCGAGATGGCACTGGTCGACGAGGCCGGCCACTGGGCCCCGATGGAGCGCCCCGAGGCATTCGTCGTGACCTGCCTGGAGTTGCGGGCCCGCGACCGGCGTCCCGCGTCGGCGCCCGGAATCGACGACGGTGACGCCGACGAGGCCACCCCGGCCTGACCCGTGGATCCCCCGTGGTGGCGGCGAGGACTTGTCGGTCAGGCCAGCGGACCGGTAGGGTGGCAGGACTGCCCGGGTCGTCGAGGTCCAGCCTCGCCACTCCCGGGCCGTGTTCGTCCCGCCCCCGGCGCGCTGTTCGACACCGCCGTGCGGCGACACTTCACAACCTCAGATCTGCACCCCTGCCTCCACCGGCGACATGTCGGCGCCCACCGATGTCGCGTCCGCCCGAGGCCCCACGTCCACAGGAGGTGCCCTCATGCGGCACTACGAAACCATGGTCATCCTGTCCGACCTCCTCGAGGAGGAGGACGCGACCGCGCTCTTCGACCAGATCAAGACGATCCTGGCCGACCAGGGAGGCTCCGTCCGTGACGAGTCGTTCTGGGGCAAGCGCAAGCTGACCCACGACATCAACAAGCGCGACCACGCCTGGTTCGCGGTCCTCGACTACGAGGCCTCGTCCGATGCGGTCGCCGAACTCGAACGGCGTCTCAAGATCAACGACGACGTCTGGCGCCTCAAGACCGTCCGACCGGAGATCCGCGTCCACACCGCCTGAGGTCCGCGATCTCGGATCCCCAGTCCGACGGATCCACCCTCGCGATCGTCCCAGGCGTCGGGTTGGCTGGCACCACCCACGCCCGCTGACCGAGACCGCGTCCCGGTCCACCTGCTCGAAGGAACCACGATGGCCTACGAATCCAACATCGCCACGATGGTCGGCAATCTGACCGACGATCCCGAACTCCGGTTCACGCCGTCGGGCGCTGCGGTCGCCAACTTCACCGTCGCCTCCAACCGCCGGTACACCGACCGTTCGGGCCAGCAGCAGGAGGAGACCACGTTCATGCGGGTCAACTGCTGGCGCGACATGGCCGAGAACGTCGCCGAGTCACTGCACAAGGGTGACCGCGCCATCGTCATCGGGCGGATCCGGGTCCGGTCCTACGACGACCAGCAGGGCGTCACCAAGTGGATCACCGAGATCGAGGCCGACGAGGTCGCCCCGAGCCTGCGCTGGGCCCGCGCCAGCATCACCAAGTCCTCCGGTTCGTCCGGTGGTGGCGGTGGTGGTGGCGGTGGTGGCGGTGGCAGCTACAGCCCGCCACCCCCCAGCGACGACGACGTCCCGTTCTGAACCGACCACGTCGGGGAGCGCCGGTCCGTCCGGCATCGCCCCCACCCGGTCGGCATCGCGCCAAGCCGATCCACGACCTGACCACCACCTGACTCCGCCACCCCGGTGGCTGCCGCGCCACCCGGCGCGGATCATCCGAGGAGAACGCCCACCATGGCCAAGAAGAAGCCCGCCAAGCGCGGCGGCGACAAGCCGGTCCGCGCCAAGCCATGCCCGATGTGCCAACAGGGCATCGAGTACATCGACTACAAGGACCTGGCGCTGCTCAAGTCCTACGTCACCGACCGCGGCCGCATCAAGGCCCGTCGCCAGACCGGGGCCTGTGCCCAGCACCAGTCCAAGCTCGCCGAGGCGGTCAAGAACGCCCGCGAGATGGCACTGATCCCGTACGAGGCAGGCTGACGTCCCGATCGCAGCACAACCGTTCGCACATGACATGCTCACGAAGGAGCCGACGATGAAGGTCGTCCTGAAGCAAGAGGTCGACAACCTCGGGCTCGCCGGAGACGTGGTTGACGTCGCCGACGGCTACGGCCGCAACTTCCTGTTGCCCCGCGGCATGGCCATCCTGGCCACCAAGGGGTCGATGAAGCAGGCCCAGTCCATGACCCGTTCCCGCAAGGTCGAAGAGGCCAAGACGATCGACGACGCGTACGCGCGCAAGGCCGAGATCGAGGAGATGACCCTCAAGATCGAGGCGCGCGTGGACGATCGCGGACGTCTGTACGGGTCCGTCGGCACCGCCGACATCGCCCGTGTCCTCAAGGCCCGCGGTCACCGCATCGAGCCCAAGCGCATCGAGCTGAAGTCCAACATCAAGGACATCGGGCCCTACGAGGTCGAGGTCCAGGTCCACCCCCAGGTGATGGCCACGGCCAACCTGGACGTGCTGGACGAGGAAGGCGAGGTCATCTTCGGCCAGATCTCGGCACCCGAGGTCGCCCCGTTGCCCGGCGAGGTCGTCGAGGGCGAGGTCTCCGAGGAGGCCGAGGACATCGACGCGCCCACCAGTTCGATCGACTCGCTCGTCGACCAGGCACTGGAGGCCGCCGAGTCCCTGCCGTCGGACGACGAGGGTGACGATGACGTCGCCACCACCCCGGACGACGAGGTCGCCACCACCCCGGGCGACGAGGTCGCCACCACCCCGGACGATGAGGCCGAGGACGCCTGACCTCGTTCCTCGGTCAGGTTGCAGAACTCGCTGGCGCTCGTTCTGCGCCGGTTCAAGCTGCTGTCGCCGTCCGGTTCGGGTGGCGGCAGCGTCGTGCCCGGTGGCTCCTCAGTCACCAGCGTGGGCCAGCAGTCGTTGTTCGGCGTCGCGGTCCAGCCCCACGGCCGGGCGATCCTCCCGGATGGCCGGGGGCCCCTCGTCCTGCAGCCACGCCCACGTGTCGGCCACCG
>JAGXFT010000006.1 GCA_024637135.1 Nitriliruptorales bacterium | reverse complement strand
CTGGCGACCGAGCGGGTCAACGGGATCTACCAGCCGGTGACCGCCGACTTCGACGGTGACGGGCGCGGGGACATCTTCTGGTACGCGCCGGGCACGGCCCACGACGCCATCTGGTCGGGCAGCTCCCAGCGCGCGTTCCGGAGTGACGCGACGGTGGTCAGCGGGACCTACCAGCCGCTGACCGGCGACTTCGACGGTGACGGGCGCGGTGACATCCTGTGGTACGGGCCGGGCGCCGACCCGGACGCCATCTGGTACGGCCGCACCGACGGTCGGTTCGACTACGGGTCGATCACGGTCAACGGCACCTACCAGCCGATCGTCGGGGACTACGACGGCGACGGTCGCGACGACGTCTTCTGGTACGCGCCCGGTTCGGACCGCGACTCGCAGTGGTACGCCACGGCCGCGCGGTCGTGGCAGTACGACGACACCCAGGTCCGTGGGACCTACGAGCCGGTCGTCGGCGACTTCGACGGGGCGGCCGGCGACGACGTGATCTGGTACGCGCCGGGGGCCGATGGCGACTCGTCGTGGTACAGCCGCGGGGACCGAACCTTCCGGTCGGTCGACGTGAACGTCAACGGGGTCTACGACCCGGTCGCGGGCGACCTGGACGACGATGGGCGTGACGACATCGTCTGGTACGCCCGGGGCACGGCGTCGGATTCGTTGTGGACGGCCGCCGGGTCCGGGTTCACCACCGAGCGCATCCAGATCGAGGGAGCCTTCACCCTCCTGGGTGGCGACTTCGACGGGGCCGGGGGCGACGACGTCTTCTTCTATCGCCCCGGCCGGCCCTACGACGCGATCTGGTGGCAGGCCGGCTGACCCGCCGACGCCGCACGCGCGGTGCCGGTGGTCAGGCCCCGGTCGGCCCCGGCCGGTGCGGGCCCGTGACGAGGTCGGTGTCGGTCGCCGTGGAGGTCGGTCGGGGCGCGGACGGGTCCAGCCGGGCGAGCACCGCCGTGGCCAGCGCGTCCACCGCCGTCGTCGCGGCCACCGTCGTGACTCCCCGGTCACCGTCGGCGGTCACCAGGAATCGCCCGTCGCGTTGTTCCAGCGACCGGAACGTCGGTCCGAGTACCTCGCGCAACTGGTCCTCGCGCGGGAGCCACAACGCGTCGCCGAGCATGACGCTGTCCAGCGCCCACTCGGTGGTGCCGTTCAACGCGATCATCGTCCCGGCGAAGATCTGGCGTACCTCCACGACCATGTCGCTGATGCGGAAGACTCGGTCGTCCATGCCGTGGCCGGGGACCAGGAACTCGTCGCCCAGCGCCGGTGACCAGTCCAGGCCCGCGTCCCGGAGCCATCGGGCGAGGTGCAGCGAGATCACGGGGCCACCGCGTCCCGCCGGCCCGACGACGCCGACCTGTGCGGTGGCGACCCCGGTACGGGCCCAGGCGACCCAGGCACGGGCGCCGGGGTCGGGACCAGGCGGTCTCGCACGACGGCCAGGACGTCGGTGAGGTCGTCGTCCAGTCGGATGGCGGACAGGTCGTCGCCCCGCGTCGGCCCGTGGTTGACGATCGCGACCGGGCGGTCGTGCTCGGCGGCACGTCGCACGAACCGCAGGCCCGACCACACGAACAGCGACGACCCCAGCACGAGCAGGCTGCGACAGTCCTGGACCGACCGGTAGCAGGCGTCGACGAGGCTCCGGCGCACACCGGCGCCGAAGAAGACGACGTCGGGCATGTACGGGCCGCCGCAGTGGCAGTCCACCACCACGAAGTCCGCGTCGGCAACCAGGTGGGCGTCGCCGTCGGCCGAGATCACGCCCACGCGCTCGGCGACCTGCGGGTTGCGTGCACGCAGTCGGTGCTGGAGATCGGCCCGGTCGACGGTCGCCCCACAGTCCAGGCACGACACCGTCGCCAGGGTGCCGTGGAGTTCGACGACGTCGTGGCTGCCGGCACGCTGGTGCAGTCCGTCGACGTTCTGGGTGATGACGCGGTCCACCAGTCCGGCCCGCTGGAGGTCTGCCACGACGTGGTGTCCGTCGTTCGGTTCGACCTCGCCGAAGGTCTTCCAGCCGACCAGTGACCGGGCCCAGTACCGCCGGCGGTTGGCGGCCGAGGCGACGAAGTCGGCATGGCGCATGGGGTTGGCCGGTCGGGCCCGACCCGTGATCCCGCGGTAGTCCGGGATGCCTGACGCCGTCGACATCCCCGCGCCGGTCAGCACGCACACGCCCCCGGCCGCCACCAGGTCCACCAGGTCGCCCACGCCGCCGCGGGTCGTCACGGCCGCCCGGGGATCGGGGAGGTCTCGTCGTGCCAGTACGTCCACCATGCCCCCAGTGTTGCGGATCGCCGTGGGTGCGTCTGACGGACACCGGCGTGCGCGTCCAGCAGTGGTTCCAACGGGCCAGTTTTGTTGCTGGTTCCACCTATTCTCCTCGTGACGTCAAACGGTCGGTCCTGCCACCTCGCAGAATCTCGCCACCCTTCAGGCGTTCAAACACTGGGAGCCCATCTTTTGTCCATTGGCACCGCATAAGTGGTGTACTTGTGTAGGGGTGCCCGTGCGAGGGTCGGCGGGGTCCGCCGACCACCCCGACGCACGGCTGACCGAAGGACATCCCCCATGAAACGACTGGCCCGCACCCTGGCGCTGGTGGCAGCCCTGATGACGACCGGCCTCGCGGCCGTCCCGTCGGTTGCCCAGGACGCCACCCCACCCGACGACTCCGAGTTCCAGAAGGTGACACTCAACGACAGCCCCGGTGAGCCGATGGACCTCGCCGTGCTCCCGGACGGGTCGGTCCTGCACGGGACCCGCAACGGTCGCGTCTGGTTCCACGACGCGAAGACGGGTGTCAACAGCATCGCCGCGCAGTTCGACCTCTACCTCCACGACGAGGAGGGTTTCCAGAGCATCGCGCTGGACCCGAACTTCAAGAAGAACAAGGACAACTGGGTCTACGTCTACTACTCGCCACCACTGGACACCCCGTTGGACGACCCGGAGACGCCGGCCAACGAGGGTGACGCCCCGAACTTCGGGACTCCCGAGGACTTCGCCGCCTACGAGGGCCACCTCCAGCTGTCCCGGTTCCGTTTCGCCGACGGCAAGATCGACATGAACTCGGAGGAGGAGATCATCCAGGTCCCGGTCGACCGCGGGATCTGCTGCCACATCGGCGGTGACGTGGTCTTCGACTCCGCCGGCAACCTCATCCTGTCGACCGGTGACGACACCAACCCGTTCGCCTCGAACGGGTTCGTGCCCATCGACGAGCGCGAGGACCGCAACCCCGCCTACGACGCCCAGCGTGGGGCGGCCAACACCAACGACCTGCGTGGCAAGCTGCTCCGGATCACCCCGACCGACGGTGGTGGCTACACCATCCCCGAGGGCAACCTGTTCCCCGCGGGCATGGACGACACGAAGCCCGAGATCTACGCGATGGGCTTCCGCAACCCGTTCCGCATCGAGATCGATCCCGAGACCGACGCGGTCTACGTCGGTGACTACTCACCGGACGCCCGCAACCCCAACCCCAGCCGCGGTCCGGCCGGGCACGGTCGCTGGATGTACGTCGACGAGCCCGCCAACTACGGCTGGCCGTACTGCGTGACCCGTGACGTCGCCTACGTCGACTACGACTTCGCCACCGGCGAGTCCGGTGAGGAGTTCGGCTGCGACGGCACCCTGGTCAACGACTCGCCCAACAACGACGGCCTCACCGAGTTGCCGCCGATGACCGACCCCGAGGTGTACTACACCTACTCGGCGTCGACCCTGTTCCCCGAACTCGAGACCGGGGGCATCGGCCCGATGGCTGGTCCCGCCTACGACGCGGATTCCGTGCAGGCGAGGTTCCACCCGCGGGTCGCGTGGCCCGACTACCACGACGGCAAGCCGCTCTTCTACGAGTGGACGCGGGACTACGTCAAGGCGTTCTCGATCGACGGTGCCGTGACCGGCATCGAGCCGGTGATCGACTCGATCGCCACGGACAACCCGATGGACCTCGAATTCGGTCCCAACGGTGCGCTGTACATGCTGGAGTACGGCGACGGGTTCTTCTCCGAGAACCCCGAGGCCGAACTGTCCCGGATCGACTACATCGGTCCGAACGGCAACCACGCACCCGAGGTCGAGATCGCCGGTGACAACCTGGTCGGTGCCTCGCCGTTGACCGTGTCGTTCACCTCCGACGTCACCGACGCCGACGGCGACCGGCTCGTCTACGCCTGGGACTTCGACGGGGACGGCAAGGTGGACTCCCGTGAGGAGAACCCGACCCACACCTACGACCAGGACGGCGTGTACTACGCCCACCTCACCGTGACCGACCGAGGCGGCCGCGACCGCGGCAAGATCGGGTCGGACTACGTGACGGTCCAGGTCGGCAACGAGGTGCCGGTGGTCGAGTTCATCACCCCGACCGACGGGGACACCTTCTCGTTCGGTGACGTGGTGGCGTACGAGGTCCAGGTCACGGACGACCAGGACGTGGACTGCGACAACGTCCAGGTCCAGTACGTGCTCGGGCACAACACGCACGGGCACCCGCAGAGCACCGCCACGGGCTGCGCCGGCACGTTGACGACGACGGTTCCGTCAGGCCACGACCCCGCCACCGGCGACCTGTCGGCCGTGTTCGTCGCCACCTACACCGATCCGGGTACCGACACGGTCGGTCCCCTGACCGGGTCCGACCAGGTCGTGCTGGAGCCGACGGTCGGGTGACCCCCACCCGTCGTTGACCGCACGACTCCCGAACGCCGACGGGGTGCCATGCCTGCCCATGGCACCCCGTCGCCGCGTCGCCGCGAAGGACGACGATGCGCCCGGCCGAGGTACGTGACCAGTGCCCTGCTCGCAGGACGACCGCCCCCCGTGCGGACCGGGTCACCCCATCGCCGGTTCGAGCCGTTCGCCGGTACGCCACACCTGCACGAGTCCGAGGTCGTCGTCCAGCACCAGTACGTCGGCTCGGGCGCCGACGTCCAACCGGCCGAGTTCCCGCCGTCCCAGCAGGTCTGCGGGGTGACGGGTGGCTGCCGCGATCGCCTGGTCGGGCGCGACCCCGGCCGCAACGGCCGTCCGCACCATCACGAGCAGTGGGGTCACGCTCCCGGCCAGCGAGTCGCCGTCCACGAGTTCACACACCCGTCCGGCCACGGTCACCTCCAGGTCACCCAGGCGGAAGCGCCCGTCGCCCATCCCGGTGGCGGCGGTCGCATCGCTGATCAGCACCACTGCGTCGCCGACGAGCCGGAACGTGGCCCGGATCGTGGCCGGGGCCAGGTGGACGCCGTCCGCGATCAGTTCGACCCAGGCGTCCCCCGCGGCGGCCGCGCCCAGTGAGGCCAGCACGGGGCCGGGTGCCCGGTGGTCCAGTGGGGGCATCCCGTTGTACAGGTGGGTGGCGACGAGTCGTCGTCGCCCGGCCCGGGTGCGCCCGACGACGTCGTCGATGGTGGCGGCGTCGGCCTCGGTGTGGCCGATCGCCACCACGATGCCATGGTCCAGCGCGCGGTCGACGAACGTGGCCGCGTCGGGCAGTTCCGGGGCCAGGGTCACCATTGCCAGCCCACCGTCGGCCAGGACGGCGAGGTCGTCCAACAGGGCGGCGTCGGGTGGGTGCAGGGCGTCGGGATCGTGGGCGCCGCACTGGGCACGTGCCAGGAACGGTCCCTCGAGGTGGATCCCCGCAACGGTGGGACCGACGTGCGCGGCCAACCCGGCCACGCGATCGCGCAGGACCTCGGGGCGAGCCGACACCAGGCTCGCCAT
>JAGXFT010000067.1 GCA_024637135.1 Nitriliruptorales bacterium | reverse complement strand
CTCAGTCCCGGTCGTGGTCCAGGGCCAACGCGACGTCGTCCCACTGGGTCTGGAACCCGACCGAGTCGTACAGCGCGATGGCGCGCTCGTTGGAGCGGTCGACCCACAGGATGATCTCGTCGCGACCGACGTCGGCCAGGTGGGCCATGCCGGCCGTCAACAGGGCCCGTCCCAACCCCTGGCCCTGCGCCCACGGCGCGATCGCCAGGTTGTAGGTCTCGCCCCGGGTGGCGTCGCGCCGCTTGGTCCAGTGGATGCCGGCGATCCGGTTGTCGCCGGTCGCCGCGACCAGCAGGTCCTCGTCGCGGTACCACGGATAGGCCCGACGGCGCTCGAGTTCGTCGCGCGTCCACCCGCCGTCTTCGCTGCCGTCGTAGGCGTCCAGCAGGACGGCCAGGACCCCATCGAGGTCGTCGTTGGTGACGGCACGGACGTGCATCCCGTCCGGTGGCGGGGACACCTCCACAGCGTCCAACGACCGTCCCAGCACGCCCAGTCGACGCATGACCCCGAACCCGGAGGCGGCAACCGCCTGCAGGTCACGGGCGCTGGAGAAGCGCAGCCACGTGACGATGTCGCGGTCGCCGACCTGCTCGTGCTGCCAGTCGAGCAGCAACGGCAGGACGTCGGTGTCCGCCAGGGACACGACGTCGCCACCCACTCGGTCGTCGCGGTCGACGATGGCCGCATAGCCCACCACCTCGCCGCCACGCTGGGCGACCGCGGCCCGCCAGCCGGCGCGCGACCGTCGTCCGAACAGTCGTGCGAGTTCGGCCTCGTCGACGACGTCACCGCCGCGGGCATCCCCCGCCCGGGCCAGCAGGTCCGCCACGCGGGAGGTGTCGACCTGGTCCAGCGGGACCACCGATGTTTCTGCCATGCTGCTTCCCTGTCGCGCGATCTGGGTGCCCGGCGAGCGTAGGGGTGGCGCGGGCGCGGGGCACTTCGTGGCCGTTCGCGCCGGACCCGCTCGGGCCCGACCCGTGCCGACACGGCGTGGTTCGACTCGGCCCCGGGGACCGTGTAGACTTCTCGTTCGTTCGTGCGCTGGTCCAGCAGGGGCCGCTAGCTCAACTGGCAGAGCATCGGACTTTTAATCCGCTGGTTGCAGGTTCGAGTCCTGCGCGGCCCACGACCAGCCGTCACCACTGACAACGCGACACCGCGTCGCTGCATCGCCTATCGTCGCGCAGACCGGTCCAACAGCGGATCGGCACCAGTTCAACATCTGGACCTGTGGAGCAGTTTGGAGTGCTCGCCACCCTGTCAAGGTGGAGGTCGCGGGTTCAAATCCCGTCAGGTCCGCGTTTCGACATGCACCGGTCACCCCCGGTCGGTCGACCGGCGACGTCGTCCCCAGAAATCCGGGCATGATCCATGCCCGGCGACGACCGCCACGGTCAGGTAGCTCAGTTGGTAGAGCACACGACTGAAAATCGTGGTGTCGGCGGTTCGACCCCGCCCCTGACCACCCTCCGCAAACCGCCTCGGACCGGTCCTTAAGGGCCGTTCGGGCGGTTTTCGTTCGTTGGCGCGAAACGCATCGACTCCACTGCCTGTCCAAATCCTGTCCAAAACCGCGCCGCAACGCGTAGGGTGGGCTCACAGGACGGGGAGTCGGGTCATGGGCATCCGCAAGCGCGGGGACAGCTGGCAGGCCCGACTGATGCTCGACGGTCGCACCTTCAGCGGGTCGTTCCCGACTCGTGAGGCGGCCGGGCAGTGGGAGACCATCACCCGCGCGCAGGCCATCCATGGGACTCTGCCGACCTCGGTGACCGTGGCGCAGTACGCGGAGCGGTGGATGGCGACCTACGACCACGCCCCGACCAACACCCGGCGGTTCCACCGCGCCCACCTCGACGGGTGGATCCTCCCGCACATCGGCTGCCGCACCGCCTCGTCGGTCACCCCGTCGGACATCACCCGGCTGATGAACCTGATCCTCCGCGACGGCACACCCGCGACCGCCGACCGGGTGTACCGGACACTCTCCGCGCTGTTCCACGCTGCCCAGCAGGACGACGTCATCGCGCGCGTCCCGACACGGAGCAAGCGACACCGGCCGCGCAGACAGGCCGCACCCCATGAGGTCCTCGAACGGGCCCAGGCGCGGCGGATGCTGCTCCGGCTCGGTAGCTGGCAACGCGACGCCGCCCTGCTGCAACTGTCGTTCGGCGCCAGGGTTTCCGAGATCGCCGGTCTGACCGCCCACGACGTGGACCTGGCCGCCGGCAAGCTCAGGATCGTCCGTCGGGTCTCGGTCGACACGGTCCGGGCGACCAAGAACCACCGGGTCCGGACGCTGGCGATCCCCAGTGCCGCGCGTGCCACCCTCGACAGACTGGTCGTCGAGCACGGCGCTGGCGAGCCGCTGCCCGACCTGGCCGACCGGGAGCACGACGCCAAGCAGTTCGCCCGACTCTGGCTGATCCAAACCTCGACCGGCCGGCACCTGTCGCTCACGGCCTACAACCGCGCGCTGTCGGCCGCCTGCGAGGCCGCCGAGGTTCCGACCCTGTCGTCGCACGGGCTGCGTCACACGTACGTCTCGTGGATGATCGACGCGGGCCACTCGGGCGACAAGATCGCCTTCTGGATCGGCGACACCCCCGAGACCGTCCGGCGCGTCTACTCCCACATGCTCGAGGCCTCCTCCGAGCCGGCGGCCGCGGAGATCGACGCTGCGCTCGGTGAGCTGGGATGACTTCCGCTGGTGCACACTCCGGCGGCGACGGGGACCTTGGAAGGGACCCACGCCTAACCGGCTTCAGCGATCCGATGCAGGCACTCGTCCAGGACGGCAACGTCGATCTTCCAGCGGGTGCCCAGGTGCAGGCACGGGATGTCGTGCTCGAGGAGTGTCTTGCGGAGCGTCGGCCAGGACACGCCCACATACTCGGCGGCCTCCTGTCCTGACAGCCACACGGTGGGGGCTGGCCGGGCCAAGCGTTCCTCCAAGGACGTTTGCGCCCGCTCGCGTCGAGAGGGACCACGGGCCGACTCATCGGCGGCAGTCTCCTCGCGATCGTCGGGACCCTCGGGTGTGATGCGGGGCGTCATGGTTCCTCCTGGACATGGTTCTCCTACACCACGACTGCCCACCGACGTCCTCGACTTGTGACATCTCGGTGCCTCCATGTGCGGCTTGCGCGCGGCCGGCGGTTCCTTGCTCCGGTCCCACGGACCCAGGTTGTGGCCCTCACGCGGCCAGCCTCTCGCCCCCGGCTCGGCCACAACACGCAGGACGCGATCCGAGGCAGGTCGGCGACGTGCTCGCGGCCAGTTGGCTGCGATGCTCCTCCACGTTCCAGAAGTTCTGGGTCACCGTCCTGTGGATGTCGCTGTGAGCAGTCAGCCACGGCAGGACCTCAGTCAGGCCTCCCCGGACCATTGCCCCGACCCACTCGGTGCCGTCGACAGCTCGCCGCAAGTCCGTGCGAGCTCCGCGCAGGCGCCTCGTGATGGACCGTGACCAACCCGCCACCAAATGCCTCACACCAATGCATCGACCGATCCAGTCGGTGCGCACCGTCCGCACACCCATGTCACACCACGCCGCATCGGCGAGGCAGTGGTTGATGTGACGGCGAACGACGGGCGCGTTTGTGTTGTCGGTGAAGAAGGTGCGGGCGGGCGGTGCGGTGGACTACTACATCGGGCAGGTCCGATCGGGGATAGCCGACTACTACCTCGCCGAGACGGGCCGGATGACGCCGGACCGCCGGGAGACGCTGTACGCGCCGGGCAGCTCGTGGTGGGGCGGGGGCGCCGACGACCTCGGCGTGGCCGGTGCGGTCAACGACAGGCAGTTCGTTGCACTGTTCGACCGGGCCGAACATCCCGACGGGTCCGGCCGACACGTCGGGAGCCGGTTCCGCCAGCCTGCCGCCGCGGGTGCGTTGGCCGACGCGGCGGCCGCAGCGGCCGACGGGGTCGACGACCCGTACCGCAGGTGGATGGCCAAGCACGAGGCCAGGCGCAAGGGGCCGCAGGCGTCGGTGGCGGCATGGGACTGCACCTTCTCGCCGGTGAAATCGGTGTCGATCCTGTGGGCCGGCGGCGATCTCGACGTCCAAGAGGAGGTCTGGGCCGCCCACGAGACTGCCGTCGACGCAGGGCTCGACTACCTGCAGGAGCATGCCGCGTTCGTGCGGGCGGGCCGCAACGGCGTCCGGGTGCTGGACACCTCCGGGCTGGTGGTGGCCCGGTTCAACGAATGGACGTCACGGTCAGGCGACATGCAGATCCACACCCACAGTCTCCTGCTCAACCGCGCCAAGACCCGGACCGACGGGAAGTGGCGGGCGCTGGACGGCCGGGCGGTGCTGGCGGCCAAGGCCGGCGCGGGCGCCCTCTACAACCGCACCCTCGAGGCCGAGCTGACCCGACGGGTCGGCGTCGACTGGCGGGACCGCCCGGACGGGCTGCGGGAGATCGACGGGATCGACGACGACCTCATCGAGACGTTCTCGACCCGGCGGCGGGCCATCACCGAGCGTGTCGACAGGCTGGTCGAGGCCTACGAGGCCAAGTATGGGGTGGCGCCGTCTCCGACGGTGCAGTGGCGCATGGCCCAGGACGCCACCCTGGCCACCCGCCCCGCCAAGACCGACCTGCCTGCCGACGAAGCACTGGACAAGTGGGAAGCCACCGCGATCGCCCAAGGCCGCCGGCTCGCGGGAGTGGCCGATGCTGTCGTCGGACGCAACCGTCGACACGGGCGTGCGACGACAGTGGCCCCTGAGCAGCTGCTTTCCCGGCTGGCCGACATCCCGCGGGCGACGTTCTCGCGCCACGACCTGCTGCGCGCGGCGCTCGACGTGATCGACCCAGACGACCACGACCCCGACGGGCTGCGCCGCCAGGCCGAACAACTCGTGCAGGCCACGATCGCCAACGCCCAGTTGCTGCAAGTGTCCGCCCCGGACGTCGACGACGTTTCCGACGGGCTGCGCAGGTCTGACGGGTCGAGTGTGTATGAACGGCCGGGGCGTGGCCGGTGGGCGCTGACCCACACCATCGACGCCGAGGCATGGCTGCTGCAGGCCGCCGCCGAACCGGGTGCGCCAACCGTCGCCGGGGACGTGCTGGAAGCGGCTGCGGATGCGCACGGGCTTGGTGGCGACCAGCGTCAGGCCGTGGTCGAACTCTTCGGCGACGACCGCCGTGTCAGCCAGCTGGTCGGGCCTGCGGGTGCGGGAAAGACACGCGCACTTCGCGCCGCGGTCGAGGCGTGGCAGACTCGCGGCGGCGAGGTGATCGGGCTGACCGTGTCCCAGGCCGCTGCGAACGTCCTCGCCACCGAGGCCAACGTCCGCGCCGCCAACACCAGCAAATGGCTGCACGAAACCGGTTCGGGCCGCTGGTCGATGCCGCACGGGGCGCTGGTGCTGGTGGACGAAGCGTCGATGGTCGCCACCGACCAGCTCGTGGCCATCGTCGACCAGACCCGCAGGACCAACAGCAAGGTGGTGCTGGTCGGTGACCCCGCCCAGCTTGCCGCAGTCCACGTCGGCGGCGCTTTCGACCTGCTGATCGACCGGCACGGCGCTGTCCGCCTCACCGAGGTGCGCCGGTTCACCGCCGAATGGGAAGCCACCGCAAGCCTGCAACTACGGGCCCGGGATCCGGCCTGCCTGGCCGCCTACGCGATGCGTGGCCGCATCCATTCCGGCACGTCGGCCCAGGTCGAGGCCGACCTGTTCGCCGCGTGGCAGGCAGACGCCACCAGCACCGGCGAAGACCCGCGACGTCGTTCGGTGCTGATGGTGGTCACCACCAACGAACAAGCCAACATCCTCAACGACCGAGCACGCACCGCCCTGCTGGACGCCGGCGTCGTCGACGGGTCAGGCCCGACGGTGACGCTGCGCGACAACCTCGCCTCCGTCGGTGATCACCTCGTCACACGGCGCAACCGTCGCACCTTGGCCACCTCGAACGGCGGGTGGGTGGTCAACGGCGACGTGTGGACCATCCTGGCCGTCCACCGAAACGGCTCCGTCGACCTCCGCCGCCACGGCGACGCCGCGACCGTGACCCTGCCGGGCGACTACCTCGCCGACCACGCCCACCTGGGTTATGCCACCACCGCCCACCGCGCCCAGGGCATGACCGTGGACGCCTGCCACGCGCTGGCCACCGCCGGCGACACCCACGAACAGCTCTACGTCGTCGCAACCCGAGGCCGCCACGCCAACCACATCTGGGTCGCCGTCGACACGCAACGCGACCAGATCCGCGACGACCACGACCTGCCGACCGCTGAACGGATCCTGTCTTCCATCCTCAACCGTCGTGACCCGGACCGGCTCGCCGCCCACCAGACCATCGCCGACTCCCAACACGGCATCACTTCGCTGGGCCGGCTCGGTGCGATCTACGAAGACGCCTGCCGCCGCGCCACCCGACAGTGGGCCGCCGACACGCTCGCCCGCCACGGCATCGAGGCAACCGGCGACCCCCAGTGGCCCGCCCTGGTCGCCAAGCTGAGACAGCTCGCGCTGTCGGGCCACGACCAGCAACACCTGCTGACCCATGTCGCCCAAGCACCCCTCGGCGACGGCCACTCCGCAGCGGGGGTGCTGCACTGGCGACTCGACGACGCCACCGCCACCGCTGCTCCCGTCCATCCTCGGGGTCTGAGCGGCGCCATTCCACCGGGCGACAGCGAGGACACCGTCCTGGCGCGACAGGCCGTCGAACAGATGGGGCATCGCTGGCGGCAACTCCGCCACCAGCTCACCCACGGACCAACCCCCACCTGGGTCGGCCCGCTCGGGCCCCGACCGGCCGGCCCCGACACGCTGCGAGCACGCCGCGGGCAAGGAGAACGCGCTGTGGGTCTGGACAGCTGGCTGACCGCTGCCACCGCCGCGGCCGCCTACCGCGAACGCTACGACCTGGCCGACCACACCAACCTGACCGGCCCCCGCCCCGCGGCGTCACGCCCGGACGCGCGTGCCGCCCACGACCACGCGCAACACCACATCGACCGCCACTTGGCCGTCGCCCTCCACCTGCTCGCCGACGATCAGCTCGACCGACTCGAACACGACCAACAGCAGATCCTCGACTCGATGCCGACGTTCGACCCTCAACGGCTCGACCAAACCCACCGCACCCGCGACAGCCTCCAACGCCAGCAACGTGCTGCGACCAACCCCGTAGACAAGGCACACCTCCAGTCCCCGCTCGACGACGCCCAGCGCGATGTCGCCCGCCTCGAACACCTCGCCCGCGAACACCGTGAATGGCGCCGAACAGCAGCTGGCGCGACCGACACACTCCGCCAGATTCGCCTCGTCAAGCAACTCCGCGCTAGCAGGACACCCGTCAGTGCCGCTCGTCGGCGCTGAGCCGGATCCGCTGGACTGACCTCGGCACCCCCGCGCCCGATCTTCGAAGACGCTCCGGATATCGCAACCTCTCGATGCGGCGCCGAAACCTGTGAGATCCAGGGGATCTCGCTACTTGGACGATTAGTTTCGAAACCCCTGGAAGCTACGAGATCTCTCAGGCAGACCATCCCAATGTGAGTTCTGCGCACGGATGTGGAGTCCGGTGCCTCGCGGCCCCCCGTCGCGGCTCTGAGCTCGCATCGGGCCAACCTTGCGCTAGCAACGCGTTCCCCTACCATTGCCACCACGCTCAACTAGGGTGGGTCTGCGCAGCGGGAGCGATCATCGTGGCCGAACGACATCTCACCGTGCGACGACGAGTCGCCGCGTCCTGTAGTTCAGTGTGGGACGTGTTCGCCGACTTCCCGAACTTGGCGGACCACTGGGAAGGCCTGAGGGGGTCTCGACCCCTCGGAGACCAAGTCAACGGCGTGGGCGCGCGCCGCGAGGTGGACCTGGTCCCGGTCGGAAGCCTGGTCGAAACGGTCACTGCCTGGGACGAAGGCTGCACCATCGCCACCACGAATCAGCCATCCGCGCTGGTCCCATTCAAACAGGCCAAATCCCGGCTCACCCTCGAGCCCGACGGGGAGGGGACCGCGATCACCTTCGACTACCGGTATGAGCCACGAGGTGGTCCCGTGGGTCGACTGACCGGTCCCGTGATCGACAGGATGCTGGAAACGAACTTCGAGAGCATGCTGGCCTCCGTCGAGGAGGCCGCCCTCGAAGCGGGCTGAGCGTGGCAGGCCGGGCGGACCGTTACCTCCGGTGGACGTTGTGCGGGAGTGGATCGTTTCGCCTCGGTGCGGCAATCCGAGGATGGCTGTCCGGGATCGCGCCGCGTCTGTCGCGGTGAGGCGGAACGCCTCGTCCCTCTGACGGGACCCATCCGCTCCCGTGTGTACGTCGACGAGGGGACGCTCGTTCCTTGCTGTCGTCGACCATCGACGACGCCGATCCCGAGCCCTACAACGACGACGCCCTGTAGCCGATGGCCACGGCTGAGCCGCTCGGCAACCATGCGATGGCTGTCCGCTGTCCACAGTCTCGCGACGCACCGCCAACCCTCGGAGATCCGCCGCTATAGACACTCAGCGGGCGGTCGCGGACATGAGCACGAAGGTGGGGTCGCGGTGGAAGGACTGGTCGGATTGGTCGTAGCCGACCGTGGTGTCGGCCTTGGCATGCCGGGCGGCACGTTGCATGTCGCGCAGCGAGACGCCTTGGAGCAGGCCGATGGTGATGTAGGAACGACGAAGGGCGTGCGGGGTGATGTGCACGTCGATGCCGGCGGTCTTGGCAAGGCGGACCAGCATCGCGGCAACGTTGTGACGGCGCATCCGGTTGCCCCAGGCGTTGACGAGAATCGGGCCTTGGGTTCGATCGTCGATCGCGGCGTCGATCGCCTGATGGGTACGTGGGTTCAACACGATCTCGGCGGGCCGGTCACCCTTGCCGATGATGTGCAGCATCGGCTGGTAGGCCGTCCCTGTGAGGTCGTCGATGTCGGCCGCGCAGGCCTCGGCGACCCGCAGCCCGTTCAAGCTGAGCAGACACACCGTGGCGTAGACAGCGCCGCCTTCGTCTTGGGCGACCGCGAGCAGGTCGGTGAGCTGGTTGCGGTCCAGCCACGGCATCGGGCGACGGTGCCGCAGCGGGCGTCGGACCCGAGCGGCCGGGTTGCCGATGTGGAGGTCTTCGTCTTCCAGCCAGCCGAACCAGGCCGACAGGGTCGCGACTCGGCGGTATCGGGTGGTGTTGGCCGGCCTTGGGACCAGCTGTTCCAGTTCGCGCAGGTACAGCTCCAGATGGGTGCGTCGGATACCCCGGTAGGGGTGGATGCGGTGGCGGCGGCAGAACGCGAACCAACAGCGCAGGTCCACGCGGTAGGCGCGGCGGGTTGCGGGTGAGGCGTAGCCGGCCAGGAACGCGCCGGCCAGCCTGACCGCGTCCGGGTCGTCGCTGAGCGGGATCGGATCGTTGGTGTGGGACATGATCTCTCCGATGGTGGTGACACCATCGGCCTACACCCGGCCCCGTGGGTCTTCCAGACCTTCAGAGAACTCGAGCATTCACCGTGCCCGATCCAACTACACGCGATGCCGGCCATGACCTCCCGGGTCTGAGATATCGGGTTCTCCTCACGTTTCCGTGGGTAGTTGGACGGTGAGGCCGCCGCAGCAGAGGTAGATCATGGCGATCAGGGCGGCGGGTGTGTGGTGGCCGTAGCCACGGTGGTTGATGAGGCGGACCTTGGAGTTCAGGCCCTCGAGTTTGGAGTTTGAGAGGCCGAGTTCGATGGCGGCCAGGATCCGGTCTCGCTCGGCACGCACGGTGCGGGACAGCTTGACGAAGGCGGGGATGCGGGACCGGCATGCCCAAGCCAGCCAGGCGTCGAGCAGCTCGGGTGCATCGTCGGGGTCGTCGAGGCGATACAGGTCCCTGAGGGCCTCCTTGAGTGCCCAGGCTCGGAACAGCACCGATCGGTCCTTGCGGAGCCGGTCGACGATCTCGCGCTGGGAGACCTTCCAGTCGCCGGGGTCCTTGACCAGCGCCCACCGGGTCCGTTTGACCCAGCGGGCCTTGGTCGCGGTGTGGTGGTGGCGGTGGAGGTTCCACGCCCACCGGCGGGTGACGTCGATGGCAGTGTTGGCCAGGGCGATGACGTGGAACGGGTCGGCGCACTGGGCGGCGTGCGGGGCGGCGTCGCGGGTGGCCTTGGCGTAAGCGCCACCCAAGTCGAGGCTGACGGCTTCGAGCTTGGCGGTCCGGTCGTGGCCGAGTTGGTCGTAGAAGCGGGCCAGGGTGGCCGAATCCTTGCCCGACTTGCCATCGTGGCCTTCCCCGGCCCACACCACCGCACCGTCCCGGTCGTGATCGGCCACCACCGTGAGATACCGGTGGCCCTTGCGATAGGAGATCTCGTCGACCCCGATCCGCACCAGCCCGTCCAGGCGCGCGTCGTCGAGTTGGTCGGCCACGACCATCTCGACCGCGTGGGCGACCGCGGCCCACGACACCCGCAGCAACCTGCGCACCGTGGTCTTGTCGCAGCGCTGGGCCAGCCACACGATCACGTCTTGGAGATCACGTGAGTGACGAGCGCGGTGACGCGCCCACGGCACCGCCTCGGTGACCACCCGACCGCACGGCCGACAGGACAGCCGACGGATCTCGGCCTGCAGCCAGATCTTGGACGACCCGGCATCGATGTGACGCCACCGGCGCGTCGAGGTGTCGTAACCGGCGCGGGTCGACCAGCCACACACAGGACAGGTCAGACGACGGAAACGACGGGCCAGTTCGACCACGATCCCGTCGCCGGTGAAGGTGACCGAGGCCACCGTGGCCCCGTCGATGGCAAGCATGCGGTTGAATGCAGTCGTGGCGCGCACGTGGACTCCAGGCTCGAGCGTTTAGGCACCTCGAACCCTACGAGCCACGTGCGCGCCACACCTCCACCCCGGATCCCTCGTTCCCAGACACCTACCCGGCCATCACCCGACGTTCAGCCTCCCCCGGACCCACACGAACCTGCGGAGTCCCCCAATTGGGCGCCCTGCATGTCGGTCTCGCCCCTCTGCCAAGCTCAGTCATCGTCCGGGCACCAGCTGAAGCGCCCCGGGTAAGCGCACTGCTCCATCATCTGACAGGATGGAGCCATGACACGACGAGCCCCGTATCCCGACAAGGTCCGTGAGCGCGCGGTCCG